>DASTDZ010000094.1:0-3846 GCA_035710105.1 Sphingomicrobium sp. | reverse complement strand
ACCCGCGCCGAGGCGCCGCCCGACAGCACGCCGTGGGTGCAATAGGCATAGACCTCGATCGCGCCCTGCTGCTTCAGCGCGGCGGCCGCGTTGCACAAAGTGCCGGCCGAATCGACGATGTCGTCGATCAGGATGCAGGTGCGCCCGTCGACGTCGCCGATGATGTTCATCACCTCCGATTCGCCGGCGCGCTCGCGGCGCTTGTCGACGATTGCCAGGGGCGCGTTGTTGAGGCGCTTGGCGAGGCTCCGCGCGCGCACCACCCCGCCGACGTCAGGCGAGACCATGGTCAGATTGTCGGTCGAAAAGCGGGCGCGGATGTCGGCCGCGATGACCGGCGAAGCGAACAGATTGTCGGTCGGGATGTCGATGAAGCCCTGGATCTGGCCCGCGTGCAGATCCATCGTCAGCACCCGGCTGGCGCCGGCGACGGTGATGAGGTTGGCGACCAGCTTGGCCGAGATCGGGGTCCGCGGACCGGGTTTCCGGTCCTGTCTCGCATAACCGAAATAGGGGAGGACAGCGGTGATCCGCTTGGCCGAAGCGCGGCGAAGCGCGTCGATGCAGATCAGCAGCTCCATCAGATTGTCGTTGGCCGGGTAGCTGGTCGACTGGAGGACGAAGACATCTTCGCCGCGGACGTTCTCGTTGATCTCGACGAACACCTCCTCGTCGGCGAAGCGGCGCACGCTCGCCTGCGTCAGCGGCATCTCCAGATAGTCGGCGATCGATCGGGCCAGCGGCGGGTTGCTGTTCCCGGCGAGCAGTTTCATGGCGGCGCATTCCCCCAGCGACGGTGGCGCCTGCCTTAGCCACGCCGGGCCCGACACGCAAAGCCCAAGACTCGGAGCCCGCCTTGCCGAGCCGCCCCCGTGCGTTAAATGCGCAGGGGCATGACCGATCGCCTCACCATCGCGCTCGCGCAGATGAACCAGCGCGTCGGCGACCTCGACGCCAATGCCGAGGCGATGCTTGCCGTCCGCGACCGTGCGGCGGGGGCCGACCTCATCCTTTACCCCGAGCTGCAGGTGACCGGCTATCCGCCCGAGGACCTGGTGCTCAAGCCCGAGTTCGTCCGGCGGACGATGGAGGTTACCGACCGGCTGATCGAGGCGACCGCCAGGCCGGGGCCGGCGATGCTGATCCCGACGATCGTCGCCGAGGAGGGCGCGACCTACAACGCGGTGCTGCTCGCCAACGAGGGCCGCGTGCTCGCCCGCACGCTCAAGCGCGAGCTGCCCAATTACGGGACCTTCGACGAGAAGCGAATCTTCACGCCCGGCCCGCTGCCCGAGCCGATCGAGTTCCGGGGCGTGCGGATCGGTATCCCGATCTGCGAGGACATCTGGCAGGAAAATGTCTGCGGACACCTCGCCGAACGGGGCGCGGAATTCCTGCTCGTCCCCAATGGCAGCCCCTACGAACTCGACAAGGACGATCTCCGCCAGGACCTCGTGCGCTCCCGTACCGGCATGACCGGACTCGCCATGGCATATGTCAACCGAGTCGGCGGCCAGGACGAAATCGTGTTCGACGGCTCGTCCTTCGTCATGCACCCGGACGGCGAGCTCGCGGTGCAGCTGCCCGACTGGGAAGAGGCGCTGGTCCTGACCGAGTGGCGGCGGAAAAAGGACGGCTGGCGCTGCGTCACGCGCGACCTCCACCGCCTCGATCCCTATCCCGAGGACGTCTACCACGCGATGATGGTCGGCCTTGCCGATTATGTCGACCGCAACGGCTTCCCCGGAGTGATCCTTGGCCTGTCCGGCGGAATTGACAGCGCGCTCTCGGCGGCGATCGCGGTCGACGCGCTGGGACCGGAGCGCGTGTGGGGCGTGATGATGCCGTCGAAGTTCACGAGCGCCGAAAGCCTCGAGGACGCGCGCGAATGCGCCCGTCTTCTCGGCTGCCGCCATGACGTCATCCCGATCGTGCCGGCCGTCGACGCGTTCGGCGATATGCTCCCGGACTTGGCCGGGACCGCCGCCGAGAACGTCCAGGCGCGGCTTCGGATGGTGACCCTGATGGCGCTGTCCAACACCGGCGGGCAGATGCTCCTGACGACCGGCAACAAGAGCGAGATGAGCGTCGGCTACGCGACGCTCTACGGCGACATGGCCGGCGGTTATTCAGTCCTGAAGGACGCCTACAAGACCACCGTCTTTGCGCTGTCCGAATGGCGCAACCGGGTGAAGCCGGAAGGCGCGCTCGGCCCCGACGGGCCGGTGATGCCGGAGCGGGTGATCGCCAAGCCGCCCTCGGCGGAGCTTCGGCCGGGCCAGAAGGACGAGGATTCGCTTCCGCCCTATGCGGTGCTCGACCCGATCCTGGAGGGGCTGGTCGACAAGGAAATGTCGGTCAGGGAAGTCGCGCTCGCCACCGGCGCCGATCTGCAGCTGGTCGGCGATATCGAGCGCATGCTGCTTCGCGCCGAATACAAGCGGCGCCAGGCACCGCCGGGAGTCAAGATCGGCGCCCGCAATTTCGGCCGCGACCGCCGCTATCCGATCACCAACGCCTTTCACACCGGGCCGCGCCCTTCATGAGCGTCGTCACCCGCTTCGCGCCCTCGCCGACTGGCCGGCTGCATGTCGGCAATATCCGCACCGCGCTCCACAATTTCCTGTTCGCCAGGAAGAACGCGGGCGCGTTCATCCTTCGCATCGACGACACCGACCGCGAGCGCTCGACCCAGGAGTTCGACCGGGCGATCCGCGACGACCTCGACTGGCTTGGCCTGAGGCCCGAGCGGATCGTCCGCCAGTCCGAACGATTCGCGCTCTACGAACGCGAGTTCGAACGTCTCAAGCGCGAGGGGCGGGTCTATGCCTGCTACGAAACTCCCGACGAGCTCGAGCTTCGCCGCAAGGTGCTGCTCGGCCGCGGTCTGCCGCCGGTCTATGAGCGCAAGCCCGAAGGCGAGGCGCCGCCCGAGGGGAGCAAGCCGCACTGGCGATTTCGCCTCGACCATGACCGGGCGATTGAATGGACCGATCTCGTCCGCGGCCCACAGAAGTTCGATCCGAAATTGCTGTCCGACCCGGTCGTCCGCCGCGAGGACGGGAGCTGGCTCTATTTGCTGCCGAGCGTGATCGACGACATCGACCTGGCGATCACCCATGTCGTGCGGGGCGAGGACCATGTGTCCAACAGCGCCGTTCAGATCCAGATGTTCGAGGCGCTGGGCGCAAGCGCGCCGGCCTTCGCGCACGAGGCGCTGCTGGTGGCGGCCGAGGGCAAATTGTCGAAGCGGCTCGGCTCCTACGGGGTCCAGCAGCTTCGAGAGAAGGGCCTGGAGCCGATGGCCCTGCTGTCGGTGCTGGCGCGGATCGGCACCTCGCAGCCCGTGGAGCCCATGACGTCGCTGGACGCGCTCGCCGAGGTGTTCGACTTCGCGCATTTCGGCCGGGCGCCCGCGCATTTCGACCCGCACGAAGTCGAGCTGATCAACGCGCGGCTGGTTCACGGCATGGGTTTCGACGAGGCGAGGGGGCGCTTGCCCCCCGAAGCTCGTGCCGAAGACTGGGCCCTGATCCGCCCGAACCTGCAGCGGGTCGAAGACTTCGCCGAGTGGATGCCGGTCCTGCACGGCGAGATCGAGCCGCCGGAGCTCAGCCACGACGAGCGGGCGGTGGCGCGCGAGGCGGCGGCGATCGCGGCCGGCCTCGATTGGAGCGACGAGCCCTGGCGGCAAATGACCGAACGGCTCAAGGCCTCGACCGGGCAGACGGGGCGCGCGCTGTTCCACCCGCTTCGCCTTGCAATCACCGGCCGCGACAGCGGTCCGGAAATGGCGGGGCTGCTCGAACGCATCGGCCAGGAAACGGTCGTCCGCCGGCTCCAGGC
>DASTDZ010000093.1:0-2964 GCA_035710105.1 Sphingomicrobium sp. | reverse complement strand
ACCGGCAAGTACCGCTCGCGCGAGGACCTCGGCAAATCGCTCCGGGGGCTTCGCAACATCGACTATCTCGAAGGCAAGGGGAAACGCGTGCTTGCCGCGCTGGATGAGGTCGCGGCCGAGACCGGTGCCGCGCTTGCCTCGGTCGCGCTCGCCTGGACGATGGCGCAGCCGGGCGTCACCGCGCCGATCGCAAGCGCCACCAGCCTCGAGCAATTGTCCGAGCTGGTCGCGGCCCTGGAGCTCGAGCTTTCCCCCGCCCAGGTCGAGCGACTCAACGCCGCCAGCGCCTGACCGTTAAACGCGGGTAACGCCGAGCCGCCTCAATCGCGCGTTCGGGCGAACTTCCCTGCCCCGCGCGCTCGTCTAGTCTCGGCTCAAACGGAGGTGCGGTGATGGGATGGGCGATTGGACGCGCGGCGGTCTTGTCCGACCCGGAGCGGGCGCGGCGCAAGGCGCTCGAGAAGCTGCAGGCGCTGACCGAGCTCGAGGATCCGGAAAGCCTGGTCGTACCGATCCTGATCGACGCGATGCTGCTGGTGGAATCCTATCGCGGCGCGCGGCATCAGATCACGATGCTGCCTGAGCTGACCAACAGCGTCGACGCGCTTCTTCGCGAGATCACGATCCTCGAGAAGACCGCGCAGTGGGCAGCCGAATAACGGAGGCGCGCTAGCCCTTCTTCAAAACGTCGAGGGCCGCGAGAGTCATGGCTTCGGTCGCGGTCGAGACGACCGCTTCGGCGTCCGGCGCCCAGAAGGGGCTGTGCAGCGAAGGAAGCTTCTGCGGGTCGCCGCCGGCGGCCTTCCATTTCTCGATCGGCGTTCCGCCGACCCAGAATATCAGGCTCTCGATCGACTTGTCGGCCAGCCAGTAGCGGCTGAAATCCTCGCCCCCCATCACCGCCGGGGTCTGGAGCGCGCGCTCGGCGCCGAAATGCTGCTGGAACAGCTCCAGTGTCCGGTTGGACAGCTTCTCGGTATTATAGGTTGCGGGCGTATATTCGGCCTCGCGGATGGTGACGACCGGCATCCGGTCCTCGGGCATCCCCGCCGCGATCGCTTCGCCGCGCGCTACCCTCCTGATTCCGTCCAGCAGGCGCTGCCTCACGTCGGGCTCGTAGCTGCGCACCGTGATCTGCAGCCGCGCCTCGTCGGAAATGATGTTGTGCTTGGCGCCGGCCTGCAAGCTGCCGACGGTGATCACCGCCGGGTCGGCGGGGTCGTTCTCGCGGCTGACCAGGGTCTGCAGCGTGGTGACGATCCGCGACGCCAGAACGATCGGATCCTTGGTCGTGTGCGGGTAGGCGCCATGTCCGCCGACGCCCTTCACCAGGATATCGACGCTGTCGACGTTGGCGAGCGCATAGCCGGGCGTCACTCCGATCACGCCCGCCGGAAGCGCGGCGGCATCATGGAAGGCGAGCACCGCCTGCGGCTTGGGGAACCGGGTGTAGAGGCCATCCTCGAGCATCGCCACGGCGCCCTCGCCGGTTTCCTCGCCCGGCTGGAGGATCATGACCAGCGTTCCCGACCATTGATCCTTCATCGCAGCCAGCCGGCGGGCGGTACCGATGAAGGCGGTCATGTGCGTGTCGTGCCCGCAGGCGTGCATGACCCCTGTCTCGACCCCGGAGCGGGCGACCGCGCGGACCTTCGACGCATAAGGCAGCCCGGTTTGCTCGACGACCGGCAACCCGTCCATGTCGGCGCGGATCATCAGCACCGGACCCTCGCCGTTCTTCATTACCGAGACGACACCGGTCTTTCCGACCTTTTCGGTGACCGTAAAGCCGAGCTTGCGCATCTCGGCCGCCAGCTTCGCGGGGCTTCGAACCTCCTGCATACTGAGCTCGGGGTTGGCGTGGAGGTCGCGGTAAAGCGCCATCAGCTGCGGCATGTCCGCCTTCACGCCCTCGGCGATGGTGGCGGCGGGGGCGGCGGTCGAAAGCATCATGGCGATCAGTCCGGCGGCAATTGCAATCTTCATCTTCAAACGCGCTCCTCAGCTCGCGGGGACCAGCTCCATCACGTCGAGCTTCGATTCGAAGTGCGGCCAGGGCATCACCATCCGCCACCGGCCCGGCCCGATTCGCTCGACGAAGCCCGCCACGTCGCGCTCGCGGTCTACCCCATAGTGCATCGCCCGCGCCTCGTCGCCAAGGATCAGCGTGCCAAGGAACACCTGCCGCATCGGCTGGGCCGGATAGATCCGACCGACCTGCCGCTGCGATCCGGTCAGCTTGGTGAAGCCCTGCAGCCGCCCCTGCTGGTCAACTCGGCAGGTGAAATAGGGATAAGCGATATAATCGAGCATGCCGGGCGACTTGCCGCCGAGCTTGATCACCCGGCAGCGGTAGAGCCCGTTGGGCATCGGCCCACCGCCAAGCGCGGCATCGGGCAGTAGCAGCGCGCCCTCGCGGGCAATCTCGGCTCCATGACCGCTCGCCCGAGCTTCGGCGAGCGCCTGGGTGAAGGCGGTGCGCCAGCCGCGAAGCCGCTCGCGGTCGGACTGGGTCGCCACCGCCCGCCAGTCGAGCGCCGGGCTGGCGACGACCTCGGGCGGCGGGGTCATCACCGCGCAGCCGCCAAGGCAAGCGAGCGAAATGGCAAGGACGGAGCGCATCGCCATGCAAGCTATTGCGCGGTCCAGCCGCCGTCCATGCTGATGTTGGCGCCGGTGATCGACGCCGCTTCGTCGCGGCAGAGGAAGAGCGCGAGCGCCGCCACCTGTTCGGGCGTGACGAAGCGCTTGGTCGGCTGGGCGGCGAGGAGCACGTCGTTCATCACCTGCTCCCGCGTCAGCCCGCGCGCCTTCATCGTATCGGGGATCTGGTTTTCGACCAGCGGAGTCCAGACGTAGCCCGGCGAGATGCAATTGACGGTAACCCCGTCCCTCGCCGCCTCCAGCGCCACGGTCTTGGCAAAGCCGGCCACCCCGTGCTTGGCGGCGACATAGGCGCTCTTG
>DASTDZ010000092.1:0-17910 GCA_035710105.1 Sphingomicrobium sp. | reverse complement strand
CGGGATGCCCCAGTCCGCTTCCTCGATTCCATTAACCAGCCGGGCCGCGATTTCGGCCGAGTCAGGACCGGGAATACGGAGGCGGATTTTGTGTTGCTCGCCGATAAAGGTTAACGATTGCCAATCGGTTGAACGGAACTCAGTAAGTAAAATCCTATCGCGTTCGCGGTATGATACTTTGCATACCCAGAGAGACTTGCTATGCCCCGAAAAATGGACCTGCGGCACATCGCCTACTGGCTGGCAATCGTGGTGCTCGTGCTGAATCTCGCTTACGCGCCGATTGATGTTTACGACGCGCTGAACGACGATGAGCCGCGAAAGGCGGCATGGAAGGCTTTTGGCGGTTTAATGACCGTTGGGCTGATTGCGATTCTGCTGGCGTTCCCGCCTGAATAGGCAACGGCAGGGATTTTGCAGTTGCTAACGATATCACCTATATAAAGCACGACGGCGCGCCGTCCTTTGGAGGGAAAACGCGCCGTCGCTCTTACCCCTTGTGGAAGGGGGCAGGGAGTAGGACGGGTCGAAACCCGTCTCCTATCTCCTACGGGTGGTCAGCCAGACCATCTTGTCCTCCTTTTGCCGGTGGTTCTGACCGGCCCGCGCTTTGCGAGGGCTGGGCTGGTCACTCGAAAGATTGCGGCGGCTGATCATGGATTGGCCGCCGTTTTCTTTTTCTCGGCTTCGCGGGATTTGAGGAACGTCACTACCGTGATGATCGCCTGCATGACATCCGGCTTCTCCAGCGCTTCGGACATCAGATCCACGAGCTTGTATTCCAGCGCCTTCTCTGTGACCTGCGGAGGCGGTGGCGGCGGCGGGGTTTCACCCGCGCCGCCAGTTTCCTGAACCTGCCTACGCTGCTTCTTGCTGCGGCCAGAGCTGGCCGACGAGGCAGTCGGCTTCCGGTCCTTGACGAGCTGCGACAGCCCCAGGTTGGTATAATTCGCCGCCGCGATGAAAAAGGACGCTACCTTGTCGATGGTCGAACCCCTGGCGTCGTAGCGTTCGCGCAGATGCTCATCGAACTGTCCGGCGGTCGCCGTGTTGATATTGAACGTGCCATCAAAGAACGTCGGATAGGCTGCCGGCAGCGCCTCGCGGAGCAGGTGAGGCCGCTCTTCATCGCTCGCGTTGACCAGCTCGACGAAAGCGCGCTTGGGTGCGCCGCTTGCGTCAATTAGCTTGAGAACTTTCAGCGCTGCAATTACACTGTAGCTCAAGCTGCCGGAGGCGTTACCGAACACTGACGGGTCGATTCGTGACGGCACTTGAGTATCGCGCAACTTGTTGAGAAAATTGAGGAAAGGCGCGAACGTGGCGTAAGGAGGACAGGGGTATTTGGTGATTTCAGCCATCTTGAAAGCCCCGCGAAAGGTTCTTGCGTGGCTATTCTGTATCCTGCGGCCACGCAGAACGCAACAGGATTCTGAAAGGAGCCATCATGCAGACCGTGCAAGTCGTCGGCGCAGACGGTTCAAGGCGCCAGTTGGCGCTGGTTAGGCGCGAAGGGAGCGTCGCCTATGTGTGCCCGATTGATAGGGTGCAGGAGGTCATGGCCGGCAACGATGACCCAGTCGTCGGCTTCCCTGCTAAGGACGTTTTTGAGGATCTGCGGCGCCCCCCTGACGCCTGACCAAGTGGTCAACGGCCTCACCGCCCGCGTCGGGGTCGAGTTCGCCACTTTTTATTAGCTTTCGGGCTTCCTTTCGGAACCGCTTCGCCTGTTCCTCCGGGGTTTCCGGGTTCTTCTTTGGTGGCATCAGGCCCTCGCACTAGTCCTTTGGTAGGTTAGGCGCTTGCCCACGATACCATCAAGAATGCGGGTTGCGCGGTCTTCATCGTTGCAGCCGGTCGCTTCGCGGTGGCTGTAGCGGAACTCGAACTCCGCCAGATAGCGGTGCAAGTGCTTCTCGGCACAGTGCTGATAGACGCCACGCATGCCGCGCTTGAAGATGCTGAACGCGCCTTCGACGGTGTTCGTGGTCACATCGCCGCGCACATACTCCTTGTCATAATGCTTCACGCTGGAGTGTTCTGCGAACTCGCGGCCGATCCGGCGATACATATAGTTCTCGTCGGTCATCAGCCGCGCTTCGCGGGAGAGGTTCTCAAGCACGATCGGCTGAATGACACTGCCGGCGGCCTTCTCGACATGGAACAGACGGCAGCGCCCGCTGTCGCGGTCCACGAGGCCAAGGACGGCCATCTTTTGATGATAGGCGCCGCGAACCGGCTTGCCCTTCTTGCGGCCGATGAAAGTCTCATCGACCTCAACCGCGCCACCGCCCTGCCCGAACGGCGCAAGCTCGCCTTCGCGCATGGCTTCGCGGACACGGTGCGACATGAACCAGGCGGTCTTGAGGGTGACGCCGAGGATGCGGTGAAGCTGATTGGAGCTGATGCCCTTTTTGCTGCCGGCGACCAGAAACATCGCCTGTAGCCAGATATGCAGCGGCACATGGCTGGACTCAAAAACGGTCCCCATGCGCACGGTGAACGGCTTGCGACACTGATAGCACTTCCACAGGCCGGGGCGGGTAGTTTTGCCCTTGAGCTTGCCGAGCTTCGCGACGCCGCCGCAATGTGGACAAACGGGTCCGTCCGGCCACACGCGAGCCTCCACGTAGGAAAATGCCTTTTCCTCGTTGTGAAAGTGCGGTGCTGAAAGTGCGCTTGCCATGATCGTTTCCCTCTGTGGAAACGGTTCTAGGCTAGGCCAATGGGTATGTCAAGTATAATATCGCCACTTGTCTAGGGACATTCCTACATTTATGAGACCACCGATGGAATCCGATGTCCGCGCGACGATCGAACGGCTTTGCGCCGAGCGCGGGGAGGACTTTGCCGGGCTGTCGCGAATGCTCGGCCGCAACCCGGCCTACATTCAGCAGTTCGTTCGCCGCGGCGTCCCCAAGAAGCTCAAGGAAGAGGAACGCAAGAAGCTCGCCCGCTTCTTCGGCGTGTCCGAAGTCCTACTCGGGGGTCCGCCCGAACCCGAGGGCCGTGCCGGCGGCCTGGTCCCGGTCAAGCGGATCCTCGTCCAGGCTTCGGCCGGGCCGGGCAGCTTCGCCGGCGAGGAGCGGGGCGGCCCTTATCTCGCCTTCGACGAGAAATGGCTGAAAGGGCTGACCCCCTCACCGCCCTCGCGGCTATCGATCATCCGGGTCGACGGCGATTCCATGGCGCCGACGCTGAGCGCCGGCGACGACATCCTGGTCGACCTTGGCGATTGCATGGAGCGGATCCGCGACGGGATCTACGTGCTGCGGGCCGACGACGTGCTCGTCGTCAAGCGGCTGGCGATCGACCCGACCGGGCGGCGGGTGACGGTGCAGTCGGACAATCCCGCCTATCCCGACTGGCCCGATTGCGAGATCGGCTCGATCCACTGCATCGGCCGGGTGATCTGGGCGGGGCGAAAGATCGCCTGAGCCTAGCGGCGCCGGCTGTCGAGCAGCCAGACGGCGAGGGCGGCGAGGATCCCGGCCGCGGTGCCGAGGATGACCCCGCGCATCGCATCGCCGGTTGCGATGCCGATGCCGAATCCCATCAGGATCGGGGCGATAAGAAAGCAGCCGCCGGCGATTGGAGTGCGCTTCATCGGGTCGCCTTGGCAGAGGGTGCGAGCGAGCGCCAGATATCAGGCGGGAAATCCAATGGTGCGAAGCAGGGCACCAAACCTCGGATCGCGGCTGACAGGGTCAAGGAACGGGTCGGTCATCATACCGAGCAATCCCGGGTCCTTGATCTGCCAGGCGCGCTCCAGCGCCGCGAGCGCCATGTCGGGCTCGCCGAGGTTGGCATGGATCTGGGCATATTGGTAGCTAGCCGCCTCGCCGTAGAGCTGCTCGAGCCGCGTCTTTCTGGCCAAGGCGCCGGCGCGGTCACCGGTGCGGGCTGCGAGAATCGCTTCGGCGGCGACCCTGATCGGATCGTCGGCGTCTTCCCGAGCATAAGCTTTACGCGCTTCCTCGTAGCGGCCGAGCATTACAAGCGCATCGCCGAGGGCGATCGGGAATTCGTTGAGTTCCGGCGACTCCCTTTTCAGCCTTTCAGCGCTCTTCACCACCTCAGTGAATCGGCGGCTCGCGAGCAGCACCTGCGCTCGAGTCCCGTAAGGCCACGGATTCAGGCGATCCAACGCGACGGCCCGTTCGGCAACGCGCAAGGCTTCGCCCGCCCGACCCATCGCCGCGAGGAACAATGCGTAGCTGGCCATTTCCTCGGCATCGCCGCTGGCGAGCTGCATGACTCGCTTGTACTGCCTGTCCGCGGCAGCAAGCTGCAGCGTGCTCCGGTAAATTTCGGCCAGCGCGCCGTGCCCCACCGGAAGCGTAGGCGCGAGCTCGACCGCCTTTTGTGCGTTGCGTAGCGCTTCGGCGCGATCACGGGCCAGTTCCGTTCCACTGCGGGACAGCCGGTTAGCGAGGACCAATTGCGCGATGGCCTTGAGCCCATAAGCCTGGGCGTAATTCGGGTCGAGCGCGATCGCTGCGTCGAGCATGCCGATCGCGCGCCGGAAGGAATCGCCGCTGAAGTCCCGCATGCTTTCCCTGGCTTGCAAGAACAGATCCTGGGCAGCGGCGTTCTGGGTGCCGCCGACGGTCAGCGCGGCCCGCCCGGCGCTGCCGAGCGCGATGCTCAGCGCCCGGGCGACATTTTCCGCGATCTCCGTCTGGATCTGGATCGCATCGCCCGGAGCGCGGTCGTAGCTTTGCGACCAGCGCTCGATTCCGTTCTTGCCGTCGATCAGCTGCGCGCTGACCCGGATCGTAGCGGGTGACTGGCGGACGCTGCCCGTCAGGACGTTGGGGACTCCGAGCTTTCGCGCCGCGGTTTCCGCATCGTCGTTGCGGACAGCCTCGGACGACGTCCGGCCTACCACTTTGAGCCCGGCAAGGCGGGCGAGGGCGCTGCGCAACTCCTCGGCGATTCCGTCGGAAAAATAGGCCTGTCCGGGATCGCCGCTCAGATTGGCGAAGGGCAGGACGGCGATGCTGTTCGCGGCTGTAGCTTCGCCGGGTTTCAGCAGCGCCCAGCCGCCGAGGCCCGCGGCCGCGGCAACGGCGACCCCGCCGCCAAGCACGAGCCGTCGGTCGACGCCACCTTGGATGCGCGGGCGGACGACGCCTCCGGCGCCATCGCCGGCGATCCGCCTGACTGCCGACAGGACGGCCTGGTAACGGGGGTCGGATCGATTGCCTTTCCAGCCGACGAGCGGCAGCGCCTGGGTCTCGCCGAAGCCGAGCGGCAGATGCACCTTGTCGATCAGGACGGGCACATAGACATGGCGCTGTTGCGCGCGCGTCGCCTCGTCCTGGACGAACGTGCCCTCGGGCGCGACCGACCGCTTGCTCCAGGCGACAAGCACGCATTTGGCCGAATTGAGCTCGGTCTCGATCGCATGGCGCCAGGTGGCGCCGCCGCCGATTTGCTCGTCCCACCAGACCGAATAGCCGTCGGCTTCCAATGCTTCGACCAGCGGCCTGACCCGCCGCTTGTCTTCCGCCTTGTACGACACGAACACGTCGCTCATGGCTTGCCCCCAGCCTGGCCTCGGACTGTATGGGCGTTGGGAAGGCCGCGCAATCAATGCTTTCGGATGGTCAACGCGGCGTTGACGATGCTTGTCGGCGATACGGAAAGGGCTCGAGAGTTAATGGTCCAGCCATGGACTCGCCCTTCATCTCCGGGCGGCCGGCCCTGGCCGATGCCGCCGAGCTCATCGAGCGGTTCGGCGACGATGCCGGGCTCGAGGCGGCCGTTCGCGCCGAACGTAGCCGCGATGCCGGCAATGTGCTTCGCTTCTGCCACTGGCGGCAGATCGAACGGGTGATCGTTACCCTGAGCAGCGAGGAAGTGCGCGGAAGCGTTCACTAAATCGCCGCGCCGGTCTGGCGCGGTTCATGTACGCCCTCTAGGCTGTTGCGCATGAGCGAGCGGGTTGGGGCGGCTTTGGTCGCAAGGTTGCTTTGCGCGGTGGCTTCGGCCGCCCTCGCAACCTCGCCCGCGCTCGGCCAGCAGCCGCCGGGTGAGGCGGCCGAGCTCGATCCGTCGGCGCCACTCGACCCCATGCCGGACATCGGAGTCGACTGGCCCGACCCGGACGCGGCCGCGCCGGGCGAGATCGAACCGTTGGACGAGGAAGAGGGCGCGAAGGCCGCCGAACCGGTGACGGATAGCGCCTCGTCCCGTCATTATGCGATCGTCATCGACGGCCTCGAGACAGTCGGCAACCGGGCGACTTTGGTCAAGGAATTCGAGAAGCGCTCGGCGCTGTTCGAAGGCCGCCGCAAACAGGCCAATGTCGCGCAAATCCAGCGCCGATCGGATGCGGACGCGCAGCTGCTCGCCGAAATCCTCCGCTCGCAAGGCTATTATGACGCGGTCGTCGAGCCCGCGATCGATCCGGAGGGCGCGGTCCTTCGGGTCACGCTCGCGGCGGACCCGGGCCGGCAATATACGTTCCAGTCGGTCGAGCTTCCGGGCCTGGACGCCGCCGGGCCCGACGCCGAGAAGCTCCGCCAGGCCTTTGCGGTCAAGACCGGCGACCCGGTCGTCGCCCAGGACGTGCTCGCCGCCGACCTGGCGCTCAAGGTCGCGCTCGGCCAGCAGGGGTTCGCCACTGCCAAGGTCGGCGACCAGCAGATCACCGTCGACCATCGCACCGGGCTCGCCACACTCGTGCTGCCCGTGGACACCGGGCCCGTTTCGCATTTCGGCGAGATCCGGGTCAGCGGGCTTCCGCCGTTCGGCGCGCGGCACATTTCGACGATCGCGCGCTTCAGGCCGGGCGAGCGGTACCGGCAGGACCGGGTCGACGACCTCCGCCGGGCGCTGATCGCGACGACGCTGGTCGCATCGGCCGACGTCGACGTCGTCCCGGTCGGCACCGGCGAGACGGTCGACCTCGACGTCCGGCTCACCCCGGCGCCGGCGCGGACGATTGCCGGCGAGCTCGGCTATGGCACCGGCGAGGGGGCGAGACTCGAGGTCAGCTGGCAGAACCGCAATTTCGTCAATCCGGAAGGCGCGCTGACCCTTCGCGGGATCGTCGGCACCCGCGAGCAGCTCGCCGGAATCGCCTTCCGCCGGAGCAATTTCCGGGCCCGCGACCATGTGCTCGACCTACAGCTCAGCGCCAGCCACACCGATTTCGACGCCTATGAGGCGCGCACGGTCCGCTTCCTCGGCAGCCTCGAGCGGCAAAGCAACATCATCTGGCGCAAGAAGTGGACCTGGTCGGTTGGGACCGAGCTGCTCGCCACCGACGAGCGCGGCATTTTCGACAATCCGTTCGAGGAGGAGACCAAGACGTTCCTGATCGCGGCGCTGCCGGCGCTGCTCGGCTATGACGGAAGCGACGACCTTCTCAACCCGACCCGCGGCTTCCGGATCGGCGGGCGCGTGAGCCCGGAGATCTCGGCCAAGGGCGGCTCGCTCCTCTATGCCCGCGCCCAGCTCGACGCGACCGCCTATTACCCGGTCTCCTCGACCACCGTGCTGGCTGGCCGCATTCGGCTCGGAAGCATCTTTGGCGCAGACGCTTCGGAAATCGCGCCGTCGCGGCGCTTCTATGCGGGCGGCGGCGGGTCGGTTCGCGGCTACGGCTATCAGCGGGTCGGGCCGCGCGATTTCGAGGGCGACCCGATAGGCGGCAAGACTTTGACCGAATTCGGGGTCGAGGCGCGCTTTCGGATTAATGCCTTCGGCGGCAATTTCGGGATCGTGCCCTTCCTCGACGGCGGCGCGCTGACCAACAAGGTGACCCCGCAGTTCGACAGCTGGCAATTCGGGGCCGGTATCGGAATCCGTTATTATTCCAGTTTCGGGCCGATCCGCGTCGATATCGGCACGCCGCTCAACCCGCGCGAGGGTGACGGGCCGATCGCGGTCGCGGTTTCCCTCGGCCAGGCGTTCTGAGATGGCCGAGGCCGCGATTCCGCAGGAGAGCGGCGGCCAGCCGCCCTATCGGCTGAAGCCCGACTGGCCGAGGCGGCTGGCGAGGGAGCTGCTTGCGCTCGTACTCGGTCTCCTCGTCCTGCTGGCGGCGGGCCTTGCCATCCTTGACACGGCGCCCGGCCACCGCTGGATCGTCGATCGGATCGCGCAGATCGAGACCTCTTCGGGGCTTAAGTTCCGGATCGGGCGGATCGACGGCTCGATCTTCGGCCAGGCGCGCCTCAGGAACGTCGCCGTGCTCGACCAGAAGGGCGTGTTCCTGACTTCGCCAGAGATCGAGCTCGACTGGCGCCCCGCCGCCTGGTTGTACAACCGCCTGTCGATCCGCCGGGTGCACACGGACCGGCTGAGGCTCGTTCGCCTTCCCGAGCTCAGGCCGAGCGCCAAAAAAGGGCCGATCCTTCCCGGATTCGACATTCGCATCGGCGAACTGTCGGTCGACCGGCTCGAGCTCGGCCGGGCGATCACCGGCACGTCGCGTGTCGGGCGATTGCGGGGCAGTGCCGATGTCCGCTCGGGCAGGGCGCTGATCAGGCTCAACGCGGCGGTCGCGGGGTCCGACAGGCTCGCGCTCGCGCTCGATGCCGAGCCCGACGGCAACCGTTTCGACCTCGAAGTCCGCGCCCATTCGGCGCCGGGAGGCCTGCTGCCCGCGATCCTCGGCTCGAAGCGCTCGCTCGACTTGGCGGTCACGGGCGACGGCAGCTGGACGCGCTGGCATGGCTCAGCCGCGCTCAACCTTTCGGGCCGCCCGACCGCGCGCCTGTCGCTGACCAACCGCGACGGGAGGTTCGGTCTTCGCGGGGTGATGGCCCCGGCCCAGTTCCTCAAGGGCCGGGAGATGCGGCTGACCGCACCGGTCGTTCGAGTCACCGGCGAGGCGACCCTGAAGGACCGAATCCTCGACGGGGAGATCACGCTCGGCTCGGCGGCGCTTCGGGTCGCGGCGAGCGGGGCGCTCGACCTCGCGAATAATGAGTTCCGGCAAGTCAGCATCGGCGCCGAGCTGCTGCGCCCCCCGGCGCTCTTCACCAACATGACCGGCCGCAACGTGCGCCTCCTGCTGACGCTCGACGGGCCGTTCGAAACGGCCGATTTCGCCTACCGGCTGACGTCCCCCAACCTGAAGTTCGACAACACCGGCTTTGTCGACGTCCGCGCGGAGGGCAGGGCGAAGCTGTCGCCCTGGCCGATGAAGGTCCCGCTTCGGCTGCAGGCGCGGGCGATCACCGGCATAGGCGACGAGGCAAGCGCGATCCTCGCCAACGCCCGGCTCGACGGGATCCTGACGATCACGCCCAAGTTCATCCGAGGAGATGGGCTCCAGCTTCGAAGCGCCCAGCTCAACGCCAGGGTCGCGCTCCTGATCGATCTCGTTACCGGCCGCTTCGAAATCATGCTCTCGGGGGGTCTGAGGCGCTATTACATCGAGGGCCTGGGCATCGTCGACGTCCTGACCGAGCTCAAGGTGGTGCCGGGGCCCGGCGGCAAGGGCTCGATGGTCACGGGAAGCGCCAAGGCCTGGGTGCGGCGGCTCGACAATGCCTTTTTCCGCGACTTGACCGGTGGGCTGCCGAGGCTGGAGACCGGGCTGGTCCGTGGCCCGGATGGGGTCCTGCATCTTCGCAACCTGCAGCTTTACTCGCCAAAGCTTCGCCTGTCCGGGGACGGCAGGCGCAACCGTAACGGCACCTTCCACATTACCGCCCGCGGACGGCAGGCCGAATATGGCACGCTTCGGCTCACGCTCGACGGCAATATCGCCCGGCCGCGGATCGAGCTTTTCCTCGACAGGCCCAACGACACGCTTGGGCTGACCAACGTGCGGTTGCTGCTCGATCCGATCGCGCCGGGGTTCAACTACCGGGCCGCCGGCGGCTCGAGGCTCGGCCCCTTCACCAGTGCCGGCCAGATCCTGCTGCCCAAGGGCGGGCGGACGGTGATCGCGATCGCTGCGCTCGACGTGAACGGCGCGCATGCGAGCGGCAGGCTTCGGGCCGACCCCGGCGGTTTCACCGGAGAGCTGGACGTCGCCGGCGGCGGGCTGAGTGGAACGCTGGCTTTCGCGCCCGTTGGCGACGCGCAGAAGATCGAGGCGCACCTCCACGCGTCGAACGTCACTTTCCCTGGCAAGCTTGCCGTTCGCAGCGGCCGAATCGATGGCACGATCATCCTCGCCGAAGGCCGGACGACTCTGACCGGAGTCGTCAACGCCCGAGGGCTGGAGATGAGCGGGATCAGCATTGCTCGGATTACCGCCAACGCCAGCCTCGTGAACGGCAGCGGCGAGGTCCGCGCCGCTTTCGCCGGCCGCCGCGGCGCGGCCTTCGAGTTCGCCACCGTCGCCGAGGTTTCGCCCGACCGGATCCGGCTGACCGGGCGCGGCTCGGTCGAGCGCAAGCCGCTGGTACTGCAGGAACCGGCGGTCCTGACCCGCTCCGGAGACGGCTGGGCCCTGGCGCCTACGCGCGTGACCTTCGGCGGCGGCCGGGCCACGGTGTCGGGGACCAGCGGTTCACTGCCCTCGGTACAGGCACAACTCCAGTCGATGCCGCTCGAGGTTCTCGACATATTGTGGCCCGACCTCGACCTCAGCGGACGCGCAAGCGGAAGCCTTGATTACGCGTGGAAGGGGAGCCGCTCGGGCAGGCTCAACCTGACGGTCCGCGGCCTCAGCCGGTCCGGGCTGGTGCTCGCTTCCCAGCCGATCGATCTCGGGCTCGCGGCCGTCCTCACCGGCGACAAGGCCGGCCTTCGCGCCGTGGCCGTCAGCGACGGCAAGACGATCGGCCGGGCGCAGGCCCGGTTCGCGCCGCTCGGCCCCGGGCCGGTGATGGCCGAGCTGATGAGCTCGCCGCTGTTCGCCCAGCTTCGCTACCAGGGCCCGGCCGACACGCTGTGGCGCCTGTCGGGAATCGAGGTGTTCGACCTCACAGGGCCGGTCGCGATCGGGGTCGACATCGGCGGGCGGCTGACCGATCCTCAGGTCCGCGGCTCGATCCGCGCCCAGAACGGCCGCCTCGAAAGTCCGGTCACCGGCACGGTGATCACCAATCTCGTCGCCGACGGTCGGTTCGTCGGCCCCAGGCTCGTCTTCAGCAGGCTCGGAGGCCAGACGAACGGTGCGGGATCGATCAGCGGGTCGGGTAGTGTGACCTTCTCGGAAGGACGCACCCTGCTCGACCTCGATTTCAGCGCCAACCAAGCGCAGCTTCTCAACCGCGACGACGTTGCCGCCAAGGTCACCGGCCCGTTGAAAGTCCAGTCGAGCGGGCGAGGCGGGACGATCTCGGGCAAGCTTCACCTCGACAGCGGGCGCTTCACGCTCGGCCGGGCAAGCAGCGCCGCCAGCGTTCCCAAGCTCGCAGTCCGCCACATCGGTGCCGATGAAGCCGACGTGATCGAGCCCGAGGACCTCCACCCGTGGAGACTCGATGTCGCGCTCGCCGGCGGCAATCTGCAGGTGCGCGGGCTCGGCATCAGGAGCACATGGAGGACGGATCTGAAGATCGGCGGCTTCGCCGATTCCCCCGCCTTCACCGGCCGCGCCGACCTGGTGCGCGGCGACTACGAATTCGCCGGGCGGACCTTTCGCCTGGACCGCGGGATCATCCGCTTCCGCGGCGAGAACCCGCCCAACCCGCTGCTCGACATCCGCGCCGAGGCGCAGGTGCAGGGCCTCGACGCGACCGTGCTTGTCCAGGGCACGGGGCTGAAGCCGGAAATCAGCTTTGCCTCGGTCCCGCCGCTGCCGCAGGACGAGCTGCTGTCGCGGATCCTGTTCGGGACGTCGATCACCAACCTGTCGGCGCCCGAGGCGCTGCAGCTCGCCTCGGCGGTCGCGGCGCTCAATTCCGGCACCGGCAGCCTCGATCCGATTAACGCCCTTCGCCGGGCGGTCGGACTCGATCGGCTGCGCATCATCCCAGCCGACATCGCGACCGGCCAGAAAACCGCGGTCGCCGCCGGCAAATATATCGGGCGCAAGCTTTATGTCGAAGTCATCACCGACGGTCAGGAATATTCGGCGACCCGAGTCGAGTATCAGGTGACCCGCTGGCTCTCGATCCTGTCGACGGTCTCGACCATCGGCCGGGCCAGCGCCAACGTGCGCGTGAGCAAGGATTATTGACGCGCGCCGGCGCGGTTGCGAGCAAGAGGCAAAGGGGACGCACGCATGAGAAACTGGAAGGTCCGCAAGACGATCATCGCGCGCGAGGACATGCCGGAAGAGCATCGGCTCGCCCGCACCCTGTCCTGGCCGCACCTGATCGCGCTCGGGGTCGGGGCGATCGTCGGCACCGGAATCCTCACCCTGACCGGGGTCGGCGCGGCCAAGGCCGGCCCGGCCGTGATCCTGAGCTTCGCCATCGCCGGGCTGATCTGCGCCTTCGCGGCGCTCGCCTATGCGGAGATGGCGACCATGTACCCTGCCGCGGGCTCCGCCTACACCTACTCCTACGTTGTGTTCGGCGAGCTCATCGCCTGGATCGTCGGGTGGTCGCTGATCCTCGAATACAGTCTCGTCGTCAGCGCCGTCGCCGTCGGCTGGTCGGGCTATGCGGCCGGGTTCATGACAAGCATAGGCGCCGGCCTGCCCGAAGCCCTCGTCCAGGGGCCCGAACTTGGCGGGGTCATCAACCTGCCCGCGATCTTCATCATCGCCGTCGTCGCCGGGCTCCTGATCTACGGCACCCGCGAGAGCGCCAACGTCAACGCCGTCCTGGTGGTCGTGAAGCTCGCGGCGCTGGCGCTTTTCGTCATCGTCGCCCTGCCGTTTTTCAATGGCGGCAATTTCGAGCCGTTCATGCCGTACGGCTTCCCAAGGAGCGGGCCTTCGGGCGGGGAAGTGGGCGTGATGGCCGCTGCCGCGATCATCTTCTTCGCCTTCTACGGCTTCGACGCGATCGCCACGGCGGCGGAAGAAACGAAGAACCCGGACCGCGATCTCGGCATCGGAATCGTAGGCTCGATGCTGCTGTGCGTGCTCATTTACATGGCGGTCGCGGCGGCGGCGATCGGCGCCTTGTCCTACCTGCGTTTCGCCAACAGCCCGGAGCCACTGGCTCTGATCCTGCGCGAGATCGGCCAAGGCTGGGCGGCGAAGATCCTCGGCGTGTCCGCCGTCGTCGCCTTGCCGACCGTGATCCTCGCCTTCTTCTACGGCCAGAGCCGGATTTTCTTCACCATGGCCCGCGACGGATTGCTTCCGACCAGCCTTGCGCGCGTGTCCAGCCGCGGGACCCCGGTCAGGATCACGCTGTTCACCGCGGTCGTCGTCGCCGTGATCGCCGGGCTGTTTCCGCTCGCCGACATCGCCGCGCTCGCTAATGCCGGGACCCTCGCTGCCTTCATCGCAGTCGCCGCCTGCATGCTTGCGATGCGCCGCCGGGCGCCTGACGCGCCGCGCAAGTTCACGACGCCCGCGCCCTGGCTCGTCGGGATCGGCGCGATCCTGGGCTGCGCCTATCTGTTCTGGAGCCTGCCGGTGAAGACCCAGACCTATTTCCTGATCTGGAACGCCGCGGGACTCGTCCTCTACTGGCTCTACGGCTCGGCGAGGGCCGAGAAGGCAAGGGCGCACAACCTTCGCTGATCGCCGTCCGATGTGACGCTGCCGTTAACCATTGTTGAAGACTTGTCCTTCATCTGTTCCGGTCGCCAATCGAAGCGCGCCGGAGGGGGAAATGAAGCGTCTCAAGGAATTCCTGTTCGTCACCGCTTTCACCGCGGTTTTCGTTGACGCCCCAGCGCATGCCTATCTCGACAGCGGCACCATCAGCCTCGTCCTGCAGGGCGTCGCGGGCGCCTTCGCGTCGGTGCTGCTGTTCGGCCGCAGCTATCTCGAGCGGGTGAAAAGCTTCTTCCGCCGCTCCAAGCCCGCCGGCTCAAACGACGCGCAGCCCTAAGTGAAGATCGATCCAGGCTCCTTCCGGGATCCGTCGGGGCGGATCCTGCGCTCGGGCGGGCGGATATTCCGCGCCGTCTATCCGCATGGAGCGAAGTTCTATGGTGCGGCGCGCGATTCCGGAGTGCTCGCCCACGCAGTCGAGCGCGGCCGGCTGCTGCCGCTGGAAGAAATCGAAGTCGGAACGATCACGGATTCAGGACCCGCGCCGGCGTATCTGCTCGAACATCCGTGCCTCGACTTCGTAAGCTATCCCTATGAATGGACGTTCAGCGCGCTCAAGGCAGCAGCGCTACTGCAGCTTGATTTTCACATCGAACTGCTCGCCGACGGCTTCAGCCTTTCGGACGCCACGGCCTATAACGTTCAGTTCATCGGCACCCGGCCGGTGTTCATCGATCACCTTTCGGTCGTCCCCTACGATCCCGCCGCCGGCTGGGCGGGACAGCGCCAGTTCGCGATGCAATATCTGGGGCCGCTGCTGCTGTGGTCGAAGCGCGGGATCGCGCCCAATGGCTGGTTCCGCGGCTCGCTCGAGGGCATTGCGCCCGAGGAGCTGGCCCCGCTGCTTCGCTGGCGCGACAAATTGTCGTTCAACGTGCTTGCCCACATCCTTGGTCCTGCGGCCGTCCACCGCAGCCAGCTGAAGCGCAAGATCGGCGAGGCACCACCGGCGCCGCGCCAACTGCCCAAGGCCAGGCTGGAAGCGATGCTGAAGAGCCTGCGCTCCTTTGTGGCCGGCCTCGCCTATCCGGGCGGAAAGACGGTGTGGGACGATTACGCGGACTGCAACAGCTATGATTCGGAGCGGAGAATCGCGAAGCACGCCTTCGTTGCCCGGCACGTGGAAGCGATCGCCCCCAGGCTGCTGTTCGACGTCGGCTGCAACAGCGGCGACTTCAGCCAGGCGGCGCTCGCTGCAGGCGCCAAATCGGTGGTCGGATTCGATTTCGATTTCGGAGCTCTGGAACGCGCCTTCAGCCGCTTCTCGGCCTCGAACGCCCGCGTTCTTCCGTTGTGGCTCGACGCGACCAACCCGAGCCCGTCGCAGGGCTGGGCGGGGCGCGAGCGCCTCGGGCTTGCCGAGCGCTCCGGCGCCGACATGCTGCTCGCGCTGGCGCTGATCCACCATCTGGCGATTGCCAAGAACGTGCCACTCGACATGGCCGTCGACTGGCTGATGAGCTTGGCCCCGTCCGGCATCATCGAGTTTCCGAGCAAGGGTGACCCGATGGTCCAGGAATTGCTCCGCGCCCGACCCGACATTTTCCCCGACTATTCCGAAGAAGCTTTCCTCGCGCACGTCGCCGAGCGCGGCGCGATCGTCGAGCAAACTTGGCTTGGCGAGGGCGGCAGGCTAATCGTCGCCTACCGACGGGGCTGATGGACCGCATCATCCAGCGGCTCGGCCGGATTCCGCTGGGCGGAGTCGCGATCGCGCTAATCGTTGCGCTGACTCTGTGGCGTCCGAACATGAATCGGCTCGGCTACGAGCACGCCCTCCCGACTGTCGCGGTCGTCGTCGCGATTGCTGCGGCTACGACCGTTGCGCTCCGGTACATGCTGGGGGGATGGGCAAGAGCCGGAATCGCCGCCTCGCTGCTTGCGGCGGTGACATTCTATTCGGTGCCGATCGCACGCGCTGTCGGCGGATCGCATTATCTGGCGGCAATCGTGCTGGCGATTGTCGTCGCCGCGCTCTTGCTTGCTCGACGGATTCCTGGCGGCGAGGCGGCGATTGCCCTGAACGGCAAGCTCAACATCTTGCTCACCGCCTTTGCGGTGTTCCTCTCGACATCGATCGCATTCCAGCAAATTCGGCTGGAAATGGCGCGGCCGGACATCGACCCGCAATTTGCAGAACTGGAGGGCAATGCCGCGCCCAATTCGCCCGACGTATGGCACATCCTGTTCGACCGCTATGCGAGCAACGAGGTGCTGGCGCAGCGCTACGGCTTCGACAACCGTCCGTTCCTCGCGGAGCTCGAAAAGCGCGGTTTCACCGTCGGTTCGGGCAACTTCTCCAACTACCAGCGCACCGCCCACTCGGTCGCGACCACTTTGAATGGCGCAAGCCTGGACCGCCTTGCCCGTTCGGTCGATGGGTCGAGCAACGACTGGGTGCCGATCTACCGGGCAATTGCCGCCAACGAGGCGACGAAGTTCTTCGATCGCAACGACTATCGCACGGTCTTCGCGGGGACGTGGTGGAGCCCGACTCGCAAGCTCAATACGCACGAACTCATTTCCTACCGCGCCTTGCCTGAGCTCGGCCGCCTGATCCTCGACCAATCGATTATCGGCGCAGCGCTTCGCTGGGGTGCCTTGCCTTATGGAGATGGGCGCCGCGAGCAGTGCGAGCGCGAGAACGCGAAGTTCCGGGAGCTAAAGAAACTCGCTGGCTCTAACGGCCGCAATTACGTGTTCGCGCACTTCCTGGTGCCGCACCCGCCATTCGTGCTCAATGCCGACGGATCCTGCCGGACGTTGAACCAGGCGCGCGCCGCCTCCCGTCGCGACAATTACGTGGCGCAGGTCGAATATGTGAACCGCCAGATGATCCGGCTGGTCGATTCGATCCTCGCCGGGCCGGGCGACGAAGTGATTGTCGTCCATTCGGACGAAGGGCCGTGGCCCGAGCCCTATGTCGGCAATGAGCACGGGATCGGCACCGATCCGGTGAGCGTCGACTGGCGGCACGTCGATTCGCCGCGCCTGAGGGAGAAGATGGGCATCCTGATGGCCGTCCGCGGGCCAGCAGGACCGCCGGCGACGATGCCAAGTTCACCGGTTCAGATCTATCCGGCGATCCTGCGCGACCATTTCGGAAGCCGACAGCCCTTGCCCGAGAACAAGCATGAAGTGTTCGAAAGCGACTCCGAGCTTTACCGGTTTCACGACATTGCTTCGAAGCTTGGTTCCTAGCCCGAATAATACATGTCGAACTCGACCGGGCTCGGCGTGGTCTCCCAGCGCATCACGTCTTCCCACTTGAGTTCCATGTAGGCGTCGATCTGGTCGTCGCTGAAAACGTCGCCGCGGGTCAGGAAGGCACGGTCGTTGTTGAGGCTGACGAGCGCCTCGCGCAGGCTTCCGCAGACGGTCGGAACGTCGACCAGCTCCTGCGGCGGCAGGTCGTAGAGGTTCTTGTCCATCGGATCGCCCGGGTGGATCCGGTTCTGGATCCCGTCGAGGCCCGCCATCAGCAGCGCCGAATAGGCGAGATAAGGGTTGGCAAGCGCGTCAGGGAAACGGAACTCGACCCGCTTCGCCTTCTCGCCTGCGCCATAGGGGATCCGGCAGGAGGCCGAGCGGTTGCGGCTCGAATAAGCGAGCAGCACCGGCGCCTCGAATCCCGGGACCAGCCTTTTGTAGCTGTTGGTCGTCGGGTTGGTGAAGGCGTTGAGCGCGCGGGCATGCTTGATCACGCCGCCGATGAAATAGAGCGCCGTTTCGGAAAGCCCCGCATAGCCGTTTCCAGCGAACAGCGGCTTGCCTTCCTTCCAGATCGACATGTGGGTGTGCATGCCGCTGCCATTATCCTTGGCGATCGGCTTGGGCATGAAGGTCGCGGTCTTGCCGTAGGCATGGGCGACCATGTGGACGACATATTTGTAGACCTGCATTCGGTCGGCGGTTTCGACCAGCTTGCCATAGGTCAGGCCGAGCTCGTGCTGGGCAGCGGCGACCTCATGGTGATGCTTGTCGCAGGGCAGGCCCATTTCGAGCATGGTCGAGACCATTTCACCGCGGATGTCGCCGGCGCTGTCGACCGGCGCGACGGGGAAATAGCCGCCCTTGGCGCGGGGCCGATGGCCGAGGTTGCCGCCGTCATACTGGCGGTTGGTGTTGGTCGGCAGCTCGATATCATCGATCGAATAGCCCGACGCGCTGTAGCCGTCCTCGAAGCGGACATCGTCGAACATGAAGAATTCGGCTTCGGGGCCGACATAAGCGGTGTCGGCGAGGCCGGTGGCCTTGAGATACGCCTCCGCCCGGGTCGCGGTGCTGCGCGGATCGCGGGCGTAGAGCTC
>DASTDZ010000091.1:0-4249 GCA_035710105.1 Sphingomicrobium sp. | reverse complement strand
AGGCCAAGATCGCGCTCGCCAATGCGGCGACGGCGATGCTCCATGGCGAGGAGGCTGCACGAGCCGCGGAGGAAACGGCGCGCGAGACTTTCGTTGCGGGCGGCGCGGGCGAGGACCTCCCCACCCTGTCCGTCGGTGACGGGATCAACATCGCCCACGCGCTCACTGCGCTTGGCTTTACGCCGTCAAACAAGGAGGCCAAGCGCAAGATCGCGGAAGGGGCGGTGCGGCTCAACGATCAGCCTGTGAGCGATCCGGGGCTGGTCGTTGAGGTCGCCGGAGAGCCGCTGAAGCTCAGCCTTGGCCGCAAGAAGCACGGGCTGCTGGTGCGTTAGCTCCGGCGAACCAGCACGACACCCGCCACAACCAGCATCGCTCCGAGTAGGCGCCCCCAGTTGATCGGCTCGCGCGGCAAACCCATCGCGCCGACATGGTCGAGCCACAGCGCCATGGCGATCTGGCCAGCGATACCGATCGTGACCAGCGCTGCGACCCCGATCTTCGGGGCGGCATATGCGGCGACCGCAACGAACACCGCGCCATAGAGACCGCCGAGCCAGGCGTACCAAGGCAGGCCGGCGAAAGCGGCGGTCCCCGGCCGATTACCGCTGCCGAGCCAGGCGAGAATGAGCGCGGCGGTCCCAACCGTGAAGGAAATGAGCGCCGCCAGGATCGCCGAACCGCCAGCCTTGGCGAGCATGGCGTTGGTCGGGGCCTAGAGCGCGACCAGGGCGCCGGCGATGAAGACGAGCAGGATCGGGATGAAGATGGCCACCGGAAACCTCCTAGCCTGAGCGGATCAGGCCGATCGCCTGGTCGCGCTCGAATAGGTAAAGGCAGGTTCGAGCGGCCTGCCCGCGCGGTCCGTCGAGGCCGCCGTCGCGGTCTAGCAGCAACTGCGCGTCGCTTTGCGCGATTGGGGCGAGGTCGTCCACGTCCTCGACCTTCGCCACCCGGAAAGCCTCCTCGCCCGATTGCCGGGTGCCGAGGATTTCGCCGGGTCCCCGCAACCTCAAATCCTCCTCGGCGATTCGGAAACCGTCATTGGTCTCGCGCATCAGCGCGAGGCGC
This sequence comes from Sphingomicrobium sp., assembly GCA_035710105.1. GTDB lineage: Bacteria > Pseudomonadota > Alphaproteobacteria > Sphingomonadales > Sphingomonadaceae > Sphingomicrobium. The sequence continues at coordinate 3,178 of DASTDZ010000091.1, read as the reverse complement.
GCGCGCGCCGTCTCGGTCAGTGTTTGTCCCCGGATCAGGAGGCACACGCTTTTGCCCGCCCCCCGCCCGACCCGGCCGCGAAGCTGGTGCAGCTGGGCGAGGCCGAACCGCTCCGCGCCCTCGACCACCATCAGGGTTGCGTTGGGGACGTCCACCCCGACCTCGATCACCGTGGTGGCAACCAGGATGGCGAGGTCGCCAGCTGCGAAGGCGGCCATGACGGAATCCTTTTCCGGCCCCTTCATCCGGCCGTGGACAAGGCCGACCTTGCCGTCGCCGAAGCGGACCTTGAGAACCCGCGCGCGCTCCCCGGCGGCGGCCGCGTCGGTCGTCGCGCTCTCCTCGACCAGCGGGCAGACCCAATAGGCCTGGCCGCCGGCCGCGACGTGCCGGCCGAGCCCCTCGACGACCTCGGACAGCCGCTCCTCGCTGATCACCCGGGTCTCGACCGGGGTCCGGCCAGGCGGCATTTCGTCGATCCGGCTGACGTCCATTTCGCCATATTGTGTGAGAGTAAGTGTGCGCGGAATCGGGGTCGCCGTCATCACCAGCAGGTGCGGCGGGCGCTCCGCCTTCTGCGACAGCAGCAGCCGCTGGGAGACGCCGAAACGATGCTGCTCGTCGATCACGGCGAGGCCGAGCTTCTTGTAGGCGACCTTTTCCTGGAAGATGGCGTGGGTGCCGACGAGGATGTCGATCGAGCCGTCGGCAAGACCCATCAGCACGCTTTCCCGCGCCCGTCCTTTCTCGCGCCCGGTCAGGATCGCGATCCGCACGCCGAGCGAATGAAGCTGGCTCAAGAGCGTCTGGTGATGCTGGCGGGCGAGGATTTCGGTCGGTGCCAGCAGCGCTGCCTGGGCGCCCGCCTCAACCGCGATCAGCATCGCCTCGATCGCGACCAGTGTCTTGCCGGAACCGACGTCGCCCTGAAGCAGCCGGAGCATCGGCACGCCCTGCTCCATGTCGCCACGGATCTCGGCAATCACGCGCCGCTGTGCCGCGGTATGCTCGTAGGGGAGCTTGAGCCTGTCGAGGAGCGAGCCCGTTCCCGCGAGCGCGACCCCGCGCTTGCGCCGCGCCGAGTGGCGGAGGAGCAGGAGCGCCAGCTGGTTGGCGAAAATCTCGTCATAGGCCAGCCGGCGGCGCGGGTCGGCGGCTGCCGGGTCGTGGTGCGCCTCGGCGAGCGCGGAACGCCAGGGCCGCCATGCCTCGCGCGCGGCGAGGCTCGGCTCGATCCACTCGGCGAGCTCGGGCGCGCGCTCGAGCGCCTCCGAAGCGAGCTCGCGCACCCGCCGGTTCGTGATCCCCTCGGTCAGCGGATAGACGGGCTCGCGGATCGCGGGTTCCGGCCCCTTGCCGGGCGCGCTCGCCTCGGGATGGATGATCTGCCACTCGTCGCCATAGGCCTCGAGCTTGCCCGAGACGGTACGAAGCTCGCCGATTGGGAGGCTCTTTTTCGCCCACCCAGGATTGTTGAAATAGACGAGGCTGATCGTGTTGCCCTCGCTGTCGGAGGCGTAGATCCGCAGGGGCCCGCGGCTCGCCCGGCTCTCACGCGTCTCGAACGGCCTCAGCTCGAGGATGACGTTGCGGCCGAGCAGGCCGGCGATGGCGGCGGGCGCCCGAATTCGCTCGATGACGCCGGTGGGCAAATGGTAGAGCAGATCCACGACCCGCGTAATGTCGAGCCGCTTCAAAAGTTTGCCGACCTGAGGGCCGACTCCGGGAAGGGATTCGACCTCTGCGAACAAGGGGTTGAGTATCTCCGGGCGCATCAATCGCGCTCACCCATGAGCAATTCGGGGTGCGATTTGAAATGGGCCGCGATCGTGTCGAATAGGTCGCGCGCCGGCGGCCGCCGAAGCACTGCGCGCCGGCCGACGAGGTAAATGGGGATATCGAACTGTTCCATCGGCGGGAAACAGCGCACGAGCTCCGGGTCCCCATCGCCGACGGTGCAAGGCAGCGCTGAAACGGCCGCCCCGGAAACCAGGGCGGATCTCAATGCCCGAAAGTTGCTGCACTGGATCGGCGTGGCCTCGGTCGCGGGAAGGGGCAGCGACTTGAGCCATTCATAAACGGGTAATCGGCCCGCCGGACCTTCGATAACCGCGAGCGGAAAGCTGGCGACCTCCGCGGGCGAATGGGGCCGCTCCTCGTCCGGGACATGGGCAGAGGCGTAGACGGCCCAGCCGGTGGGAGGCAGTTCGTGGACCACAATTTCGTCGCCCGTCGGGCGCTGGCGGCCTCGAATTCCGATGTCGGCCTCACCGCGCGCAAGATCATAGATTCTGTCAGTAGCCAGCAGCTGGGTTTGTACCTTCGGCCAGCGTGAGCGGAACGCCCGCAGGATCGGAACAAGCAACCGCTCGAAATGATCAATGAAGGTGAGCCGGATAATATTGAGCTCGGCGCCAGTCAGAGCGTCCACCTCGGCCGTGAATTCGCACACAGACCGCTCGATTCGCTCAGCAGAGGCGTGAAGCGCCTCGGCGGCCGGCGTCGGGATCAGACCCGTTGGCGACCGCTCGAACAACGTCAGCTGCACCGCCTGCTCGAGCGCCGCGATTCTCCTGACGATAGTGGGCTGGCTCACACCGAGCGCCGCGGCCGCGCGGCCCGTCGTCCGTTCCCGATACAAGGCCAGAAAAACCGCGATGTCGTCCCAAGAAAACATTGCCGCCCCCAGACCAGCTATTCACATCTGCATAGCGCCTTGCAAGCATTTCGATTGTGGCGACGCAGCGCTCAAACTAGCCGGCGGAAACCCGAACAGGAGCAACCTGAGAATGCTGAAAACCGCGCTTGGCTTTGCGGCACTGTCCGCAAGCGCCCTCGTCCTTGCAATGCCGACACCCGATCCGCATCCTGCGGAGCCGACGCTCGAACAGGTGCGCGCGGCGACCGAGCGCTTCCGCGACGTCAAGGTGGCGCTCGCCGAGGGCTACGTCCGCGATCCGACGGATACGTGCGATACGGCGGAAATGATGGGCCGGGCTCAGTCCCTCGGAGCGATGGGCATCCACTTCTTCCGGCCGGACCTGCTCGGAATCGCCGGTCCTCCCAATCCGCGCGTCGACGGAACCGGTACCTATACCGACTTCCTCAAGCCCGCCATTCTCATCTACGAGCCCCAGGCCGACGGCTCGCTGGAGCTGGTGGCGGTCGAGAATTTGGT
>DASTDZ010000090.1:0-2039 GCA_035710105.1 Sphingomicrobium sp. | reverse complement strand
ATCGTCATCGCCTTCTGGCTTCGGCTGTCGGTCGAAACCTATCCGGGCATACGGCGAAGCTACGTGATCCTGCCTTCGGCGCTGACCGGCCACGGGATCGTCGTCGTCTGGTTCCTCCTCACCCGCTTCCCCTACGACCGGATCGTCCTCGCGCTCGGCTTCCTGTTCCACGTCATCGCCCTCTACCTGCTCTACATCTACGGCGAGCGGCGACTGACCCGGAAGATCGCGGTCGTCCCGTTCGGAGCGGTCGAGCGGCTGTACGCGATCGAGGACGTCAAATGGGTGCCGCTCAAGCAGCCGCGGCTCGCCGACACGCGCTCGTGCGACGCGATCGTCGCCGACTTCGCGGCCGACCTTCCCGACGAGTGGGAGGCCTTCCTCGCCGACGCCGCGCTTGCCGGGCGGATCGTCTACCAGGTCAAGCAGCTCGGCGAATCGCTGACCGGCCGGGTCGAGCTCGAGCAATTGTCCGAAAACAGCTTCGGCAGCCTCGTCCCGGCGCGCGGCTATTTCTACCTCAAGAGCGCGATCGACTTCCTGTTCGCGCTCGCCATCCTGCCGTTCGTCCTGCCGCTGATGGCGGCCATCGCGCTCGCCATCCGCCTCGACAGCAAGGGCCCGGCGCTGTTCCGGCAGAAACGGGTCGGACACGCGGGCTCGCAGATCCTGGTTTACAAGTTCCGCACCATGCGCGAGGTCGAGATGACCGACGAGCGCGACGCGGCGATGACCAGGGACGGCGACGACCGAGTGACCCGGGTCGGGCGGCTGCTCCGCAAGCTGAGGCTCGACGAGCTGCCGCAGATCTTCAACATCCTGAAGTTCGAGATGAGCTGGATCGGCCCGAGGCCCGAGGCGGAAGTGCTGTCGGTGTGGTACACGGGCGAGCTGCCCTATTACCGCTATCGCCATGTCGTGAAGCCCGGCATTTCGGGCTGGGCGCAGGTCAACCAGGGCCATGTCGCGAAGGTCGACGAGGTCCACCGCAAGCTGCAGTACGACTTTTACTACATCAAATATTTCTCCCCCTGGCTCGACGTTCTGATCCTGTTTAGGACGATCAAGACGATGCTGACCGGATGGGGCGCGCGGTAGGCGCTCGGGCGGGCCTCTATTTGGGCGAGGTGCAGCTGAACGCCTTGCGGCCGGCGGTCCAGGTCGCAGTGTTGCCGCGCCCGCGCAGGCTGTACTTGCCCTTGGCGTAGAGGAAGCCGTCCGCGGCCATGCCCTGCTTGAGCGTGATCGGCTCGCCGCCCTTGGGCGTGACGACCGCCTTGTTGCCCTGGAAGACGACGCGCAGCGTCTGGCCCTTGTTGCAATAATATTTGGCCTTGATCGGCTTGGCGTCCGCGGCGCCGGCAGGAACCAGCGCGGCGAGCGAGAAGCCCGCAACCGCGATCGACAGCAACAGAGCCTTCATGTCCCCTCTCCCCCTTGCGAGATGCGGGTCATGGCTGCGCTTCAAGACCGCGAGCGTCAAGGGCATTGCCGTGCCGTCACTGGCGTTCGTTCTCGCCTTTCGCCCTCTTTCCGCTTTTGGACGGGGGAGGGGACGCTTCGTCCTTCAGCAGCTTGAACCAGCTATCGCGGAGCGCTTCTTCCTCGGCGCGCTCGGCGGCGCGTGCCGCCGCGCGGTCCGCCTCGAGGATCGCGATTTCGTCCTGCGTACATTCGCGCTTGTAGATTCTGTCCGGGTCGCCCCAGTCGCAGCTCTGGTAGCCGGTGAAACCGGTGGGCGGCGGAAAGTCGGTCATCCAGACTTTCTCGCCCATGTCATCGTCCAGCCAGCAGCGGTCGGAGACGTCCACTTCTTCCGCTTGCCAGTCCGGCGCTGTTGGATTTGGCCGCTCGGGAATTTGACACTTTTGACAGTGCTGCACGGGTTGACCTGCGATCGCCTGCGTCTCGAGCAGGGCGGCGGCTTCCTGCTCGGCGCCCTTGCCGACGAGCGCCAGCCATTCGTCCCAGCGGGCGACCAGGGCGAGGTGGCGCGAGCCGCGCTCCTCGGCGCGGTCGCAGCGCTTGTCGAGGCGATG
>DASTDZ010000089.1:0-23113 GCA_035710105.1 Sphingomicrobium sp. | reverse complement strand
AGCGCGCCGCGGCCGGGCTCCGTCGCATCGGCGCAGGCGAGGCCGGCCTTGGCCGCGAGCCGGCAAGCCCGCTCCCGTGCATCGAGAGCGAAAACGCGGGCCGGGTTGGAGCCGACTGGGATGAAGAGCGGGCGGCTTTCGTCGTCCATTTCAGGGCGTTTCTTTAGGGGCCGCCGCGCCCACGTCAAAACTGCGTTAATTCCGACACGCTTGCTGATGCCGATTATTTCGCGCAGTCTTGCGGCCACATGGAGCGAACTGCGCCAGACGAGGCCGAAGAGGGGAACGGCGCGACCTACCGGCTGGCGGGCGCGATCACCATCGCGCGCGCCGCCAGCACCGCGCGCGAAATCGCCGCCGAGCCCGACCCGCTGACCATCGACCTGAGCAAGGTCGAGCGGATGGACACGGTCGGCGCCTGGATCGTCTACCGCACCGTCCGCGACCGCGGTGCCAAGGTCGTCGGCGCCAGCGAGGAGTCGAAGAGCCTGCTCGAGCAGGTCGCCGAAGCCGACCACCCGACGAAGGTCCACCCGGAGGAAGCCGGCGGCTTCATCGGCATCCTTCGCGAGCTCGGCGAATGGATGGCCGACGTCGGGACGACCCTCATTGGCCTGCTCGGCTTCTTCGGAGCGACACTTGTCGGCTTCGCCAACCTCATCCGCCGGCCAAAGCGGTTCCGGGTCAACGCCGTCGTCCAGCGGTTCGACGTCGTCGGGATTCGGGCGCTCGGGATCATCGGGCTGATGAGCTTTCTCATCGGCATCGTCATCGCCCAGCAGGGGTCGGTCCAGCTCGAGCAGTTCGGCGCCGAGATCTACACGATCAACCTCATCGGCCGGATCACCGTGCGCGAGCTGGGCACGCTGATGACCGCGATCATGGTTGCCGGCCGCTCGGGCTCTGCCTTCGCCGCCCAGCTCGGGACGATGAAGATCACTGAGGAGATCGACGCGATGCGCACGATCGGCGTCTCCCCGATCGAGGCGCTGGTCATTCCGCGGATGATCGCGACGGTGGTGATGATGCCGTTGCTCGCCTTCTGGGCGATGCTGATGGCGCTGCTGGGCGGCGGGATCTTCGTCTGGCTGTCGCTCGGCATTCCGCCGCTCACCTATGTTCAGCGCTTGCAGGAGGTGACTCCGCTCACCGATCTGTGGATCGGCCTCATCAAGGCGCCCGTATTCGGTTTCATCATCGCCCTGACCGGCTGTTTCCAGGGCATGCTGGTCGAGGGCAATTCCGAGGAAGTCGGCACGAGGACGACGACCGCCGTCGTCCAGTCGATCTTTCTCGTGATCGTGCTCGATGCCGTCTTCGCCGTCTTCTTCAGCTCGCTGGGGTGGCGCTGATGGTTTCCGGCACACCCAAGGATTGCGATCCGGTCATCACCATCAAGGGCCTTCGCAACGCGTTCGGCGAGCAGGTCATCCACGACAATCTCGACCTTACGGTCTGCCGCGGCGAGATCATCGGGGTGGTCGGTGGCTCGGGCACTGGCAAATCGGTCCTGATGCGCTCGATCATCGGCCTGCAGAAACCCGAGCAGGGCGAGATCGAGGTTCTCGGCGAAAACATGATCGACCGCGACGAGGACGAGGCGAAGAACATCCGCCGGCGCTGGGGGATCCTGTTCCAGAACGGCGCGCTGTTCTCGACCCTAACAGTCGCCGAGAATGTCGAAGTGCCGATCAAGGAGTACTTCCCCTTCATCGAGCAGGACCTGCTCGACGAGATCGCCTCCTACAAGATCGCGATGAGCGCGCTTCCTCCCGACGCCGGGCCGAAATTTCCGTCCGAACTGTCCGGCGGCATGGTCAAGCGCGCTGGCCTCGCCCGTGCTCTGGCGCTCGATCCCGAGCTCTTGTTCCTCGATGAGCCGACCGCGGGGCTCGACCCGATCGCCGCCGCGACCTTCGACGAATTGATCCTGTCGCTTCAGAAAAAGCTGGGGCTGACGGTGTTCCTGATCACGCACGACCTCGACACATTGTACGCCATCTGCGACCGTGTCGCGGTTCTCGCCGACAAGAAGGTGGTAGCGGCTGCGCCAATTCCGGAACTGCTCAAGTTAGACCATCCCTGGATCCAGGAATATTTCAATGGGCCGCGAGGACGTGCAGCGGCCGACACGGCTCAAGAGCACGCCGAAACGCTGGGGAGCATTGAGGCCTGATGGAGACGAGATCCAATTATGTCCTGGTCGGTGCGGTCACGCTGGCGATGCTCGCCGGCCTGCTCGTCTTTACCGTCTGGCTCGCCGGTCTCTCGAATCGCGAGACCAAATGCTACGACATCTATTTCAGCCAGGCCGTCGGCGGGTTGAACAAGGGATCCGCGGTGACCTTTTCCGGAGTCCCCGTTGGCCAGATCGAGAAGATCTCCCTGCTTCCCGACCGCCCGGAGTTCGTCTGGGTCAGGATCGAGATCGACCGCGATACGCCGGTTCTGCAAGGAACCACGGCCGAGATCCACGGCGTCGGCTTCACCGGGGTCAGCGAAATCCAGCTGACCGGTGCCAATCGCGGCGCCCGCGCCATCGAGCAGGTCGGCCCGCAGGGTTGCCCGGTCATCCCGTCGAGCACGAGCGGGCTCGGCGCGCTTCTCAACAGCGCTCCGGAGTTGATGGAGCGAATCCAGCGCCTGACCGAGCGGCTGACCGAGTTGCTCAACGACAAGAACCAGAACGCGATCTCCGACATCCTCGAGAATGTCGAGCGCACCACCGACGTGCTCGCCGACAAGGCGCCGGAACTGGGCGAGGCGATCACCGAGACCAGGAGCGCGGTCCGCAACGCCGGGATCGCGGCACAGCGGGTCGCAGCGCTCGCCGACAGCACCAACGCGCTGATCGCCGAGGAGGGCCGGCCGGCCGCTCAGGACCTGCGCAAGGCGATCGCCGGAGTGCAGCAGGCGACCGAGAATCTCGACGCAATGGTCGCCGACGCCCGGCCAGGCGTGCAGAATTTCAGCAAGTCGACGCTTCCGGAGCTGAACCGCCTGGTGCGGGACATGCGCGAGCTGACCCAGTCGCTCCGCGCAGTTTCCGAGCGGATTGAGCAGGGCGGGATCGGCGGGGCGCTGGGACCGCAAAAGCTGCCCGACTATGAACCGGGGAAAAGCCAATGAAAGCCTTGATGCGTATCGGCGCTGCCGCCGCCCTCGCCCTGCTCGCCGGGGGTTGCTCGATCAGCAGCATGCTCGGCGGCGGCAAGGCTCCGCCGCACCTCTACGACCTGACGGCCGAAGCTCCGCCCGCAACTCCAGCGGTGCGAGCGGCGCCGGCAGGAGAGACTGTGACGATCCGCGTGCCGGTCGTGGCGAGGGAGCTTCGAACCACGCGGGTCCCGGTGCAGGTGAACCCGGTCGTCGTCGAATATGTGAAGGACATGACCTGGGTCGACACCCCCGACCGCCTGTTCCAGCAGCTGCTCCAAGAGACGGTCCGAAGCCTGACTGGCCGCGTCGTGCTCGACCCCAACCAGTCGGCGCTCGACCCCGGCCTCGTCGTCAGCGGCGAGCTTCACAAATTCGGCTACGACGCGCAGCAGGGCATGGTCGTCGTCGAATATGACGCCTCGCTCGCTACCCAGGGCGGGACTCACGTGCAGATGCGGCGCTTCTCGGCCTCGCTTCCGGCGGACGGCACCGCCGCAACGGTCGGGCCGGCTCTCAACCAGGCAGCCAACCAGGTCGCGCGGGAAGTGGCGGGCTGGATCGGCGGATAGTTCGGGTCAGTCCGCCTCGGCTTTGACCGGCGGCATGAAATGAATGCCGTGGCGCTCTCCGATCTGAGGCACCTTGGCTAGGTCGTCGGGAAGCCTTCGAACTCGTTGTTCAGCTCCTCAAAGAATTCCGACGCATGGGCCGGCGCTGAGAAAATCAGCACCCGCGCCGGGGATGAAGATGCGCCCTTGAAGCCGTGAACGGTGTTTCGGGGAAGGTAGTTGAAATCGCCCTTTTGCGACCGCACCGGCTCGCCGTCGATCTCGAAATCAACCTCGCCGTCGAGAATGTAATAGGCCTCGTCCCAATCGTGTTTGTGCGGGGGCGGTCCCATTCCAAGCGGGACCTCTTCCTCGAACAATGCCCAGGCGCCGCCGGTCTCTCGTGAATCGCATAGGAAACGAAGCGGCATTCCCAACACGGTCAGCGGCGTTCGCTCCCCCGCCTTGACGATAGTCGCTGGCATAATCGGAACCTCCTTCGCCTTGCCGTCGCCGCCGCCAAAATGCCACGCCGCCGGTTCGCTAGCAAACCGGCCTAGACCAGGCTCTTGCTCGCCTGCTCATAGACGTCCTTCGACAGGCCCGGGGTCGCGACGATCCGCTCGAGCTCCGCCCGCATCAGCGCCGCGCGCCTGTCGTCGAATCGCCGCCAGCGGCCGAGCGGCGGCACCAGCCGTGCGGCGACCTGCGGGTTGATCCGGTCCGCCTGGACGATGAGGTCAGCCAGGAACCGGTAGCCGCGTCCGGACGCATGGTGGAAGGCCCACTGGTTCATTCCGAACACGACGCCCACCGAGCGCAGCCGGTTCGGATTGGCGATGCTGAACTGCGGATGCTTCGCCAGCGACTCGACCTCGTCGATGACAGCCTTGCGCTGCGCCGAAGCCTGGACCGCGAACCATTTGTCGAGCACCAGCGGGTCGGCCTGAAAGCGCTCGTAAAAAGCGGTCAACGCTTGCTCGCGTTCGGGCACGTCGAGCGAGGCGAGGACCATCAGCCCGCCCATCTGGTCGGTCATGTTGTCGGCCTCGTCGAACTGGGCCTTGGCAAGTGCAGCGCCACGCCCGGCGTCGCCGGCGGCAAGCAGGCCGAGAGCGACTGTCCGCAGCCGGCGCGCGCCCTTCGCCTCGGGGCTTAGGTCATTGCCGGGCAATCCCGAGCGGCGCTGGGCGCCCGCCAGTTCGCCTTCGAGCCGCCGCCCGAGCTCAGAGCGCAGGCGTTCGCGCGCTTCATGGATTGCGTCCGGGTCGACGACGGTCATCCGGTCGCCGATCAGGCTCTCGCTCGGCGGCAGGATCGCCTCGGCCTTGAAGGCCGGATCGAGCACGTTGGAGCGGAGCGTGTTACCGGCGGCGCGGACGAGCGGCGCCGGGTCCTCGCTGCGGCCTTCGGCTTCGGCGACGAGCCAGCGGCTCATCAGCTCCTGGAGCGCCTCGTAACGGGCGAAAGGATCGCTGTCGGAAGCAGCCAGCTTCTCGAGCTCGCCGTCGCCGCGCTCGACCTCCATCCTGACGGGCGCCGAGAAGCCGCGGTTGATCGACAGCAGCGCCGGCTCGCCCAGTCTGTCGAAGGCAACCGTCATTTCTGCTTTGTCGAGCAGGACCAGCCGCTCGGGCGCGACCTCGGCGCCGCTGACCTCGCCGATCAGCGCGGTCTTGAGCGGGATGGCCATCGGTGCCTTGACCGGCTGGCCCGGCGTCGGCGGCACACTCTGGGCGAGGTGGAGGACCGCCTTGCCGCAGCCGTCCCGCTCGAGCCGTGCGCGCACCTGCGGCGTTCCCGCCTGGCTGTACCAGAGCTTGAAGTGGGAAAGATCGACTCCGCTCGCGTCCTCGAGCGCCTTGACGAAATCGTCGCAGGTGGCGGCCTCGCCATCGTGGCGCTCGAAATAGAGGTCGGTCCCGGCCCGGAATTTCTCCGGCCCCAGGATGGTCGCCATCATCCGGATCAGCTCGGCGCCCTTGTTGTAGACGGTCGCCGTGTAGAAGTTCGAAATCTCGATATAGCTATCGGGGCGCACCGGGTGGGCAAGCGGTCCCGAATCTTCCTGGAACTGGATCGCGCGCAAAGTCCGCACGTCCTCGATCCTTTTGACCGCGGCGCTTCCCGTATCGGCGGAAAAGCTCTGGTCGCGGAAGACGGTAAAGCCCTCCTTGAGGCTCAATTGGAACCAGTCGCGGCAGGTGACCCGGTTGCCCGACCAATTGTGGAAATATTCGTGGGCGACGACCCGCGCGATATTGTCGAAATCCATGTCGGTCGCGGTTTCCGGGTCGGCGAGGATGTAGGCCGAGTTGAAGATGTTGAGGCCCTTGTTCTCCATCGCCCCCATGTTGAAATCGGAGACGGCGACGATGTTGAACAGGTCGAGGTCATATTCGCGGCCATAGACGCCCTCGTCCCAGGCCATCGCCTGCTTGAGGCTCGCCATGGCGTGCGCCGTCCGCGGCAGGTCTTCCTCGCGGACCCAGATGTTGAGCTCGACTTGCCGGCCCGACATGGTCGTGAAGCTGTCGCTGTTCGCCTTGAGGTCGCCGGCGACGAGCGCGAACAGATAGCAGGGCTTCGGGAACGGGTCCTCCCACTCGGCCCAGTGCCGCCCGTCCTCCCCCTTGCCGCGGGCACCCGGATTGCCGTTCGTGAGCAGCACCGGGAAGCGCGCTTCGTCCGCCTCCATTCGGACGCGGTAGCGGGACAGGACATCGGGACGGTCGGGGAAGAAGGTGATCCTGCGAAAGCCTTCCGCCTCGCACTGCGTGCACAGCATTCCGCCCGAGGCATAAAGACCCATCAGCTTGCTGTTCCTGACCGGATGGATTTCCACCTCGGTTTCGACCACCGCCCGGTCGCCGGCGAGCTCGACGACCAGCGCCGGCCCGTCCATCCGCCATTTCCCATCGTGTCCGTCGACGCGCACGGCGAGCGGCACGAGCTCGTCGCCGTCGAGGCGCAGCGGCCGGTCATGGTCGCCATTGCGCTCGACACTGAGCCGCGCCCGCACCCGCGTCGCTTCCGGGTCGAGCGCGAAGTCGAGCGCGATTTCCGGGACCAGCCAATCGGGCGCGCGATAATCCTCGCGCCGGATGGTGAGATGGGTGGGCGGTGAGGGTTCCTCTGGAACGATACGCACGTCGGCCATGGGCGCCTGCTTAAGCGGCGTCGGGGGCCGCGACAACCGAGCGCGGGCGGCTCAGCGCGCCGAGCATTCCGGCGAGCGCCAGCAGCGCCCCCGCCGCCGCCAGCCAGGTCCAGCGATAGCCTTCGAGCCAGGTCGAAAAAGCCATGGCGATCACGGGCACCAGCACGCTCGAATAGGCCGCCCTGGCCGGGCCGATCTTGCGGACCACGGGGTAATAGAGGCTGAAGGTGAGCACCGAGGCAGGAATTGCGAGGTAGAGCAGGCCCAGCCAATAGCCGGCGCGAAGCTCGATCACCGGCGGCCCGGCGAGCGCGAGGGCGAAGGCGATGTCGAAGGCCGCGCCGAAACCCATCGACCAGGCGAGCAGGCTAAACAGGGGAAAGCGCCGCACCTTGGGCCGCGCCTGGAAGACGTTGGCCGCGGACGCACCGATCATCCCGGCGAGCGTGAAGCCGAGCCCCGCAACGAGTTCCTGCGGCCTCGCCGAATGCTGGCGGAACTCGTGCACGAACAGCATGGTGATCCCGGCGATCGCGATCAGGGAACTCAGCAGGAACCGTCCAGTCGGGCGGTGGCCAAGAAACGCCCAGGCCAGCAGAGTGCTCGGGATCAGCAGGAGCGCGAAAAAGGTCGCCACCACGCCCGAGGTGATATGCTGCTCGGCGAGGTAGACCGCGTTGAAGTTGATGGAGAATTGGGCAAGCCCGAGGAAGGCCGCGGCGATCGCCATCGGCCGGCCGAGCTTCAGGCTTTCGCGCCTCCACAGCGCCACCGCCGCCATCGCCGCCGTGGCGATGATGAACCGGTAGGCGACCGACCATTGCGCAGGCACGTCCCCGAGCTGATCGCGGATGACAATCCAGGTCGAGCCCCAGATGCCCGTGAAGACAATGAAGGGGATGACGACCGAAAGGTCGGCGCGCTCCTGCTTCACAGGGCGGCGATCGCGGCCGCGAGCGTCTCGACCGGCCCGCCCGACTGGTCCCAGCTCGTCACCAGCCGGATCTCGCCCGGCCCCCAGTCGTAGAAGTCGAAGCCCTGGGCCCTAAGCGTGGCCGCTTCCTCGGCGGTCGCCCGAAGAAATATCTCGTTCGCCTCGACGGGATAAACGAGCCGGCCGGGCGCCGCTCGGGCGAGCAGTCGCGCCGAGGCGTTGGCGGCGCGCGCATTGTCGAGCCACAGATCATCCTCGAGCATCGCCAGGATCTGCGAGGCGAGCATCCGGCCCTTCGACAGCAGGTGCCCGGCGCGCTTGCGGCGCACCGCGACCTCGTCGGCAAGCTCCGGCCGGAACAGGACCAGCGCCTCGGCATTCAGCCCGCCATTCTTGACGAAACCGAAGCTCAGCGCGTCGACCCCGGCCCGCCACGTGACGTCGGCTGGGCTTTCGCCCGTCGTTGCAAGCGCATTGGCAAAGCGCGCGCCGTCCATGTGGAGCGCTAGGCGGCGCGAGCGCGCCAGTTCCCCAAGCGCCGCGACCTCCGAGGCGCGATAGACGAGACCATATTCGGTGGCGTTGGTGATCGAGATCGCAGCGGGCTGCACCTGGTGGACGTCGGGGCGGATTCGGTTGCAGGCCGACGCGACGGCATCGGGCGTGATCTTGGCCCCTTCCCCGTCGAGGAGGAAGAGCTTGGCGCCGCCGGTGAAGAAGCCCGGCGCCCCGGCCTCGTCGACCTCGATATGGGCGTCGCGATGGCAAAGGATGGCCCGATAGGGCGGGCACAGGGCGGCAAGGGCGAGGCAATTGGCCGCGGTGCCGGTTGTCACCCAAAAGGCCCGGACTTCGGTCTCGAACAGGTCGGAAAAGGCCTTGTCGAGGCGCTGGCTCCACTCGTCGCCGTCATAGGCGGTGTCGAGCCGGTTCGAGCGGGCAATCGCCCCCATCACTTTCGGGTGCGCGGCCGCCGCATTGTCGGAAAAGAAGCGCATCGCTCAGCCCTTGTCCCCGCGGTCGCGGGCATCATTCTCAGCCTCTTCATTGCCCTCGCTGTCGAGCTCGCGGGCCTGCGCCTTCCTCCGCCGCAGATTCTCGCGAAGCGCGGCAGCCAGCCGTTCCTCGCGCGTCTTGTCCTTTCCAGCCATCGCTCCCACTTACGCGGCGGGACAAAGACCCGGCAAGGCGGGTTGACAGTCCCGCGCGGGCGCGGTCATAGGCGCCCTTCCTCCGACAGAGTGCTGCCGTAGCTCAGTGGTAGAGCGCATCCTTGGTAAGGCTGAGGTCGTGAGTTCAATCCTCACCGGCAGCACCATTTCGCCCGCAGGACATCCGGGGGATGTCCGAGGACGAAAATCACCCGCAGGATGTCCGGGAGACATCCGAGGATGAAAATCGCGCGCAGCCAGTCCGCGGGATGCCCGAAGCCCGAAATCGTGGCGCCACATGTTACGGCGGCCCTCAAATCGGCGCGCACGCCTGCTCGAGCCATTCAACGTCCGCACCCTGCAGATTCGGCCCGATCTTCTCCAGCACTTGCCGGTGATAGGCGTTGAGCCAGCCGAGCTCCCCCGGTGAAAGCATCTCCGCCTTGACCAGCCGCCGGTCGATCGGCGCAAACGTCAGGGTCTCGAAGCCCAGCATCTCCTTCTCGGCCCCCGGAACCTCCTTGTCGACGACGAGGACGAGGTTCTCGATCCGGATCCCGTATTCGCCGGTCTTATAATAGCCGGGCTCGTTGGAGAGGATCATTCCGAGCTGCAGCGGCTCGTCGCCGCCCGACTGCGCGCTGGTGACGGGCGCGATCCGCTGCGGGCCTTCATGCACCGAAAGGAAGCTGCCGACGCCGTGGCCGGTGCCGTGGGCGTAATCGAGCCCCGCCTCCCACAAAGGCCGCCTTGCGAAGCTGTCGATCTGCGTCCCGCGCGTTCCCTTGGGGAAGACCGCGGTGGCGACGGCGATATGGCCCTTGAGGACCCGGGTGAAGCGGTCGCGCATTTCGTCCGTCGGCTCGCCGATCGGGATCGTGCGGGTGATGTCGGTGGTGCCGTCGACATATTGCCCTCCCGAATCAATGAGATAGAGCGTACCGGCCTCGAGTTTGCGGTTGGTCTTCTCGCTCGACCGGTAATGGACGATGGCGCCGTTGGGGCCCGCGCCGGAGATCGAATCGAACGATAGGTCGCGCAGCTCCGGGGCCTCGCGGCGCAGCGCCTCCAGCTTGTCCGAGGCGGTCAATTCGTCGACCTCGCCCTTGGGCGCCTCCTCGTCGATCCAGCGGAGGAAGCGGGCGATGGCGACTCCGTCACGCTCCTGCGCGGCCTTCTGGCCGGCGATCTCCACCGGGTTCTTGAGCGCCTTGGGAAGCACCGTCGGGTCGCGGACCGCGAGGACCTTCGCCCCGGCTTTCTCGAGCGCGTCGAAGATAGCCGCGACCGCCCGCTCGGGGTCGACCGTCACCGTCTTTCCGCCCAATTGCCCAAGCGCCGGCTCGAATTCGTGACGCTCGTGCAGCCGGACTCCATTGCCGAGATGCTGGCGCACGTTCGGGCCGACTTTCTCGCCCGCGACGAACAGGTCGGCGGTGCCGTCCTTGTGGACGATCGCATAAGCCAGCGCGACCGGCGTATGGGTCACGTCTGCCCCACGCACGTTGAACGCCCAGGCGATCGAATCGAGCGCCGATAGCACCGCCGCGTCGGCTTCCTTCCTCTCAAGCCATTCGGCGATCTCCGTGCGCTTCTCCGCGGCGCTCTTGCCCGCATATTCGTCGGGCTGGACGATCAGCTTCGCCTTCGAAGGCTCGGGGCGCTCGCGCCAGATCTTGTCGATCGGGTTCTCGCCGACCGCGACCAGCTCCGCGCCTTGGCCGGCCAGGGCTTCCCTGGCCTTCTTCACCCAGTCGCGCGTGTGCAGCCACGGGTCGTAGCCGATGCGCGCGCCCTTGGGCGCATGGTCCTTCAGCCAATCGGCGACGCTCGTTTCCGGAACCGACTGGTAGCTCCAATGCTTGCCGTCGACCTGGGAGCGGACCTGCAGAGTGTAGCGCCCGTCGACGAAGATCGCGGCTTCCTCGGGAAGCACCACCGCCGAGCCGGCCGACCCTTCAAAGCCGGTCAGCCAGGCAAGACGCTGGGCATAGCTTCCGACATATTCGCTCATATGCTCGTCGGTTAAGGGCACGACGAAGCCATCGAGGCGGTCGGCCTTCAATTGCTCGCGAAGCGCGGCGAGCCGGTCTGCATAAGTGGACATGGCGGGCGCTTTAGCGCGCTTTGGGGCTGGACGCACGGGCTCCATCTTGCTTTCGCAGGGCCATGAACAAGACGACTGAACTGCCGCCGCCGCCGCGAGCCGAACCGCGCCCGCACAAGTACGAGCATCACGGCCACGAGATCGAGGACCCATGGGCGTGGCTTCGCGACCAGGGCTATCCGGAAGTCACCGACGCAAACGTCCTCGCCTACCTGAAGGCCGAGAACGAATATTTCGAGGCCTGGGCGGAGCCGAACCGGGCGCTGATCGACCAATTGTTCGAGGAGTTGAAGGGGCGGATCAAGGAGGACGATTCGTCCGTGCCGATCCGCGACGGCGACTGGCTCTATTGGTGGAAGTTCGAGCCGGGCGCGCAATATCGCCAATGGTACCGGAAACCCGTTGCCGGCGGCGAGGACCAGCTCATCTTCGACGAGCCGGCCGAGGCCGAGGGCAAGGAATATTTCCGCCTCGGCGCGCTCGAGGTCAGCCCCGACGGCAGGCTGCTGGCGACGATGACCGACACCAGCGGCGCCGAGCGTTTCACGCTCAAGATCCGCGACCTCGCTACGGCCAAGGACCTCGAGACGGTGACCGAGGTCGGCATCGGCTCGCCGGTGTGGACGGGCGACAGCAGCGCCATCGTCTTCACCGAAACCAACGAGAATTGGCGAAGCTACCGCGCCCGCTACCACCGGCTCGGGACGCCCCTCGAAGACGACCGGACCCTCTACGAGGAGACCGAGGACCTGGGCTTTTCGGTCGCGGTCGACGATTCGCAGGACCGAAGCCTGATCTTCATCGCTACCGGCGACAATGTGACGACGGAGGTTCGCTTTGTCCCCGCCTCCGACCCGCTCGCCGAGCCGGTGCTGATCGCGCCCCGAAAGGAGGGCCGCGAATATGCGGTCGACGCGGCGCACGGGAAATTGTGGATCACCGCCAATGACGACCACGTGAACTTCCGCCTGGCCGAGGCCGACCCGGCGAAACCCGGCGAGTGGCGGACGCTCATCGCCGGCTCGGAGCGGGTCTATATCATGGGCGCGGCGAGCTACCGCGACCATCTCGCCATCCACCAGCGAGTCGACGGGCTCGACCAGCTGATCCTGCGCACCTATTCGGGGGAGGAAACGCGAATCCCGTTCGAGGAAGCGAGCTACAGCGCCGGTTTCGCCGGCAACCCGGAGTTCGCGCCCGAGGCCTACCGGATCGGCTATTCCTCGATGGTCACGCCCGCGACCGTGTACGATTACCACCCGCAGAGCGGCGCGCTTGAGGTGCTCAAGGTCCAGGAGATCCCGTCGGGATACGACGCCTCGCAATACGAGACCGAGCGGCTGATGGTGCCAGCGCGCGACGGCAAGCAGATTCCGGTGTCCGTCGTCTACAAGAAGGGCTTCAAGAAGGACGGCGAGGGCAAGCTCTTCCTCTACGCCTATGGCGCCTACGGCCACGCGATCCCGCCCGGGTTTTCATCCGCGCGGATCAGCCTTCTGGACCGCGGCTGGGCCTATGCGATCGCCCACATCCGCGGCGGCGACGACCTCGGCTACCATTGGTACCTGGAGGGCAAGCTCGACAAGCGCACCAACTCCTTCACCGACTTCGTCGACGCAGCGAAGGGGCTGATCGCGGCGAAGTTCACGCGGGCCGGGCGGATCGCGATCAACGGCGGCTCGGCGGGCGGCGAGCTGATGGGGGTGGTCGCCAACACCGATCCCGAGCTGTGGGGGGCCGTGGTCGCGGACGTGCCCTTCGTCGACGTTCTCAACACCATGCTCGACGACAGCCTGCCGCTGACGCCGGGCGAGTGGCCCGAGTGGGGCAACCCGCTGAAAGACAAGGCGGCCTTCGAGCTGATCCGCAGCTATTCGCCATACGACAATGTGAAAGCGCAGGATTATCCGCCGATGCTGATCACCGGCGGCCTCAACGACCCGCGTGTCACCTATTGGGAACCCGCCAAGTGGGCGGCGAAGCTGCGCGCCACCAAGACCGACGACAATCTGCTGCTCTTGAAGACCAACATGGGCGCAGGCCACGGCGGCAAGTCGGGCCGCTGGGAGAGCCTGCGCGAGCTTGCCGAGGCCTTCGCCTTCGTGCTGACGCAGGTGAAGTGAGCGAGCGCCCAATCTTCGAGATGGCCTTCGTCGCCCGGCCCGAGCACATCGACGAGCTCGGCCACGTCAACAATGCGGTCTGGGTGCAGTGGATCCAGGAGATCGCCGTCGCCCACTGGCGCTCGCTCGCGTCGCGTGAGCATGACGGTGCCTATTTCTGGGTCGTCGTCCGCCACGAGGTGGATTACCTCCGCGCCGCCCGCGAGGGCGACGTCGTGACCGCGCGCACCTGGGTCGGCGATGCGCCCCATGGCGCCCGCTTCGACCGATTCGTCGAGTTCATCGGGCCGGACGGCAAGCCGTGCGTGCGCGCCCAAACCATCTGGGCGATCGTCGACCGGTCGAGCGGGCGGCCGGTCAGAGTCCCCGCCGCGGTAGTGGCGCCGTTCCTCTCGGCGGAGTAAGCAGCGGCGCATGAGCGGCGCCATCCTTTACGACTACTGGCGGTCCTCGGCCGCCTATCGCGTGCGGATCGCGCTCAACCTCAAGCGCGTCGACTACGAGAGCAGGCCGGTCAACCTGCTAGAATCGGAGCAGAAATCGGACAACTATCGCGCGCTCAACCCGCAAGGGCTGGTGCCCTGCCTCGACATCGACGGCCACCTCCTGACCCAAAGCCTGGCGATCATAGTCTACCTCGACCAGCGCTTTCCCGAGCCACCGCTGATGCCGCGCGACCCGGCCGACGGTGCGCACGTACGGGCGATGGCGATGGCGATCGCCTGCGACATCCATCCGATCAATAATCTGCGCGTGCTCAAATATCTCAAGAGCGAGCTCGGCGCGTCGCAGGAGCAGTTGGACAATTGGTACCGCCACTGGATCCGGGAGGGGCTGGCGCCGCTCGAGGCGATGGCGAGCCCAAGCGCCGGCGCCTTCCTGTTCGGCGAAGCGCCGACCATCGCCGATATCTGCCTCGTGCCGCAGCTCTACAATGCGCGGCGCTTCGATGTTCCGCTCGACCCTTATCCGACGTTGCTTCGCGCCGAGGCCAGCGCCAACGCGCTCAACGCTTTCGCGGCGGCGCATCCCGACAAGCAAAAGGAGCCCGCATGAACCGCGTCGAGGAGATGAACCGCGGGATCGGCGCCGCCGCGGCGATGGACCGGGTCGAGATCCCTTCCTTGAAGGGCAAGGTCAGCGACGAGGAATGGGCGATCCGGGTCGACCTCGCCTGCGCCTATCGCATGGTCGCGCATTACGGCTGGGACGACCTCATCTTCACGCATCTGTCGGCGCGAATCCCGGGGCCCGAGCACCATTTCCTCCTGAACCCCTACCAACTGATGTTCGAGGAGGTGACAGCTTCCTCGCTGGTCAAGGTCGACCTTCACGGCAATCCGGTGGAGCCGACTCCGTTCATCACCAACCCAGCGGGCTTCACCATCCATTCGGCGATCCACATGGCGCGCGAGGACGCGCAGGCGGTGATGCACCTGCACACGCCCGCCGGCCAGGCGGTCGCCGCCCATAGTGAGGGGCTTCTGCCCCTCACGCAGACGGCGATGCTGGTCCGGCAGGACGTCGCTTTCCACGATTATGAGGGCGTTGCGGTTGATCTCGACGAGCGCGAGCGGCTGGTCGCCAATCTGGGCCAGAAAAGCGCGATGATCCTTCGCAACCACGGCACTTTGGCGGTCGGGCGTAACGTCGGCGAATGCTTCCTTCGCCTCTATTTCCTCGAGCGCGCGTGCCAGGCGCAGGTGATGGCGCTGACAGCCGGGAAGGACGTCAACCTGCCGCCGCAGGGCGCCCCCGAAATCACGGCCGAGCAGGGCGCCGCGGGGCTCAACGTCGCCGCCAACCTGCTTGCCTGGCCGGCGCTCAAGCGCCGCGCCTACCGGCTCGACCCGGGCTTCGCGACCTGAGTTGTCGCGACAGGCGGCCAGCGTCGGCGACTATCGCGCGCTTGCACGGGCGCGGCTGCCGCATTTCCTGTTCGAATATCTCGACGGCGGCTCGTTCGACGAGGTCACGCTCGCCCGCAATGTCGCGGACCTGCGCGCCGTCGCGCTTCGCCAGCGCGTGCTTCGCGACGTCAGCGATATCGACCTTTCCACCGAGCTGTTCGGCAGGCGCTGGGCGATGCCGGTGGGCTTGGGGCCGATCGGGCTTTCCGGCCTTTATGCGCGGCGCGGCGAGGTTCAGGCGGCAAGGGCCGCGGCGGCCGCGCGCGTCCCCTTCAGCTTGTCGACCTTGAGCGCCTGTTCGATCGAGGAGGTGGCGCGGGCCGAGCCAGGCTTTTGGTTCCAGCTCTACATCGTCAAGGACCGCGGCTTCGTCGCCGACATGATAGCGCGTGCGAAAGCGGCCGGCTGCGGCGCCATCCTCCTGACCGTCGACCTCGCTGTGCCGGGCACGCGCTACCGCGAATATCGCGCGGGCATGTCCGGCTCGATCCGGAGCCCCGCCAGCCGCCTGCTGCAAGGCATGGCGCGCCCGCGCTGGGCATGGGACGTAGGGCTCCGCGGCCGGCCGCTGAGCTTCGGCAACCTCGAAAGGCTGCTCGGCTCGGGCGCGGCGCTCGCCGATTTGATGGGCTGGGTCGGACGCAACTTCGATTCGAGCGTGACCTGGAAGGACGTCGAATGGGTGCGCGGACAGTGGGACGGGCCGCTGGTCATCAAGGGTATCCTCGACCCAGACGACGCGCGCGAGGCGGCGGCGAGCGGCGCCGACGGGATCGTCGTTTCCAACCACGGCGGCCGGCAGCTCGACGGGGTTAGCTCGACCGCGCGCGCCTTGCCCGGCATCGCCGAGGCTGTCGGCGGGAACATTCCGGTCCTCGCGGACGGCGGGGTTCGCTCGGGCCTCGACGTGGTGCGGATGCGGGCACTCGGCGCGGACTTCGTGCTTCTCGGCCGCGCCTGGGCCTATGCGCTCGCGGGCGCAGGCGGCGCCGGGGTCGCCCACGTCCTCAAGCTGGTCGAAGCGGAAATGCGCGTGGCGATGGCGCTGACGGGAACGACGCGCGTCGGCGAGATTGGCCGCGAGATCTTTGCCGGCGAGCGCTGATCGGGCGCTTGCCCTTTCCACCCGCCCCCTCTATCTAGCCGCGGCCTTGGCTCCCGCCGCGACCGAGACGTCGCAAGCGCGGGTTCCGGTCGGGGAGTAGCTCAGCCTGGTAGAGCACTGTCTTCGGGAGGCAGGGGCCGGAGGTTCGAATCCTCTCTCCCCGACCATCAACTGCCGCGCACGGCTTTCAGCCAATCCTCGACCCGAACGAACTTCTCGCGGGGGCTGCCGGGGCGGGCGCGCGAGGCCTCGGTCGCCTCGATCTTGCGCCAGTCGTCATAGTCAGTCGGCACGACGTCGCGCGAAGCAAGCAGCGCCTTCAGCCCTTCCGCCCCGCGCCGGTCCGATTCGCTTCCCGGCGGCATGTCCGACTCGATCCTGGCGGCGACCTCGTAGCCGTCGGGGCGGTTGGTACCGATCGTCCCCGTCGGCCCCCGGCGGGCCCAGCCGACGCAATACAGCCGGTCGCCTATCTTGCCGTCTTGATTGAGGAATTTTCCGCCCCGCTCGTCATAGGGGACATCCTCGAGCGGGGGGGTCGAATAGCCGATCGAGGTGATGACCAGCGAGGCGGGCACCGAATAGGTCTCGCCGGTTCCCGCCGCGCCGCCGCGTTCGTCGAGCTTTGTTCGCTCGACCAGGATGCGCTCGGCCTTGCCCTCGCCCTCGATCGCGACCGGCCTGGCGAAGAAGTCGAAGACGATCCGCCTTGGCTTGGATTCGTCCGGACCCTTCGCGGAGAACTCGCGCAGGATCGTCACCGACTTGCGCTGGCCGGGATCGAGCGCCTCGTCGGCTTCCGCAGGCGGGAAGTCGGCTGCGTCGACGACCGGAGTCGCCGCTTCGAGATGGCCGAGCTCGCCAAGCTCCTTTGGGGTCATGGAAATCTGCAGCGGTCCGCGCCGGCCGAGGATGGTGATCGTCCGGACCGCGCCTGAATCGAGCGCGTCGAGCGCGTGATTGACGATGTCGCCGCCTTCCAGTTCGCCGCGGGTCTTGGCCAGGATCCGCGCGCAGTCGAGCGCGACATTGCCGTTGCCGATGACCGCCGCATGGCTGCCCAACAGCGGCGGTGCGAGGTCGGCGAACTCGGGATGGCCGTTGTACCAGCCGACGAAGGCCGCCGAGCCGATCACACCGGGCAGATCCTCCCCGGGAATGCCAAGTTTGCGGTCATGTGGAGCGCCGATCGCGAGCACGACCGCGTCGTAGAAGTCGAGGATCTCGGCAATCGAAACATCGCGACCCACGCAGATATTGCCGATGAAATCGACACCCGCGCTGTCGGCCACCGCGTCATAGCGCTTGGAAACCGCCTTGAGGGACTGGTGGTCGGGCGCCACCCCGAACCGAACCAGGCCGTAGGGAACAGGATAGCGGTCGATGATGTCGATCCGCGCCGCCTCGCCATAGGCCTTGTTCAGAGCTTCCGCGGTGTAGAAGCCGCCCGGACCCGATCCGACCACCGCGAAGTGGCGCATCAATCTCTCTTGTCTTCCAGAAGCAGGTCGCCGCCCTTGGCCTTGAGCATTGCGGCGATCGGCTGGGCGAACATGCCGAGCAGGCCCGGAAGCTCGAAATGGCAGTGGACGGAGGTTTCGCGCACCGTCAGGTCGGCGTTGATTGCCTCGCCCATGGCGGCGACGCTCAATTTCATCGTGTCGCCTTCCCAGCGCGAGCTGATCTTGCTGCCACCCGGGATATGCTCCTGCAGCTTGTGGATGTTGGCGCCGATCCGGCGCCTGGCCTCCTCCTTACCGAGCTTGTGGGGCAGGTCGACGTCGATCGGCTGGCTCATTTACAAGCTGTGACCGGCACGGCGGCGCTTTTCAAGTGAGCGCGGCGGACTATCTTGGCGCAATGCGCGCGCTTGCAGCCTTGGTCGTGTTGGCTTTCCCGGCGGTCGCGCCTGCCCAGCCGACGGCGCCGGCCGCCTCGGCGGCCGTGTGGCAGCCGACCGCGCCCTATGTCACGGCCGGCCAGGACGAGCCCGGCTATCGCAACTGGTACATGGCTTCGCCGGTCCATCCGATCCGGGTGCGGGCGTTCAACGATTATCTTGCGGCCAATGGCGTTGGCGGCGTGGTTCCGACCTGGCAGCTGATCCGGACGGCAAGCGACTGGTGGAAATGCGCCGGCCAGCCGTTCGAGGTCCCGCCGACCGAGCATTGGCCGAACATCGTCCATGCGCTGCGCTTCATCGGCGCCTTCATCGAGCCCAGGATCGGCGACGTCGAACCGGTCTCGGCCTATCGCAACCCGGCCCTCAACGCCTGCGCGGGCGGCGCTGCGACCTCGACTCACCTGACCGGCGGCGGGGTCGACATGGTTCCGACCCGCCCGATCACGCGCGAGGCGCTGATGGTGGCCCTGTGCCGGATCCAGCTCGGCAGCGGCAATTGGAACGGGATCGGGCTTGGCCTCTACAAGGGCCTCCGCTTCCACGTTGACGCGCGAAAGTTCCGGGAGTGGGGAATGGCCGGCGCCGCGGGAGGCTTTGGCTGCGCGGCCGTGCTCACCGAGGGACCGATGCCCTACGTGCCCGATGCGACAGCGCCGGCTGAGGCCGCATTGCCGCGGCGGCATTGAACCGCGTGCAGAGCCCCATACCAGCTCATGCCCTCGCATGAGCTGCGCGTGGGGCTTGTGTTGCGCCTGCAACACACCACATGACCCGCGAACTGAGGGGTAGTCATGGATTTCGAGAAACTCACCGACCGCGCCCGTGGCTTCCTGCAGGCGGCACAGACGATCGCGGTCCGCGAGCACCAGCAAAGAATCGCGCCAGCCCATCTTCTGAAGGCGCTGCTCGACGACGAGCAGGGCATGGCCGCGGGTCTGATCGAGGCCGCGGGCGGCGACGCCAAGGCGGCGCGGCGCGAGGTCGACGCTTTGGTCGCCAAGATCCCGGCGGTAACTGGCACCGGCGCCACCTCCGCCCCGGCGCTTGACGGCGACACAATCCGGATACTCGACCAGGCCGAGCAGGTCGCGAAGAAGGCCGGCGATCAATATGTGACCGTCGAGCGGATTCTTTTGGCGATGACGCTGGCCAAGGGGACCGACGTCGCCGCCGCTCTGGAACGCGCCGGGGTCAAGCCGCAGGCCCTTAACGCTGCGATCGAGAAGCTTCGCGGCGGCCGCACCGCCGACACGCAGGCCTCGGAGGACCGCTACGACGCGCTCAAGCGCTATACGCGCGACCTCACCGAGGCGGCGCGCGACGGCAAGCTCGATCCAGTCATCGGCCGTGACGAGGAAATCCGCCGGACGGTGCAGGTGCTCGCGCGTCGCACCAAGAACAACCCGGTACTGATCGGCGAGCCGGGCGTCGGCAAGACCGCGATCGTCGAGGGCCTCGCCATCCGCATCGCCAACGGCGACGTTCCGGACGGCCTCAAGGACCGCCGACTGCTCGCGCTCGACATGGGTTCGCTGATTGCCGGCGCCAAATATCGCGGCGAGTTCGAGGAGCGCCTCAAGGGCGTGCTCGACGAGGTCAAACAGGGCGCAGGCGAGATCATCCTGTTCATCGACGAAATGCATACGCTTGTCGGCGCCGGAAAGGCCGAGGGCGCGATGGACGCGTCCAACCTCCTGAAGCCCGCGCTTGCCCGTGGCGAGCTTCACTGCATCGGCGCCACCACGCTCGATGAATATCGCAAATATGTCGAGAAGGACGCGGCGCTCGAGCGGCGCTTCCAGCCGGTCTTCGTCGGCGAGCCGACGGTTGCCGACACCATCTCGATTCTGCGCGGACTCAAGGAGAAATACGAGCTCCACCACGGGGTTCGGATCACCGACGCCGCGATTGTCGCCGCGGCGACTCTCTCCAACCGCTACATTTCCGACCGTTTCCTGCCTGACAAGGCGATCGACCTGATGGATGAGGCGGCGAGCCGGATCCGCATGGAGGTCGAGAGCAAGCCCGAGGAGATCGAGAATCTCGACCGGCGGATTATCCAGCTTAAGATCGAGCGCGAGGCGCTGAAAAAGGAGAGCGACAAGGCGTCGAAGGAGCGGCTCGGGACGATCGAGAACGAGCTTGCCAACCTCGAGCAGAAATCGGCCGAGCTGACCCAGCGCTGGCAGGCGGAAAAGGAAAAAATCGCAGGCGAGGCGCGGATCAAGGAACAGCTCGATGCCGCCCGGATCGAGCTCGAGCAGGCGCAGCGTGGCGGCGACCTCGCCAAGGCAGGCGAGCTCCAGTACGGCCGCATCCCGGAGCTCGAGAAGCAGCTTTCCGAAGCGCAGGCAGCCTCCAAGGGCGCGATGCTTCGCGAGGAGGTCACCGACCAGGACATCGCCGCGGTCGTCAGCCGCTGGACCGGGATTCCGGTTGAGCGGATGATGGAGGGCGAGCGCGAGAAACTGATGCAGATGGAAAGCGCCATCGGCGGGCGAGTCATCGGCCAGGAGGATGCGGTCAAGGCCGTCTCCGCCGCGGTCCGTCGCGCTCGCGCGGGCCTCCAGGACCCGAACCGGCCGCTTGGCTCCTTCCTGTTCCTGGGGCCGACGGGCGTCGGCAAGACCGAGCTCACCAAGGCGCTCGCCGAATTCCTGTTCGACGACAGCCACGCGATGGTGCGCATCGACATGAGCGAGTTCATGGAAAAGCACGCGGTCGCGCGGCTGATCGGCGCGCCCCCGGGTTATGTCGGCTATGAGGAAGGCGGAGTGCTGACCGAGGCGGTGCGTCGCCGGCCTTACCAGGTCGTGCTGTTCGACGAGGTCGAGAAGGCCCACGGGGACGTGTTCAATATCTTGTTGCAGGTGCTCGACGACGGGCGACTGACCGACGGCCAGGGCCGCACCGTCGACTTCACCAATACCCTCATCATCATGACGTCGAACCTCGGCTCGCAATTCCTCGCCTCGCTTGCCGAGGACGAACCAGTCGAAAAGGTCGAGCCACAGGTGATGGAGGTCGTTCGCGCCCATTTCCGGCCCGAATTCCTCAACCGGCTGGACGAGATCATACTGTTCCACCGCCTGGGCCCGGCGCATATGGGGCCGATCGTCGACATCCAGGTCGCGCGCCTCGGCCAGCTGCTCGAGGACCGCAAGATCAGGCTCGACCTCACGCCCAAGGCGCGCGAATGGCTCGGCCGGGTGGGCTACGACCCCGTCTATGGCGCCCGCCCATTGAAGCGCGCCGTGCAGAAGTACCTGCAGGACCCGCTCGCGGACGCGATTCTCTCGGGCAAGATAAAGGACGGCGATACGGTCCGTGTCGACGAGGGCGACGGGGCGTTGGTGCTGACGCCCACAAGCGAGGTGCGCGAAGCCGCCGAGTAAGGCTCGACAGGGCTTCGCGGCCCCCGCTAGTTGCGGAAGAGATGGACGCGGAGACCCAGGCCCTGCTCGAGCGCGCGTCGGCGCTTCGCCAGGCCGGCCGAGTTGCCGAGGCGATCGCCGCCTACCGCGAGCTGCTCGAACGTGAGCCCGCGCTTCCTGAAAGCTGGTACAATCTTGCCTGGCTGCAGCGCCGGGCGGGGCAGTATGAGGATTCGCTGCAATCTTATGCCGAAGCGTTGAAACGCGGGGTGAGCGGCC
The DNA here is from genome assembly GCA_035710105.1 of Sphingomicrobium sp. Taxonomy (GTDB): domain Bacteria; phylum Pseudomonadota; class Alphaproteobacteria; order Sphingomonadales; family Sphingomonadaceae; genus Sphingomicrobium. The sequence goes on along the minus strand of DASTDZ010000089.1, from coordinate 1,360 downwards.
CCGAAGAGGTTCACCTCAATCGCTCGGTGATCCTGTCGGATCATCTGGCGCGTCCCGACGAGGCCAGAGCGGAGCTCGAGTCGGCGCTTACGCTCAAGCCCGATTATCTCCCCGCCCTGCTCAACCTCGGCAATCTCGAGGAGGATCTGGGCGATCGCGAGGCGGCCGAGAAGGCCTATCGCCGAGCGCTCGGCCACGCGCCCCGCGATGGGCTCGCGCTGAGCCGGCTCGCGGGCGTGATCGAGCCGCAAGGCGAGGCGGCAGATTCGCTGGTCGGGACGCTGCAAAGCGAGCTGTCGTCCGGGCGCCCTCCCGGCGAGCAGGCCGATCTCGGCTTCGCGCTCGGCCGCTTGCTCGATTCACGCGGCGACTATGCGGCGGCCTTTGCTGCCTATGAAGCCGCCAATCGCGCCAGCCGCGAGAGCTTCGGCCCGCGCTTTGCCGGCTATGACCCGGCGGCGCAGGAGCGATTCGTCGAACGCACGATCGCCGCCTTTTCCGAAACGCCACGGACGCCGGACTCCGACGAGCTGCCCGCACCCGTCTTCATTTGCGGCATGTTCCGCTCGGGCTCGACCCTGGTCGAGCGGATTCTGGCCGGCCACAGCGCGGTGAGCGCGGGCGGCGAGCTCCCCATGGTTCCAGCCTTAGCTAGTGCGATCCCCGGCTATCCCGAGGCGGCAGCCGAAGCCGATCCGAAAATGCTCGGGCACTGGCGCGACCACTATCGCCAGGGGGCGACGCCTCACGCCCGCGCCGGCGCCCTTCTGACTGACAAGAGGCCCGACAATTTCCTGCACATCGGGCTGATCAAGCGGCTGTTTCCCGGCGCAAAGGTCATTCACACTCGCCGCAACCGGCTCGACAGTCTGCTGTCGCTCTATTTCCTGCATTTAGGACCGGGCATGCCCTATGCGCTCGACCTTCCCGGCTGCGCCCACTGGTACGACCAGCAGGAGCGGCTGATTGCGCACTGGAAACGCCTCTATCCGGACGACATCTTCGAGGTCGATTACGACCGGCTGGTGCGCGAGCCGGAGGCGGTCATCTCGCCGATGCTCGCCTTTCTCGGCCTGGGCCAGGAGGAGGGTCTGCTCAATTTCCACCGCTGCAAGGGCGCGGTAAAGACGGCGAGCGTCTGGCAGGTGCGCGAGCCGCTGCACGCGCGATCAAGCGGGCGGTGGAGGAATTACCGGAAGCAGCTGGAGCGCGCGCTCGGCGCGCCAATCTCCGAGTGAGCTGATCAGCCAGCCGGCCTGACGCCGGTTCCCTGCTGGACCCGTTCGGTCTCCTCGCGGTTGAGCTGCGCGCGCTCCTTCCACTCCTTGGCGGTCAGGCAGATTTTCTTGGCGGCCAGGCG
>DASTDZ010000088.1:0-5260 GCA_035710105.1 Sphingomicrobium sp. | reverse complement strand
TCGCAAGGATGTCGGGCTCGTTCTCGCCGTCGTAGGAGAGGACCTGCGCGATGACGAGGATCTCGTTATAAAAACCCTCGGGGAAGAGGGGACGAATAGGCCGATCGATCAGGCGGCTGGTCAGCGTTTCCTTTTCGGTCGCGCCGCGCTCGCGCTTGAAGAAGCCGCCCGGAATGCGTCCGGCGGCGGAGAATTTTTCCTGGTAGTGAACCGTCAGTGGGAAGAAGTCCTGGCCGGGCTTCACGCTCTTGGCGGCGGTCACCGCGCAGAGGACGACGGTTTCGCCGAGGGTCGCGAGCACCGCGCCGTCGGCCTGGCGGGCAACGCGGCCCGTTTCGAGCTTCAGGGTCTTTCCGCCGAGCTCGATTTCTACAGTCTTGATGTCGAACATATCTTTTCCTTCACCCCGCGGGCCGGATGCGCCGCGGGACAGCTAGAGCAGGCGATCCGGCCTGCTGCGGTTCGGGGCCTCAATGTGCCCCTAAGGCCGGTCCGCCGGATTGCGGCTGGCCCCGATATGCAAACGGCTCCGCTTCGGGAGCCGTTCGGTCACTTCCTCAGGCCAAGCTTGGCGATGAGGTCGGTATAGCGTTGCTCGTCCTTGCGACGCAGATAGTCGAGGAGCGAACGGCGCTGGTTGACCAGCATCAGCAGGCCACGGCGCGAATGGTTGTCCTTCGCGTGGGTCTTGAAGTGCTGGGTCAGGTTCTGGATGCGCTCGGTGAGGATCGCGACCTGGACCTCGGGCGAACCCGTGTCGGCCTTGCCTCGCCCATGTTCCTTGATCAGCGCTTCCTTGCGCTCGGCAGTAATCGACATCGTCATCACTCCTGTCTTGTCAAAGGTTGAACCCCCGGACGACCCTGAGGCCGTCGGCCGTCGCTTCGACCAACGCGACCGGACGCCCAGCGTCGGTCGCAAGCTGAAGCCCCGGCTTGACGGGGAACCCGGAAAGGCGCTGTCCATGTCGGAGCAGCTCTGCCTGGCCGGGAGTGACGGGGAGGGCCGGGATGTCGTCCAGCGCAGCTTCCAGCGGAAGCACCGCCCTCGTCAGGTCGCGCGCCTTAGCGAGTTCCTCGAGAAAGTCCAGCGAAATGGCCGATTCGAGCCCGAACGGCCCGGCGCGGGTCCGCCTGAGCCGCGACACCTGCCCGACCGTCCCGAGCGCGTGGGCGATGTCGCGCGCGAGGGAGCGGATGTAGGTGCCCTTGGAGACCGTGGCGGCGAGGGTAACTTCGTTGGCGGAGCAAAGCCGTAGACTAAGCTCATGCACCGTCACTTGGCGGGCGCGAAGCTCCACCTCCTCGCCGGCGCGTGTCCGCGCATAGGCGGCCTTGCCCTCCACCTTGAGCGCCGAATAGGCGGGCGGCACCTGTTTGATCTGTCCGGTGAAGCGCGGGATCACGGCCTCGATTTCGGCCAAGGTCGGGCGGGCTTCGCTTTTGGCGATCACCTTTCCTTCCGCGTCCAGCGTGTCCGTCTCCTCGCCGAACGCGATCGTGAACTCATAGGCCTTGGTCGCGTCGAGCATCCGCCCGGCGACCTTGGTTGCCTCCCCGACCGCGATCGGCAGGACGCCGCTGGCGAGCGGGTCGAGAGTCCCGCCATGGCCGACCTTCGTCTTCGGCTCCCCCGCCTCGCGAAGGGCGCGCTTGACCGCGGAAACGGCCTTCGTCGAGCCGAGCCCGACCGGTTTGTCGAGAACGATCCAGCCGTGAATGCCCGCGTCCGTCAGCAGCGGCCTTCCGTCCCCGCCGCGCCGAAGCGGCTGATCCGCACCGCCTCGGCGACGCGATCCCATTGCTCGAAGACCGGTTTCGCGTTGGCGGGCAGGGTGCAGGTCCGCGCCGAGATCGCCTTGCCCTTGCGGATCAGCTCGGCCTTGAACGTGTAGGCGACGGGGCTGTTGTTGACCGCCATCAGGCTGGTCCCGAGCAAGGCCTTTACAGTCACCTTGATCTGGCCCTTGCCCGGCGCGGCGTCGGATTGGACCTTGCGCGGCTCGTGGGGCTCGCCGTCCCTGACCGCGAATACCCAGCTTTCGCCCATGCGGACCGTCAGCGGAGCTGCCTCGGCCATGGTCGCGCTGATCGCCAGGATCGCTGCGAGCACCAGCTTCATCGCCATTCCTCCCTCAGGATCGCATATAGCATGGAGTCGCGAACATGGCCGGTCCAGGTGATTCGGTCGGCGCGGAGCACGCCCTCGCGCACCGCCCCCAGCTTCTTCATCGCCGCCTGGCTGCGCGCATTGCGGCGATCGACGCGGAACTCCACACGCCGGATCCCGCAGGAGAAGGCGCGTTCGAGCATCATGACCTTGACGCGGCGGTTGAAGCCGGTTCCGCGCAGATGGGGTCGATAAAAGGTTCCGCCGATCTCCAGGCACTGTCGATCCTCGTCGATCCCGAGGAAGCTCGACATTCCGGCAAGCTCGCCATCATTGAAAAGGACGAAAGTGCGGTTGCGCGGGACTGAAACGTAGCTCTCAATGCTGCGGTCAAATCCTTCGGGGCCGAAATCGTTCGCGTAGATCTGCCAGATGTCGGGGTCCTCGGCGCAAGCCGCCTTGAGGGCGTCGCGATGCTCCTCGCGGTAAGGCTCGGCGCTGCAACCTTCGCCCTGCATCGGACGCGACAGGCAATCGATCATCTCTCGTCCGGATCGAACATCAGGCCGTCGCCGACTTCCGCGAGGTCGATCAGCGGCTTGCGGGGAATCGACAGGGTGCGCGACCGCTGTCGGTCCGAGCCGATATTTCCGGTCTTCACCAGCTTGCGCCCGGTCAGATAGTTGATGCTCACTTCCTCGGTCTCGCCGCTGTTGCGCATCACGCTGTCGCGGTCGAAGCCGATCAACTTGAACGCGCCGTCATGCCAGCGAAACGTGAAGGCCGACCCACCCATCTGCCAGCCCCCCGCGCTCATGAAGAGGTGCATCTTCACTCGCAGAGTTCCATTCGCGATCGCTACCTCGTCGAACGGGTCGTCCTGGTTCTGGTTCTCGAGCCTCGGGATCAGTTGGTGGTCGGACGCCGCAAGCTCGAACCCGGCGGATTTGCGTGCAAAAACGACGACGAGCATTCGCGGATTGCTGTCGTACTTCTGCTCCGGGTCCCAGTCGGTCGCGACCAGGTTGCCGGGGTCGTTCATGCGAAGGACAAGCGCGGCATCCGCTAGCCCGTCGCGGTTGAGGTCGCCCCCCGACGTTGTCTCGAGCTTCCACCCACTGGGAACGAAGCCCGCCAGCTCGGCGGCTTCCCTTGGAAGCTCAGGATAGGTGACGGCCGGAACTGTCTGGTCGCCGGGCGACTGGGCGGCAGCCAGCAAAAGCAGCGCCGCTCCCGCCGTCATTCGCTGCCGAGGTCCCGGGCGACCTTTTCCGAGCGCAGCAGCCGGTCGATGTGGCTGCCCTCGTCGAAGCTCTCGTCGGCCAGGAACTTTATCTTTGCCGCATATCTGGTGGTCATGCGGCGCGCCACCTCCCTCTGGAAGTAGGCTGTGTGGGTCTTCAGCGCCTTGAGCACGACGTCCTCGTCCTGGCCGAGCAGCGGCTTCACGAAGGCGGTGGCGTGGCGCAGGTCGGGCGACATGCGGACCTCGGTGACGCTGACGAGGTGGCTCTGCAGCGTTGCGTCATGGACATCGCCGCGCATCAGGATTTCGGACAGGATGTGGCGGATCTGCTCGCCGACTCGAAGCAATCGGACGGATCGGCCTTCGGCGGTTTCAACGCGGCGCATCGGCTAGAGCGTCCGGGCGCGTTCCTCGACCTCGAAAACTTCGAGATTGTCGCCCGGCTTGATGTCGTTGGTGTCGGCCAGGACCACGCCGCATTCCAGGCCGGCGCGGACTTCGGCGACGTCGTCCTTGAAGCGGCGAAGCGAGGCGATCGTCGTCTTCGACACGATCACGTCCTCGCGCGTCAGGCGCGCATTGAGGCCCTTGCGGATGACGCCCTCGAGCACCAGCAGGCCGGCTGCCTTGTCCTTCTTGCCCGCAGGGAAGACTTCCTTGACCTCGGCGCGTCCGACGACGGTCTCGATGATCTCGGGGCCAAGCTCGCCCGCCATCGCGCCCTTCACCCAGTCGGTGAGGTGGTAGATGACATCGTAATAGCGGAACTCGACCTTGTTGCGCTCGGCAACCTCGCGCGCCTTGGCATTGGGGCGAACGTTGAAACCGATGATCGGCGCGCCGCTGGCCGAGGCCAGGGTGACGTCGCTCTCGGTGATCGCGCCGACTCCCGAATGCAGCACCCGGACCCTGATCTCGTCGGTCGACAGGCGGTTGAGCGCATGCACGATCGCCTCGACCGAGCCGTGGACGTCCGCCTTGACCACCATCGGGAATTCCTTGGTCGTCGAGGCATGGGTGGCGAACATGTTCTCGAGGGTGACCGGAGCCGAGGTCGTGCGCTTGCGGTCGAGAACGCTCTGGCGATAGGCGGCGACTTCGCGCGCGCGGGCCTCGTTCTCGACGACGGTGAACGGGTCGCCGGCCGACGGCACCGCCGACAGGCCCAGCACCTCGACCGGAACCGACGGGCCGGCCTCCTTCACCTGGCGGCCCTTGTCGTCAATCATCGCGCGCACCTTGCCCGACGAAGCGCCGGCGACAAACACGTCGCCGACCCGGAGCGTGCCGCGCTGGACAAGAACGGTGGCGAGCGGACCGCGGCCCTTGTCGAGCTTGGCCTCGATCACTGTGCCCTCGGCCTGGCGGTCGGGGTTGGCCTTGAGCTCGAGGATCTCTGCCTGAAGCTGGATCGCCTCGAGCAGCTTGTCGAGATTGGTCTTTTTGACCGCGGAGACCTCGACGTCCTGGACGTCACCGCCCATCTGCTCGACGATCACCTCGTGCTGGAGAAGCTCCTCGCGGACCTTCTGCGGCTTGGCGTCCGGCTTGTCGACCTTGTTGATCGCGACGATCATCGGCACGCCCGCCGCCTTGGTATGGTTGATCGCCTCGATGGTTTGCGGCTTCAGCCCGTCGTCGGCGGCGACGACCAGGACGACGATGTCGGTAACGTTGGCGCCGCGCGCGCGCATTTCGGTGAACGCTTCGTGGCCCGGCGTGTCGAGGAAGGTGACCTTCGATTTGTCGGCAAGGGTCACCTGGTAGGCGCCGATATGCTGCGTGATCCCGCCCGCCTCGTGCGCGACGACATCGGCGCCACGGATCGCGTCGAGAAGCGAGGTCTTGCCGTGGTCGACGTGGCCCATGATGGTGACCACGGGCGGCCGCGGCTTCAGGGTCTCG
>DASTDZ010000087.1:0-9934 GCA_035710105.1 Sphingomicrobium sp. | reverse complement strand
AGTCGCCGCGGCGCGGCGTTGGAAAGCGGCAGCTTTGCGCTGCCGCACTCCAAACTGGAATCGCGTCCACACTCCTCCGGTTAGCGCCGTCGCAATTCACGGGGGAGTGATCGAATGGGTTTGAGTGTGGGTATCGTCGGGCTGCCGAATGTCGGTAAGTCCACGATCTTCAATGCGTTGACGGCAGCGGGGGCACAGAGCGCGAACTATCCTTTCTGCACGATCGAGCCGAACGTCGGCCGCGTCGCCGTGCCCGACCCGCGACTCGACAGGATCCGCGAGATCGCCAAATCGGCGCAGAAGATCGAAACGCAGATCGAATTCGTCGACATCGCCGGCCTCGTCCGCGGCGCCTCCAAGGGCGAAGGCCTAGGCAATCAGTTCCTCGCCAACATCCGCGAAGTGGACGCCATCGTGCATGTGCTGCGCTGCTTCGAAGGCGTCGACGTGACCCACGTCGAAGGTCGCGTGGACCCGATCGCCGATGCCGAGACGGTCGAGACGGAACTGATGCTCGCCGATCTCGACAGTCTCGAGCGCCGCGTACCGAATCTCGTGAAGAAGGCGCAGCAGGGCGACAAGGAAGCGAAGATCGAAGCGTCCGTGCTCGGCCAGGCGCTGGAGCTTCTGCGCGCCTCGAGGCCCGCGCGCCTCACCAAGCCCAAGGATGCCGAAGAGGCGAAGGCGCTCAAGCGCGCCCAGCTGCTGACGGCCAAGCCCGTCCTCTACGTCTGCAACGTCGACGAAGCCGACGCCGCGTCCGGCAATGCGCTGTCGCAGCGGGTCGCCGAAAAAGCGAAGGCCGAAGGCGCCGGATCGGTCGTCATCTCGGCGGCGATCGAGGCGGAGATCGCGACCCTCCCGGCCGAAGAGCGCGACGCGTTTCTCGCCGACCTCGGTCTGGAAGAGACCGGTCTCAACCGGATGATCCACGCGGCATACGCGCTGCTCGGCCTAATCACCTTCTACACCGCCGGCCCCAAGGAGGCGCGTGCCTGGACGGTGCGCGAGGGCGCCAAGGCGCCCGAGGCCGCCGGCGAGATCCATAGCGACTTCGAGCGCGGCTTCATTCGCGCCGAAACCATCGCTTATGACGATTATGTCCGCTTCGGCGGCGAGGCGGGCGCCCGCGACGCGGGCAAGCTCCGCTCCGAAGGCAAGGATTATGTCGTCAAGGACGGCGACGTCCTGCTGTTCCGATTCAACGTGTAACTAGCGCCGCGCCTCGCGGAACAACCCCCACGACATCACCGCGGCGATCAGCAGCCCGGCGATGCTCGCATAGGTCGGCAGCGGATGCGTGCCGACCACGAGCTGGAAATCGAGGACCAGCCGAAGCAGGTGCGCAAGCGCCATCAGCAGGAAAAGAATAGCCGCGACCAGTGTAAACGGCTTGTTGCCCATTGTGCCCTCCCCCTTTTCGAGATGCCGAGCATTCTAGCGCGCGAGCCTTTCCGCGAGCGGAAGCGCGACAAGCACCCATAACAGGCCGAATGCCCAGCCGCCAATGACGTCGCTCGGCCAGTGGACGCCCAGCACCACCCTGCTCACGCCGATCAGCAAGGAAAGCGAGAGCGCAAAGGCCGCCGCCGGGCGACGCCAGCGTGTTCCCGCGGCAAGCAGCAGGGCGATCGCCAGGTAGACGATCATGGAATTGGCCGAATGGGCGCTCGGGAAAGACGGGCTGTAGACGGGGACGAGGTGCGCTTCGTCGTCGGGGCGGAAGCGGCCGATCCCGTATTTCTGCGCCCACACGAGCAACCGCCCGGCGATCGTCACCGCCAGTAGCGCCAGGCCGTAGCGCGCCCTCCCGCGCCACAGCAGCCAGGAGGCTGCGGCGACCGAGATGAGGACGACCACCTCCCCTTCCCCGAGAAACGTGACCGCTTTTGCCAGCGAGGCGATGATCGGCACGTCCCCCGCATAAAGCGAGACGAGGACGAGCCGGTCGATGGGGCCCGCGCCGAGCGTCAGCATCCCAAACCATAGGATCGCAAGCGCCGCGACGGGAATCGCTGCATGCTTCGGGCGCGCCCGTTTCGGAAGCTCGAGGTCGTTCATTGGGCGACTAACCCGCGAACGGGCCATGCGGCACCAACGCCGCGCAAACCGCCGCTAGAAGCGCGCGCCCAGCCTGATCCCGATCGTTCGCGGCCGGCCCGGCGTGATCTTCGTCTGGGTGCAGATCGAGCAGGCGACGAAGCGGACGAGGTCGTTGCGTTCGTCGAACAGATTGGCCGCGAACAGTTCGACGGTGAGCTTGTCCCACGAATAGCCGATGAACGTGTCGACGAGGGTCGAAGAGCGGATTCGTCCGAGGAAGTCATTGGGGTTAAGCCCCGCGCCGTCGATGTCCTGCCGCAGGTCGGCGCTCGCAGAGCTTCTGTGCGTGACGCTTGCCTGGACGTGCGCCTTGCCGGTCCAGACGGGCCAGGTGTAGCGCGCGTTGGCCGCGACCTTGAACTTCGGAGTGATCGGAAGCCGGGTCCCGGAGGGGACGACGATCCAGCTGTCCGAGCAGCTATCGTTATCGAGGATGCTCTTGCATATGTTCCCCTTGGTCTTGGCGTCCGTATAGGCAGCGGCCGCGTTCAGGGTGAGCCCGCCGGCGACGTAGGAAACATCGGTCTCGATACCGTTGATCTCCGCGTCGCGGCCGTTCTGGATGACCGTCAGGCTGTTCTCGCCAAGGAAGCTGAACTGAAACTTCTTCCAGATCTGGTGATAGATTGCGCCGTTCCATGTGACCGGCCCGAACGAGGTCTTCCACCCGAGCTCGAAATTGGTCAGGTAATCGGGGTCATAGGCCGGCGCGTTCGGTTGCCGGTTGATACCGCCCGGGCGGAAGCCGCGCGACCAGGTGGCGTAGAACATCATGTCTTCGTTCGGCTTCCAGCGCCCACTCAGGCGGTGGGTGAAGCCGCTGCCCTTGCTCTCGCGCGGGACTGCGATCCCGTTCACGACATTGCCGACGTTGGTGCAGGGCGTGCCTTCGACTCCGCCCGGAGCGAGCGGCGAATCCTCGTCATCGATAAGCGGCAGTCCGTTGACAGTCAGGCAGCGGCGAACGCCCGAGCTTCCGCCGACCGCATTGGGCGGAACCAGCCAAGTGTCCTCGTCGAAGTTCGGGTTTTTCCCAAAGCCGGCGAAACCGAACAAGGTGTTCTTGTAGCGGAACAGGCGGCCGCCGGCGATCAGCGTCACCTGCGGCGTGATGTCGAACTCGGTCTCGCCGAACAGCGCCCAGTCCTTGTCCTTACGCTCCTGCAGCGTCAGCCACACCGTTCCCGGCCAGCCGTTGACCGACAGGTCGGGCGCCAGGCCGTCGACGCGGTAATCCTGGTAGATGTCGTTCTTCGACTGCTGGTAGAAAGCGCCGAGTAAGGCCCGCCACCGCCATTCCTGCGGAGTCGCGATCCTGAGCTCGTGGCTCATCTTCTTGAAATGCTCTTCGCCGTAGATCCACTGGGTCGGGTTGATGTTGTTTCCGGCCGCGTCCCAGAAATAGAAATAATTGGCGAGGCCGCCGAGGCTCTCGTAATAATTGTCATAGGCTTCCGTATAGTCGGTGTAGTCCGCGATGCCCTCGGTCGGCCGGTCGAGATAGGCGCCGGCATAGGTGAGGTCGAAATCGAAGACCTTTCCCTCGATCGTCAGCGCGGCCTGGGTGAACTTGTCCTTGATATATTCTTCGCGGAACCGCTGGACGTTGAGGTCGCCGAGATTCGGGTCGTAGGCGTAGAAGCCGTCGAGGCTCGAATATTGGTGCATGATCGACGGCGTGACCGTCCAGTTCTCGTTGAGGTCGATCTTGAGCGCCGCCCGGCCGCCGTAGGTTTCCTTGCTGTTGATGTCGTCGTCGACGAACGCGGCATTGTCGATCGTGAAGCCGTTGCGGACGCAGCCGACGATGTCGCCGGTAACGGGGTCGATGATCGGATCGCCGCAATAGGTGCGCGTGCCCGGCACGTTGTCGATGTAGCCGGCATCGCGCTGGTAAAAGGCGACCGCCCGGAAAGCGACATGGTCGCCGAGCGGCGCGTTGACCATGCCCTCCAGGCTTCCGCCCATGCCGCCGTGGGCGACGCTGTTCACCTCGCCGTCGACCCTGCCGTAGAAGGCGGTGAGATCGGGCTTGTTGGTGATGATCCGGATCGTTCCGGCCTGGCTCGAGGCCCCGTAGAGCGTGCCCTGGGGCCCCGCGAGGCTCTCGATCCGCGCGATGTCGTAGATGTGGACGTCCAGCGCGCCGCCAACCGTGGTAACCGGCTGCTCGTCGAGATAGACGCCGACCGAGGGCAGCGATCCCGAATGGTTGCCATCGCCGCCGGTCGCAACGCCGCGCATGTAGATGACGAAGCCGCCCGATTGCGACGTGTTGAAGCTCACTGACGGGAGCTGCTGCGCATAATCCTCGAAACTCGTGATGTTGAGCTGGTCGAGCCGGCGGTTGCCCAGCGCGATGATGCTGAGCGCCACGTCCTGCAAATTCTCCTCGCGCTTCTGCGCGGTGACGACGATTTCGGTGCTTTCCGGCTGCTGGCCGTCCTGCGCCTGCTGCACTTGCGGAGGCGGGGCGGTGACCTGTGTCGCGTTGGTCGCCGGGGTTGGCGAATCGCCGGTCGTTTCCGGCTGGGTTTCCTGGGCGATCGCCGGCGATGCGAGCGCGGTCGAGGCAAGGAGTCCGAGCGCCAGGATGCGGAGCGTGCGGTTGGTCATCGAAGGCCCCCAATTTCGCTAGGTGTCGGCATTGCGACAGAGCCGTGACACCTTGTCAATCGGAACCGTTACGGGGCCGACAGATTTGACGCTACGCGTTGCAAACCGGCACTCGTTGAGACGTAGTTTTCGAGGGCCGGGCCGAGCGCCTTCTTGAGCGGATCGAGGTAAGGCTCATAGGCTTTCCACTCCTCGGTCGCGGCCTTGTAGATGGGCTTGCGAACCTGCTCCGAGCTTGCTGTCCGGACCGCCCGCTCGGTCTGCCAGAATTCGAGGCAGGCTGGCTCGAACTCCAGCCCGACATGGTCGAGCAGCCGCCTGACCTCGCTTTCCGTGTCCTCGACCATGCGCTCGTAGATCACGCGGTGGACCGTTCCGGGAAGCACCGCGTCGACGTGCGCCATCATCCGCACGTAATCGGCATAGTAATGCCCGAGGTCCGTTAGGCTGTAGGTGAAGGCCTGGCCGCGCGCGAAATGCTGCCGGAAGTTGGACAGGCAGCAGGACAAGGGATGGCGCCGCGCGTCGATGATCTTCGCGTTCGGAAGGATCAGCCGGATGAACGGCACGTAGAGCCAGTTGTTGGGCAGCTTGTCGATGAAGAACGGCCGCCCGGTTCGGCGCTGGACGGCCGTGTGCTTGAGATATTCGCGCCCAAGCTCGCGGCGCTGATCCTCGCTCAGCTCGAGCAGGCGTTCCGGATAGCGGCCGACCTTTCGGACCAGGGCCGGGATTTCGGGAAGCTCGGCAGTGCCTTCGACCTGGCTGTGCGAAGCGAGGATCTGCTCGACCAGCGTCGAACCGGAACGCGGCAGTCCGACGATGAAGATCGGATCGGGCGAATCGCAGCCGCCCGCCCGGTCGGCAAAGAATTGCGGAGTGAACGCCTCGATGCAGCGGTCGACCGTCCGGCTGATTTCACTGGCGCGATAGGGCTGGCCCTTCAGCCGGAGCGCGTTAGCCCGCGCATAATGGTCGAAGGCTTCCGCCGTCCTGCCGGCATCGTGCATCGCCTTGCCGAGCGCGAAATCGAGATGGAAACGGTCCTCGTCGGAGAGGCCCGGCGTTTCCAGCGCCCGGAGCATCGCCGCGATATCCGTTTCGCGCAGCTCGATCGTCTTCAAATTGGCGAGGCTCCACCAGGCTTCGCCGAACGCCGGGGAAATCTCGATCGCTTTGCGATAGGCGGCGATGCCTTCTTCCTGCCGCCCGACCGTCTTGAGCATATGGCCGTAGCTCAGCCACACCCGGTGCTGGCGCGGCGCCTTTTCGAGCACGCCCTCGTACAGCCGGATCGCCTCGTCGAAATCGCCCAGGCGGCCGACGGTCGCGGCCTTGAGATTCCAGTGGCTGAGCCGGTCGGGTTCGGCGGCGAAGACGTCGTCGAGCAATTCCATCGCCTCGGCCGGGCGCCCGAGCCGCCCGAGGACGAGCGCCAGGTTGGCCCTGGCCGCTGTCCAGCCAGGCGCGAGTTCGACAGCGCGGCGCAAGAGCGTCTCGGAGTCGCGAAGCCGGCCGATCCGCGCCGCGAGCTCGGCGAGCATCCGGATTGCGGCGACGTCGAACGGGTCTTCCTTGAGATGCGGCTTCAACAAGCGCTCGGCGACGTCGAGCCGGTTCGCGTTGAGCGCGATCGCCGCATCGACCAGGCGCGGGTGGAAATGCCTCGGGAAGGTCGCGTTCGTTGCCACGCTCGCAGCCTAGGACGAGGCCGCACTCGCGCCAAGCGACGCCCGACGCTATGCCGCGCCCATGACCTATTTCGAGGACCTGCAGGTCGGTGCCGAGACCTATTTCGGAAGCTATGAAGTGACCCGCGAGGAAGTGCTCGACTTCGCGAGGCGGTACGACCCCCAGCCCTTCCATTTGTCGGATGAGGCGGCCGCAGCGACCCACTTCGGGCGGATCGCCGCGAGCGGCTGGCACACCTGCGCGATGACTATGGCGGTGATTGCCCGCTACGTTGTCGAGCACGGCCAGGCCGGCCTCGGCTCGCCCGGGGTGGACGAGCTGCGCTGGCTGAAGCCCGTCTATCCGGGCGACACGCTCCACGTCCGCGGCAAGATCGTCGACAAGCAGCCGTCACGAAGCAAGCCCGAGATCGGCTCGTTCCGAACCGAGACGGTCGTCACCAACCAGGACGACGTCCCGGTGATGCGCTTCACCTCGATCGTCCTCATCCGCCGGCGGCCCGGAGGTGCCGGCGACGATTCCTAGTCGTCGTCCCGCGCGCTGCGCCTGGCTTCGATCCGCTCGCGGGCGCTGGTCGCGCGCGATTCGCGGCGCTCCCTGATTTCCTGGCGCTCGCTGGCCGAATCCTTGCGCGCCGCGGCGGCGCGCTCGGCCCGGCGCTCGGTCTGCCGCTCATGGATCTGGGTCGCCTGCTCCCTGGCCCGGACCGCGCGGCTTTGCACGCGCTCGCGGCTGAAATCGTTCCACTGCGCGGGCAGAGTCCTGTTCAGGCTCTTGGCCTTGGCTTCCGCCTTCTCGCGGCGCTCGCTCCAATAACGCTTCTGCGAATCGCTCCAGACGTGCGGCTGCTTGTTGCTATCGTAAACGTAATAGCCGGTGCCCGGATAATAGAAGCCGTCGTACCAGCCAAAGTAGGGCGCGCCGTACCAGCCGTAACCTGACCCGTAGCCGCAGTCGTAGCCATAGCCGCCATAGCCTGGATAACCGCCATAGCCGGGGTAGCCGCCGTAACCGGGGTAGCCGCCGTAGCCGTAGCCGTAGCCGGAACCGTAACCGTAGCCGCCGTAAGGATCGTAGCAGGAGCCATAGCCCCCGTAGCCGCCGTAGCCCGAGCCGTAACCGACCCCGACCGAAAGCCCTCCGAACGGTGAGCCGTAGCCGCCATAGCCATAGGCACAGCCGCCGAGCGCCGCCGAGCCGGCGGCGACAAGAATCGCAAGACGCGTACGCATAACTCCCCTCCCTCGAATCGAGGTAAGCTGATCAAACGAGGGAGCGGCTTGCGCTTTTTTCCATGTCGCAGGGATGAATGAGCTGTTTCACCCCGGCGATGCACGGGAAAGCGGAGAGGATCAGCCCTTGATGCCGGCCTTCCGGCTCGCCCGCTGCCTTTTGGCCTTGTTCTCGGGATCGAGCGGCCCGGTGATGCGGACCTTGCGCTTCGCCTCCGCCCAGATGTTGCGATAGGCGAGATAGCCAAAGGCGGTCGCGAACAACAGGAAGACGACCACAGCCAGCCCGGCCGCATGGCGCCTCGCAAGCGTCGGCTCGGCCGCCCACACCAGGAAAGCGGTGACGTCCTTGGCCATCTGGTCGACGGTCGGCCGCGGGTTGCCCGGCGCATAGGTCACCTGGCCGTCGGCGGTCAGCGGCGGCGGCATGGCGAGGTTGAGGTTGGCGAAATAGGGATTGTAATAGAGGCCCGGCGTCGTCTTCATCGCCGGGAACTTGTGCAGAAGCTCGGCGGGCTGCTTTTGGTAGCCGGTCAGCAACGAATAGACGTAGGCGCCGCCGCCCTCGCGCGCCTTGGTGATCAGCGACAGGTCGGGCGGAAGCGCATTGTTGTTGGCCGCACGCGCCGCGATCTCGTTCGGATAGGGATTGGGGAAGCGGTCGGACGGAACCGCCTTGCGCGTCGTCGGCTCGCCGGTGTCCACGTTGATGGTCGGAACCTCGATCTGCCACTGCTCGGCGATCGCCTTGATCTCGGCCTCGTTGTAGCCGAGGTCCTCGAGGTTGCGGAACGCGACCAGGTTGAGCCCGTGGCAGGCCGCGCAGACCTCCTTGTAGACCTGGAAGCCGCGCTGAAGCTGGGCCTGGTCGAAATGGCCGAAAGGCCCGTCGCTCGCCAGGTGAAGCGGCTTAGGATGCTTGTGGAACTCTTCCTCGGCGGTCGGCTCGGGCGGGTTGGAGAAATAATCGGACGCGCCGACGAACAGCGAGATGAGGAGTACTCCGACAAAGCCGAGGCCGACGAGAAAACCGATGAGACGGACCATTTTCCTGGCTTTCCCTTTTAGCCCGCGGCTGTCGTTGTGCGGGGCTTCACCCCGGCAGGAGCGGCTTCCCTCTCCTCCCCGTGAAGCACGGAGTCGGTGATCGACCGCGGCAGCGGCAGAGTCCGCTCATATTTGGAAATGAGCGGAAGGATGATCAGGAAGTGCGCGAAATAATAAGCGGTCGCGACCTGGCCGACGGCGATCGCCAGTGGCGTCGGGGTCGAACCGCCCGACCAGCCGAGCACGGCGACATCGATGACCAGCAGCCAGAAGAAGCGCTTGAAGAGCGGCCGGTAGCTGCCTGAGCGCACCGGCGATTTGTCGAGCCAGGGCAGGAAGAACAGCAGCAGGATCGAGGCGAACATCGCCAGGACGCCCCACAGCTTGGCCGGAAGCACGAAGTCGATCGTGAAGGATTTGAGGATCGCGTAGAACGGCAGGAAATACCATTCGGGAACGATGTGCGCCGGCGTCGCCAGCGGGTTTGCCGGGATGTAATTGTCCGGGTGGGCGAGCGCGTTCGGCAGGAAGTAAACGAACACGGCGTACACCAGCAGCACCGCGGCCGCGAACCAGCCGTCCTTGGCCGTGTAGAACGGGTGGAACGGAAGCGTGTCCTTCTCGTCCTTGACGTCCACCCCGGTCGGGTTGCCCGATCCCGGGATGTGGAGCGCCCAGATGTGGAGGATCACCACCGCCGCGATCACGAACGGCAGCAGATAGTGGAGCGAGAAGAAGCGGGTCAGGGTCGCCTGGTCCGGGGTCCAGCCGCCCAGCAGCCACACGCGAAGCGGCTCGCCGATCAGCGGAATCGCGGAGAAGAAGCCGGTGATGACCTGCGCCGCCCAATAGCTCATCTGCCCCCAGGGAAGCACATAGCCCATGAAGGCGGTCGCCATCATCAGCAGGAAGATGACGACGCCGAGCAGCCAAATCATCTCGCGCGGCGCCTTGTAGGAGCCGTAGAACAGGCCTCGGAAGATATGGATGTAGACGACGACGAAGAACGCGCTCGCCCCGTTCGCATGGGCATAGCGCATCAGCCAGCCCCAGTTGACGTCGCGCATGATGTGCTCGACGGAATTGAACGCCACGCCCGCATTGCCGCCGTAGTGCATCGCCAGGATGACCCCGGTGATGATCTGGACCATCAGGCAAAAACCGGCGAGAACACCGAAATTCCACATGTAGTTGAGGTTGCGCGGCACCGGGTAGCCCGCGCCGACGGCGTTATAGACGAGGCG
>DASTDZ010000086.1:0-6023 GCA_035710105.1 Sphingomicrobium sp. | reverse complement strand
GGTCAAGATCGCCTTCGGCACCGACGCCGGCGTTTCCAAGCACGGCCGCAACGCCGACGAGTTCGAGCTGATGGTCAAATACGGGATGCCGCCGGCCGAGGCGATCAAGGCGGCGACTGTCAACGCCGCCGACCTGCTCGGACTTTCGCAGGAGGTTGGAACCCTGGAGCCCGGCAAGTCCGCCGACATCATCGCGGTCGACGGCGACCCGCTGACCGACGTGACGGTTCTCAAACAGGTCAATTTCGTCATGGCCCGCGGCGACATCGTCAAGAACGAGGATTGAGCGGCTTCGTGGGGAAGTCGCTTCACGACGTCTCGGACCCGCGCAACGAGTCGATCCTGATCAACGTCAATGGCGCGCTCAAGCCGCGCGGCGAGGCGGTCGTCTCAGTGTTCGACAGCGGTTTCATGCTCGGCGACGGCGTCTGGGAGGGGCTCCGGGTCTACAAGGGCCGGATCGCCTTCCTCGACCGCCATCTCGACCGGCTGTTCGAAGGCGCCAAGGCGCTCGCCATGGACGTCGGCCTATCGCGCGAGGCGCTCGTTCGCCGTCTCTATGAAACCCTGGACGCCAACGGCATGGACGAGGGCGTCCACGTCCGGCTGATGGTGACGCGGGGGGTCCGCTCGACCCCCTATCAGGACCCGCGCGTGGTGGTGACTCCCGCCACCATCGTCATCATCCCCGAATACAAGCAGCCGCCGGCCGGGATCCACGAGCGCGGGCTCAAGCTGTTCACCGTCCACGTCCGGCGCGGTGACCCGGCGGTCCAGGACCAGAAGATCAACTCGCACTCGAAATTGAACTGCATCCTCGCCTCGATCCAGGCGACTCAGGCGGGCGCCGACGAGGCGCTGATGCTCGATCCGCATGGCTTCGTCGCGACCTGCAACTCGACCCACTTCTTCATCGTCCGCAAGGGCGAGGTGTGGACTTCGAGCGGGCGCTACTGCCTCGGCGGGATCACCCGCGGCCTAGTGCTCGAAATCTGTCGCGAGGCAGGGATCCCGGCGCTCGAGAAGGACTTCTCTCTGACCGACGTTTACGGCGCCGATGAAGCGTTCGTGACCGGCACTTTCGCGGGCATCGTGCCGGTGCGCGAGGTGGACGGCCGCAAGCTCGAATGCCGCGGGCCCATGGTCGAGCGGCTGCAGGGACTCTACGCCGAGCGGGTGGAGCGGGACGTCGCGGAGCATCAGCGTCCGTGACGTTACGCATAGCCATGTGGTCGGGCCCCAGGAACCTGTCCACGGCGATGATGCGAAGCTTCTCCAGCCGCTCCGACACCTTCGTCTCGGACGAGCCCTTCTACGGCTGTTTCCTCAAGGCGACCGGCGCCGACCACCCGCTGCGCCAGCAGGTGGTCGCGGCGATGGACTGCGACTGGACACGCGTCATGGCCTCGCTCCGTGGCTACCCGCCCGAGGCGAGGCCCATCTGGTACCAGAAGCATATGTGGCACCACATGACCGGGCCGGTCGGCTACGACCATTTCTCCGGCTTCACTCACGCTTTCCTGGTCCGTGAGCCCGAGCGGATGATCGCTTCGTATCTGCGCAAGCGCGAGACCGCGCGGTTCGAGGATTTCGGGCTCGAGCGGCAGGCGGAGTTCTTCGAGCGCGAGGCCGATCGCCTCGGCAAGGCGCCCCCGGTGATCGACGCCAATGATGTCCTCAGTGATCCGGAAGGCGTGTTGTCGAAGCTCTGCGGCGCGCTCGGCATCCCGTGGGACCCGGCGATGCTGCGCTGGGAGCCCGGCCGGCGCGCGACCGACGGCCCATGGGCCCCGCATTGGTATGGCGCGGTCGAGGCGAGCACCGGCTTCGGGCCGCCCGAGACCGGCCCGGTCGGGCTGCCCGACGAAGCACGCCGCCTCGCGGAAAGGTGCCGGCCCTCCTACGAACGCCTGGCGGCCTACCGAATTCGCGCCTGAATCGCTAGTTCCGCTCGAATGTCCCTGTCAGCTGGGCTACCCCAATCTGGTGTTGCCGCGCTTGTCGCTCGAGCTGCTCGACAATGGCATCGGGCGCGAGATTGAGGTTTTCGACATCGAGCGCGTAGAGCTTGAACTGATAGCGATGCGGTCCGTGCCCCTGGGGCGGGCATGGGCCGCTATAGCCCGACCTTCCGAAGCTGTTGATCGACTGCTTCCCCATCGCATGGCCGGCAGGCACCGACCGGGCGGTCGGTGGAATGTCGTAGGCGCCCCAGTGGTGGAACGTTCCGCTCGGCGCATCGGGATCGTCCATGACCAGCGCGAAGCTCTTCGTGCCCGGCGGCGGCTCATCCCAGTTCAGCGCAGGCGAGCGGTCGGCCCCGTCGCAGCTGTGGACGCTAGGGATCGGCTGACCGTCCTGAAAATCGCTCGCCAGGTTAAATTTCATGAGTGTCGCATTGGCTACTGGCCCGCCTCCACTTGCCTGATTATCGGCATCGATGCCCGCGTCGCAGCTCGCCAGTGCGGCGATCAGGACGACCGGCGCGAGAGTTCGCCACATGGTTGCACCCCCTCATCGCAATGCACCCAGCCAACGAGGTATTCGTCTCGTCTGTTCCAATGTGCGCCCCACATTGACGTGGTTCAGCCCGACCGGGCGTTGACGCTTGCAAGTACCGAAGCTATGGGGCCGCTCGTCCGCGCGTCCTGTGATTCACTCGCCGTGGGCAAGAGCTGAACATTGCTCAACATGCGCGTCGCCGGGCTGCCCAGTGGGTCGCTCAGGCTCCGCGCTTTTTCTGTTGGGCAAAGTAACCGCGGGGTCTTCCCGCAACGAAAGGTGAAGGGCTTCATGCCGACGATCAACCAGCTGATCCGCAAGGGTCGCGAGCCGCAGAAGGCCAAGTCGAAGGTCCCTGCGATGGAACAGAACCCGCAGAAGCGCGGGGTCTGCACCCGCGTCTATACGACGACCCCGAAGAAGCCAAACTCGGCGCTTCGCAAGGTGGCCAAGGTCCGCCTGACCAACCAGCGCGAGGTGATCAGCTACATCCCCGGCGAGGGCCACAACCTTCAGGAGCACAGCGTCGTGCTGATCCGCGGCGGCCGCGTTCGCGACCTTCCGGGCGTGCGTTATCACGTGCTCCGCGGAGTCCTCGACACGCAGGGGGTCAAGGACCGCCGGCAGTCCCGCTCCAAGTACGGCGCCAAGCGTCCGAAATAAGAAAGCTGAGTAAGCCCCGGGCAATTCAAGTCCCGGACCAGGCTGAAGAGAAAGGAACAGCAATATGTCTCGTCGTCGCCGTCCGGAAAAGCGCGAAGTCCTTCCCGATCCCCGCTTCGGGGACGTGGTCCTGTCGAAGTTCATGAATTCGGTGATGCTCGACGGCAAGAAGTCCGTCGCCGAAGGCATCGTCTACGGCGCGCTCGACAATGTCGAGGCGCGTCTGAAGAAGGACCCGCTGCAGGTCTTCCATGATGCCCTGAACAATGTGAAGCCGGGCATCGAGGTCCGCTCCCGCCGCGTCGGCGGCGCCACCTACCAGGTGCCGGTCGAAGTCCGCTCGGAGCGCGCCCAGGCACTCGCCATCCGCTGGCTGATCGCCGCCGCCCGCGCCCGTTCGGAAAAGACCATGTCGGCCCGCCTTTCGGGCGAGCTGATGGACGCCTCGCAGAACCGCGGCAACGCCGTGAAGAAGCGCGAGGACACGCACCGCATGGCCGAGGCGAACCGCGCCTTCTCGCACTACCGCTGGTAACAATCGTACCTATATCGCGGGGGTCCGGCGCGGCCGGTCCCCCGAATTGCTAAGGAACATCAAGTCATGGCCCGCAGCCATCCGCTCGACCGCTACCGCAACATCGGCATCATGGCGCACATCGATGCCGGCAAGACGACGACGACCGAGCGCATCCTCTATTACACGGGCAAGTCCTACAAGATTGGCGAGGTCCACGAGGGCTCGGCGACGATGGACTGGATGGAGCAGGAGCAGGAGCGCGGGATCACGATCACGTCCGCCGCGACCACGACGTTCTGGAAGTCCGAGGACGGCCAAGGGCCGGACCACCGGATCAACATCATCGATACGCCCGGCCACGTCGACTTCACCATCGAGGTCGAGCGCTCGCTGCGCGTCCTCGATGGCGCGGTCGCCGTGTTCGACGGTGTCGCCGGGGTGGAGCCGCAGTCGGAAACCGTGTGGCGGCAGGCCGACAAGTACGGCGTTCCGCGCATGTGTTTCATCAACAAGCTCGATCGCACCGGCGCCGACTTCTATTATTGCGTGCAGTCGATTATCGACCGCCTCGGCGCGACGCCGCTGGTGCTCTACCTGCCGATCGGCGCGGAAAGCGACCTCAAGGGCGTCGTCGACCTCGTCAACAACCGCGGCATTATCTGGCAGGACGAATCGCTGGGAGCGAAGTTCGACTATGTCGACATTCCCGAGGAGCTGAAGGACAAGGCCGCCGAATATCGCCACAAGCTAATCGAAACGGTCGTCGAGCAGGACGACGACGTGATGATGGCCTATCTCGAAGGCGAGGAGCCGGATGCCGCGACGATCAAGAAGCTGATCCGCAAGGGCACGCTCGCGCAGGCCTTCGTGCCCGTGACCTGCGGCTCGGCGTTCAAGAACAAGGGCGTCCAGCCACTGCTCGACGCGGTCGTCGACTATCTCCCCAGCCCGCTCGACATCCCGCCGATCAAGGGAATCGTCCCCGACACCGACAGGGAAGAGACGCGGCCGCCGAGCGACGACGCGCCGTTCTCCGCGCTTGCCTTCAAGATCATGAACGACCCGTTCGTCGGCACGCTGACCTTCGCCCGCATCTATTCGGGCAAGCTCAGCAAGGGCGGCGTCCTCAACTCGGTCAAGGACAAGAAGGAAAAGATCGGCCGCATGCTGCTGATGCATGCGAACAGCCGCGAGGACATCGAGGAGGCCTATGCGGGCGACATCGTCGCCATCGCCGGCCTCAAGGAGACGACCACCGGTGACACCCTGTGCGCCGAGCGGGCGCCGATCATCCTCGAGCGGATGGAGTTTCCCGATCCGGTCATCGAGCTCTCCGTCGAGCCCAAGACCAAGGCGGACCAGGAGAAGATGGGCATCGCCTTGTCGCGCCTGGCGGCCGAGGATCCCTCATTCCGGGTCTCGACCGACCATGAATCCGGCCAGACGATCATCAAGGGGATGGGCGAGCTCCACCTCGACATCATCGTCGACCGCATGAAGCGCGAGTTCAAGGTGGACGCCAATGTCGGCGCCCCGCAGGTCGCCTATCGCGAGTCGCTCGCGAAGCCGGTCGAGGTCGACTACACCCACAAGAAGCAGTCGGGTGGCTCCGGTCAGTTCGGCCGGGTCAAGGTCCAGGTCGCCCCCGGCGAGCGCGGCTCGGGCGTGCAGTTCTTCGACGAGATCAAGGGCGGCAACATCCCGCGCGAATATATCCCGTCGGTCGAAAAGGGCATGCGCGAGACGGCCGAGACCGGCTCGCTGATCGGCTTCCCGATCATCGACTTCGAAATCCACCTGATCGACGGCGCCTACCATGACGTCGACTCCTCGGCGCTGGCGTTCGAGATCACCGGCCGCGGCGCGATGCGCGAAGTCGCCCAGAAGGCGGGGATCAAGCTGCTCGAGCCGATCATGAAGGTCGAGGTGGTCACGCCCGAGGATTTCATGGGCGACGTCATCGGCGACCTCAATTCGAGGCGCGGGCAAATCCAGGGCACGGACGCGCGCGGCAACGCGCAGGTCGTCGAGGCGATGGTGCCGCTCGCCAATATGTTCGGCTACGTCAACCAGCTGCGCTCGTTCACGCAAGGACGGGCCCAGTACACGATGCAGTTCTCGCATTACGAGGAAGTGCCGCAGAACGTCGCAGACGAGGTGAAGGCGAAGCTGGCGTAACCTGGAAATTATAGCTATGGGCGCGCTCGCATTGGGCGGGCCGCCCGATTTCAACACAGAAGAGGCGTAAAATGGCGAAGGCGAAATTCGAGCGGACGAAGCCGCACGTGAACATCGGCACCATCGGTCACGTCGACCATGGCAAGACGTCGCTGACCGCGGC
>DASTDZ010000085.1:0-4672 GCA_035710105.1 Sphingomicrobium sp. | reverse complement strand
CCCGCCGCAATCAGCCACTGGTTGGAATCGCCGCGCAGACGGACGATCGGCGAATCCTTGATGTCGCCGGTCAGGTGCGAATATTCGACCGTTCCCCAGACGGAAAAGCCCTGGGTGAGGTCGCCGGTGATCGACTGGTTGACGAGAAGCCCCGCCTTCCATTCCTCCATGCCGCCGTCCGGGTCATAGACGGGAAGGCCGGAAATCAGCGAGTCCGCGGGCGTGATCCCGAAATAATAGCGCGCATATTTGGCGGTGACGAAATCCATGCTCGCCGAGGCGCTGACATAGGTGAAGCGCGACAGCGGCGTCGAGAATTCGATAGCCGGGCTGAAGACCGCCGACTTGTGCGCGCCCGACACGTCCTGCTTGACGTCGAGCCGGAAGGCCAGGGTGTCGTAGGGGTTGGTGAGATCGTGGATGCTGACCCCGGCGAAGGCGCCGACCTCGATGGCGACGTCGCGCTCGGGCAGCAGGTTGACGACGTCGTCCTTGATCTTGGTGGCGCGGTTGAAATTGGCGCCGACGATAGGCCCCAGGTCGAAATCCACCTTGGCGGCGGTGCGTGGGAAGAAGTCCGCGTAGAGATAGGAAGAGCGGCTGGTCAGCATGACCGGCCCGACCCTTCCGCGGATCCCGGCGGCCGGAATCAGCCGGTAATCGTCCGAGCCGACATAGTCGGGGCGATAGCCGACGCCGAGCGCGACCGTGAACCCGTTGCCCGCCTCCTCCGGCGACGGAAGCGGCGCGCTCTGCTGGGCATAGGCCGGCGAAGCGGCCGCCAGCGAAACGGAAATCGCGAGCACGAATTTGCGCATTGCTGAAACTCCCCCCTGACGAAGCGGGAAAGTTACAATTGTCGCGCCTGATTTGCGAGAAGAAATGCTGCCGGGGCGAAATGCTTGATCTCAGCGCGGCAAGTTAATCGCCTTCGCCCGGCTCGGGCGTAAAATACTTCTCGTACTTGC
Organism: Sphingomicrobium sp.; assembly: GCA_035710105.1. Classification (GTDB taxonomy): domain Bacteria; phylum Pseudomonadota; class Alphaproteobacteria; order Sphingomonadales; family Sphingomonadaceae; genus Sphingomicrobium. The sequence goes on along the minus strand of DASTDZ010000085.1, from coordinate 3,704 downwards.
CCGCCATGCCCTTGAACTCGTCCGCGTCGGGCGGGCTGTCCTTCTTGCGGGTGATGTTCGGCCATTGCGCCGAGAAGGTCGAATTGAGCTCGAGCCATTGTTCGAGCCCGCTCTCGGTGTCCGGGAGGATCGCCTCGGCCGGGCATTCGGGCTCGCACACGCCACAGTCGATGCACTCGTTGGGATTGATCACCAGCATCGTCTCGCCCTCGTAGAAGCAATCGACGGGGCAGACTTCGACGCAATCCATATATTTGCAGCGGATGCAGGCGTCGGTGACGACGTAGGTCATTTGGCGGCGCTCCCTTTGCCGGATCGCTAAGTCGCGGCGCTTTCGACGTCAACGCCCACTTCCTCGTAACAGGCCCGAGCCTCGGCCGCTGGGCCGCGCCTGGCGGGCAGCGCGAGCACCCTCACGACGCGCACGCGGCCATGGAGTGGGAGGGCGAGGACGCTGCCAACACCGACCGACTCGCTGGGCTTGAGAACCCTTCTGCCGTCGATCCGGACATGCCCGGTCTCGATCACCGACTGGGCGAGGCTGCGGCTCTTCACCAGCCGGATGCAGTGCAGGTAACGATCGACGCGCATTTGCCCCTAGCGCTTGAGCTTGGCCAGCTCTGCGAAGGCGTTCGAGCCGGTGTCGCGACGGCCGTCCCGGCGCGAGGCGCGACGCCCTCGCCAGCGCCAGCTGTCGCCGGCCCTAGCAAAGCCGACGTCGCCCATCAGCGCGGCGATGGCCGCTTCGTCAAGGCCGAGCGAGGTCGCCAGCTCGACATCGACGAAATTGTCGCCGCCGGATGAGCGCACGTGGTGCGCGTGGCTGGCGAGGCGGTCGGCGAGATCGATCCGGATCCACTCGCGCCCGATCCGCCGATAGGCCAGAGCGGCGCCGCGCGGGTCGACGTCGGCGGGCAGGGTGGCAGCGCCGGCGGGCGGCAGGTCGGGCATCGGCTCGCCGGAACGCACGGCGAGCAGCGCCGCCCGCCACATCTGCGCGTCGGGCTTCAGCAGCGGCGGCTGGAAGACGTCGAGCGGGCCCAGCCGCACCTTGAGCCTGTAAAGGCGCTGCCGGTCCCGCTGCTCGAGCGTGCCGATGGCGCTGACCACCGCCCGCCGCGGAAGAGCGCCGCCGGCATCGCCGAGCATCGCGCCCAGCGCGCGAATGCCGGGCGAGCTCGCCGGGTCGGTCGCCGCTTCGGCGAGCCGCCTGAGCGCGCGCAGATTCTGCTCGACCTGCGATTCGAGCCATTGTTCGAGCCGGGCGCGAAGCGCCGCCCGGCTCTGCGCCGACAGTCGGTCGAGCGCGCGTGCAGTGCGGATCGCGGGCTCCAGAAGCGATCGGCCCGGCGCGAGCCGCCCGAGCACATTGCCGTGCCAGCCCACCGCAAGTCCCCCGGCCGGCTCGACGATCAGCGCAAACTCGCTGTCGGGCGCGGTGATGAGCGCGCTGGCCCGCCGCTCGAGCTCGTCGCCGAGCCGCCGCTCGGCAGCCGCCAGGAGCAGGCGCTTGTCGGCGAGTCGGGCGTTGGGATCGACCCGGAAATCGAAGCCGGCAAGGTGCCCGATCGGCTCCGGGCCGACGCTGACCTCGCCGTCGGCCGCGACGGTCACAGGAAGCGCGTCGGACCCGCGGGCGCCGATGTCGCGCACCAGCACGGAGGTGCGGCGGTCGACGAAGCGCTGGGTGAGCCGCTCGTGGAGCGCGTCCGACAGCCGCGATTCGACCTCGCGGGTCCGCTCGGCCCACTTCGCCGGCTCGTTCAGCCAGTCGGCGCGGTGCGCGATATAGGCCCAGCTGCGGACTCCCGCGAGCCGGTCGGCGAGTGCCTCGATATCGCCGCTGACGTTATCGAGCCGCGCTACTTCGGCCGCGAACCATTCGTGCGGGATATGGCCGCCGTCGCCGATATAGCTGAACACCCGGCGCACCATGCGCGCATGGTGCATGGGGCCGACCTTGCGGAAATCGGGAAGTCCGCAGGCGGCCCACAGCCGGCGCGCCGTGGCGCCGCGCTTGGCAGCGATCGCCGGGTCCTCGGCAATGTGCTTGAGCACGGCAAGATCGACCGACTCGGGCGCGGGGCGAAGCACCGGATCGTCGCTCGGCCGCTCGAGGCTGGCGATCAAAGCCTTGACGTCTGTGAAATCGAGGTCCGGGTTGCGCCAGTAGAGGAAGTCGAGCGCGCGGAAGCGATGCTCCTCGATGGCGGTGATCTCGCCTTCCGAAAATTCGGCGCTGTGATCGCCAAGGCCGAGCGTCCCGAACGTCCCATCGCGCTGGTGGCGGCCAGCGCGGCCGGCGATCTGCGCCATTTCGGCGATGGTCAGGCGGCGGTCGCGGCGCCCGTCGAACTTTTCGAGCCCGGCGAAGGCGACATGGGCGACATCCATGTTGAGGCCCATGCCGATGGCGTCGGTGGCGACCAGGTAATCGACCTCGCCGCGCTGGAACATCGCCACCTGCGCGTTGCGCGTGGCCGGCGACAACGCGCCCATCACCACCGCGGCGCCGCCGCGGAAGCGGCGCAGCGCCTCGGCCAGCGCATAGACCTGCTCGGCGGAGAAGGCGACGACGGCCGACCGCGGCGGCAGGCGCGACAGCTTGACGCTGCCCGCGTAGCGAAGCGTCGAGAAGCGCGGGCGGCTGACGATCTCGGCGTCGGGGAGAAGCTCGCGGACCATCGGCTTCAGGCTTTCCGAGCCGAGGATCAGAGTCTCCTCGCGGCCCCGCGCGCGGAGCATCCGGTCAGTGAAGACGTGCCCGCGCTCCGGATCGATCCCGAGCTGCGCCTCGTCGATCGCGGCGAAGGCGAAGTCGCGCTGAAACTCGCCGTCATGATGGCCATCGCCGCCGGGCACAGGCATGCTTTCCGCCGTGCACAGGAAATAGCGCGCCTGGGGCGGGACGATCCGCTCCTCCCCGGTCAGGAGCGCGACCTGCTTATCGCCCTTCAGCGCGACGACCCGGTCATAGACCTCGCGTGCCAGAAGCCGAAGCGGGAAGCCGATCACCCCCGACGAGTGGCCGCACATCCGCTCGATCGCGAGATAGGTCTTGCCGGTGTTGGTGGGCCCAAGGATCGCCCGCACCGGTGCGTCTGACGCGCGGTTCACGGCCATGAATGTGGCAGCGCGCGCGCAAAGCGCAAGTTCCCGATTTTAAACGGGCTTTAACGCTCTTCGGAGCATCAATAGAACGCAATGCTAGCAGGGTATCCAGCAACCGAGGCTTCGGCCCGAGTCGCGCTTGCGCGCGCGCGGGGCGCCTGCGTGACCGCGGCAATGCCGATGAAGCCGTTCAGCCTGGTCGTCGACCTGGCCTCCGAGCCGGTCGGCCCGCGCTGGCTTCGCGGCGCCGCGACCCTCGCCTTGCTGTGCGGCGCGGCGCTTTCGCTGGCGCCGGGAATGGATGTCTTTTCCGTGGCTTATGCGAACACGGTCGTGCCGGGCCGCGAATATCAGATGAATGCGATGCTCGGCGGCGGCGCGGACCCCGTCGGCCCGGAATCCGAGGCCGACCCCTTGCCGCTGGCCAAGCCGGTGATCGCGTCGAACGGCTCGGTGATTCGGATCCAGGGATCGGTCACCGACGGCCTTTACTGGTCGCTGCGCTCGGCCGGAGTCTCGCCGCAACTGGCCGCCGACTATCTCAAGGCCTTGGCGACCCGGATCGATGTCGGCGCCGACGTCGCGCCCTACGA
>DASTDZ010000084.1:0-6852 GCA_035710105.1 Sphingomicrobium sp. | reverse complement strand
GCGGGTTCTGCTGATCGAAGACGAGGCGACCATCGCCAAGAGCATCGAGCTGATGCTCGGCACCGAGGGCTTCAACGTCTACACGACGGATCTGGGCGAGGAAGGCCTCGATCTCGGTAAGCTCTACGACTACGACATCATACTTCTCGACCTGAACCTGCCAGACATGCACGGATACGACGTGCTGAAGAAACTCCGCACCGCAAAGGTCTCGACCCCGGTGCTGATCCTGTCGGGCATCGGCGAGATGGATTCCAAGATCCGCGCCCTAAGCTACGGCGCCGACGACTATGTCACCAAGCCATTCCATCGCGACGAACTTGTAGCGCGCATCCACGCGATCGTTCGCCGTTCCAAGGGGCATTCGCAATCGGTCATCCGCACCGGCAAGCTGGCCGTGAACCTCGACGCCAAGACGGTCGAGGTCGACGGTGCGCGGGTGCACCTGACCGGCAAGGAATATGCGATGCTGGAGCTGCTGTCGCTCCGCAAGGGCACGACGCTGACCAAGGAAATGTTCCTCAACCACCTCTACGGCGGCATGGACGAGCCCGAGCTCAAGATCATCGACGTCTTCATCTGCAAGCTCCGCAAGAAGCTGAGCCTGGCTTGCGGCGGCGCCAATTACATCGAGACGGTGTGGGGCCGGGGATATGTCCTGCGCGATCCCGACGAGGCGGCCGAACCGGAGCCGCAGGCCGCGGTTGCCTAACAGAGTTTTCGACTAACGGGGGCGGGGCGGGGCCGAAAGGCTCCGCCCTTTTTCATCGCCCCTACGCGAAACCGCCCAAGACAAGCGCCATTCCCGCTGCCGCGGCAGCGCCAAGGACAGCAAGAACGCCAAGCCTGAAGCGGAAGACCGCGATGAGCGCGGCCACGGTCAGCAGCAGCGCGGCGACGTTGAGGCTCGACAGCTCGGGCACGTCGAGGACGAGTGGCGAAAAACGCACTTGGCGAACCTCTGCGAACAGCGCGTGGAGCGAGAACCAAAGCGCAAGATTGGCGATCACTCCGACCACCGCCGCGGTGATCGCCGACAAGGCGCCGGTCAGAGCCTCGTTGCCCCGCAGACGTTCGACGAAAGGCGCGCCGAGGAAAATCCACAGGAAGCAGGGCGTGAACGTCACCCAGGTGGTCAGCACGGCGCCGAGCGTCGCGGCGACGAGCGGGTCCAACCCGCCGGAGTCGCGATAGGCGCCGAGGAAGCCCACGAATTGCGTGACCATAATCAACGGCCCCGGCGTCGTCTCCGCCATGGCCAGGCCGTCGAGCATCTCGCCGGCGGTGAGCCAGCCGTAAGTCTCGACCGCCTGTTGGGCGACATAAGCAAGCACCGCATAGGCGCCGCCAAAGGTGACGACCGCCATCTGGCTGAAGAATACGGCGATCCGGCTGAACACGTCGTCAGGGCCAAGCGCGATCAGCAGACCCGAGACTGGTCCGAGCCACAGCAGCAGGAATGCGGCCGAGATCCTGGCCGACCATCTCCAATCCGCCCTTGCATGGTCGGGAAGCTCGTCGCCCAGCGCCGAGTCGCTGTCCGCGACATGGGCTGCCCCGCTGGCATGACCGACTTTGCCGGCGAAGGCCCTACTTCCCACCCAGCCTGCGCCAAAGCCGACCATGGCGGCGGCTGCAACGATCGCCGGAAATGGCACGTTGAAAGCGAAGATGGCGACAAACGACGCGACAGCCACTGCCCAGCGCGCGCGGTTACCGAGCGAGCGGGAGCCGATTCGTGTCAGCGCCTGGAAGACGATCGCGATGACCGCGGCCTTGAGGCCAAAGAACAGGCCTTCGATCGCCGGAACGTCACCAAGCAGCACATAGACAAAGCTGAGCGCGAGGATGGCGACGAAGCCGGGGAGCACGAACAGCGTCCCCGCTACCAGCCCGCCCTTGGTCCTGTTGAGCAACCAGCCGATGTAGGTCGCCAGCTGCTGGGCCTCCGGTCCAGGCAAGAGCATGCAATAGTTGAGCGCGTGCAGGAATCGCTCGTCGCCGATCCAGCGTTTCTCCTCGACGAGGATCCGGTGCATCACCGCGATCTGGCCGGCCGGCCCGCCAAAGCTCAGCGCCGCGACCCGCGCCCACACCCGCACCGCTTCGCGGAACGGGACGGCATCGGGCGATCGGACGGCGGTGTTCGTCACCCGCTACGGATATGGCAGGGCGGCGCGATCGCCTAGGCGATTAAGGCAACTTGCTGGCGAACCTGCGGGCGAGCGCCGCTCAGGCGTCGATCACCAGCCGACGCCGCTCCGGGCGCACCGGGAGAGTGATCGCGGGTTGCTGGTCGGAATCGTCCTCGTCGAAGCGGCGCCAACCGTCGCGGCCGAGCCTCTCGAGCGGACGGAAGCGCGTCTTGTAGTCCATGCGTCGCGAGCCTTCGACCCAATAGCCGAGATAGACGTAAGGCAGGCCGGCGCGGGCCGCGCGGACAATGTGGTCGAGGATGATGAACGTGCCCAGCGCCTTGCGCGCCTCATGGCCCGCGTCGAAGAAGCTGTAGATCATCGACAGGCCGTCATTCTGGTGGTCGGACAGGCAGCAGCCGACCAGCCGGCCCGGCCGCCCCCCCTTCGACGGCTCGCGATATTCGATCATGTAGGTTCGGACCGGAGTCTGCTCGACCATGTCGGCAAAGTCGCTCTCATCCATCTCGGCCATGCCGCCCCCCGGGTGGCGGATCGCCAGGTAGCGGCGCAAAAGCGCATATTGCTCCTCGGTCGTCCACGGCCTGCAGGCCGTCACGTCCAGGTCGGCGTGGCGGCGCATGACCTTGCGCTGGGTCGCGTTGGGCTCGAACTCGTTGGCAAGCACGCGCACCGACACGCAGGCGCTGCAATCGATGCAGCTGGGCCGATAGGCGACCGACTGGCTGCGCCGGAAGCCAATTCGTCCGAGCGCCTCGTTGAGATCGCTCGCATTGCGGCCGTTGAGCTCGGTGAACACCTTCCGCTCGACCTTGCCCGGCAGATAGGGGCACGGCGAAGGGTTGGTGACGAAGAACTTGGGGAAGCGGAACGGTGCGCTCATGGTTTCGATTGTATTTATGCGACCGGTAAACGCGCTTGAAAAGCCTCCGTCTCGCCCGGCGCCCCAATTCGCCTGAACTCGTCCCGGAAAAGGACAGTCAGTCGAGCGAGGCGCGCTCGACGTGGAAGCCGGCGACCTCGAGCCGCTCTATGACTTCATCAATCGCCCGCGGGTCGCGGGCCTCGCACTCAACTTCGATCACCGTGTCCTTGGCCGGTAGCCGGGTGAAGATCCGGCTGTGGTTGATCTCGATGATGTTGACGCCGGCTTCGTGAAACTTGGCCGTGATCGCGGCCAGTGCGCCGGGCTGATCCTGCGCCGCAACCCGAAGCCGTGCGATCCGTCCGCTGCGCACGAGGTCGCGAACGAGAACGTTGGCGAGCAGGTGCGTGTCAATATTGCCGCCGCATAGCAGGGTCGCGACCTTGCGGCCCTTGAAGCGCGCCGGGTCGGCGAGCATCGCCGCCAGCCCGGCCGCGCCTGCCCCCTCCACGACCGTCTTCTCGATTCCGACCAGCATCGCCACCGCCCGCTCGATGTCGCGCTCGGCGACGAGGACGACGTCATTGACGAGATCGCCGATGATCCGCGCCGTCAGCTCCCCCGGCTGCTTGACCGCGATCCCCTCCGCAAGCGTGTCGCCGCCCAAGGGCAGGTGGCAGCCCTCGATCGCGCATTTCATCGACGGATAGAGCTCGGCCTCGACCCCGATCAGCTCTATGTCCGGGCTGATCGCGCGAGAGGCGATGGCAATGCCCGACATCAGCCCGCCGCCGCCAATGGGCACCACGATGCAGTCGAGATCGGGCGCAACATCGAGCATTTCGATGGCAACGGTTCCGGCGCCGGCGATGATCTGCGGGTCGTCGAACGGGTGGATGAAAACGAGGCCCCTCTCGAGCGACAGCTCGCGCGCCTTCGCATAGGCATCGTCGAACATGTCGCCGTGGAGGATGACGTTGGCGCCGTGCCCTTCGGTCTGGCTGACCTTCACGCTCGGAGTCGGGGCGGGCATGACGATCGTCGCCGGTATGCCGAGGCGCCGCGCGTGATAGGCGACCGCCTGCGAATGGTTGCCGGCCGAGGCAGCGATGACGCCGCGCCCGCGCTCTTCTTCGGTCAGCTGCAGCAATTTGTTGAGCGCCCCGCGCTCCTTGTAGGCGGCGGTGAACTGCAGGTTCTCGAACTTCAGCCAGACCTCGGCGCCGATGATCTCGGACAGGGTCCGGCTCACCAGCATCGGGGTGCGGATGACGGCGCCATCGATCCGCTTGGCAGCGGCGCGAATGTCGTCGATCGTCGGCGGCTGGACCATCGGCCAAGTGGCCTAGCGGTTCACTTGGGCCGCGACAATGCTATGCGGCGGGCATGAGAACGACGCTCCTCGCGCTCGCAGCAGCGGTGCTGGCCTCCCCCGCCTTGTCGACCACCGTTATCAACAATGTGAACGGCATCCAGGTCGGTGCGGACGGCGCCCTCAATCGCTTTTCCGGGCTTGTCATCGACGATGACGGCAAGGTGCTTCAGGTCATTCCGGAAGGCGTGATGATGAAGCTCGCCGGCGTGGACAAGGTCGTGGACGGCGGCGGACGAACGATGCTGCCTGGGATCATCGACGCGCACGGGCACGTGATGGGCCTTGGCGGTGCCGCTCTCCAACTCGATCTTGCCGGCTCCGCCTCACTCGATGAGATGAAGGACCGGCTCAAGGCCTATGCAGCGGCCAACCCGGACCTGCCGTGGATCGTGGGACGCGGCTGGAACCAGGAGCTTTGGCCGGACACGCGCTTCCCCACCGCCGCAGACCTGGACGCGGTGGTTGCGAGCAGGCCGGTTGTTCTGGAGCGCGTCGACGGCCACGCGACAGTGGTCAACAGGGCGGCATTGCGAGCGGCGGGAATCACGGCGGCCACACAGGACCCGGCCGGCGGTAGAATCGAACGAGATGCGAACGGCAATCCCACCGGCCTGCTGATCGATTCGGCGAGCGAGCTGGTGACGAGCAAGGTGCCGCCGCCCAGCCCGGCGCAGCGCGACCAGGCATTGGCCAAGGCCCAGGCGCTGCTTCTTTCCTATGGAATCACGGCGACGGCCGACATGGGTACGGGTGTCGAGGATTGGGCGAATTTCGATCACGCCGGCAAGACAGGATCGCTCACCATCCGAATCATGAGCTATGCCGCCGATGTCGGGCCGATGCGGGCAATCGCCGCCGGCGGGCCAACGCCCTGGCTCCACGGCGACCGGCTGCGCATGGTCGGCGTCAAGATCTACGGCGACGGAGCGCTGGGCTCGCGCGGGGCCTGGCTCAAGCGCCCCTATGCCGACAAGCCGGACACGAGTGGGCTCAGGTTCCTGACCGACAAAGAGCTACGAGCTAAGGTAGTCGAGGCGGCGAAGCTTGGAATTCAGCCGGCCGTCCACGCGATCGGCGACGCCGCCAACGCGCAGGCGATCTCGGCTTTCGAGGACCTCTCGAAGACATATTCTGGCGACCGCCGCTGGCGGATCGAGCATTTCCAGATCGCCGACCCTGCCGATATCCCGCGTCTTGCCCCGGCGGGGATCATTGCCTCGATGCAGCCCGTCCACCAGACCAGCGACCGGCTGATGGCGGAGAAGCGGCTCGGCCCCGACCGGCTGGCCGGAGCCTACGCCTGGCAATCCGTACTGAAATCCGGCGCGCGGCTCGCCTTCGGCTCCGACTTCCCGGTTGAATCGCCCAATCCCTTCCCGGGCCTCGCAGCGGCGCTCAGCCGGCAGGACATGAACGGCCAGCCGCCGGACGGCTGGATCCCGTCGGAACGCCTGACCTTCGCACAGGCGCTGAAGGCGTTCATGAGGGACGCGGCCTATGCCGGGTTCGCCGAGGGGCGGATCGGGAGCCTCGAGCCGGGCAAATGGGCCGACTTCATCCTCGTCGACCGCGACGTCAGCACCGCCGACCCGCAGTCGCTGGCGCGCACGCAAGTCCTCGAGACCTGGGTGGCGGGAAAGAAGGTGTGGGCGCGTCCGCCTAACGCCGCTGGCGGAGAGCGCGGGCGATAGGCGCTTTTTGGCGGAGGTGATCATGCGGCTTCGGCACCTGTTCCTCGGAATTTTGCTGTCTCAGCCGGCGCTGGGCTGTTCACCTCCCGGTCCGGTTCAGCAGTACTCTCCGTCGCTCGAGGCGGAGCTTCGACAGGTCGACATGGGCCACTCAAGGATAGCGCAATCCGGCGATGTCGCGGCTATGATCGAGCTGCTGCATCCGTCCTACCTGGTGCATTTGCCCAACGGGCAGTTGTTCACGCTCGAGCAATCGCTCGCCTTCGCGCGGAGCGGCGCGCTGTCGAAAGAAACGCACCGTCGAACCCAGGAGCGCGTCCTCATCCACGGTGCCACCGGCGTGGTGATCGGTGTGGACCATCTCGACGTTCCGCCACCTCTGGCGCGGCATGGGGAACGGACCCGCCGTTATACGAACATCTATGTTCGCCAGGACGGTCGGTGGCGGCTGCTGGCACGGCACTTCCACCTGATCGGCTAACGAGCCTGACTGGCCCTCTCGATTAGCACGGATGCGGTAAGCAGCTGCGGTAGCTCCTCTGGCTCGGTTTTGCCGGGCTCGTACCACAGGTACAGAGGCACCCCAGCGCGCCCGCGGGCCTCGAGGAAACGGGTGATCGCCGGGTCGCCGTTGGTCCAATCGCCGGCAAGCACCTTCACCCCGCGCGCCTTGAAGGCGTCGCGCACCGACTCGCGGTCGATGGCCGCAGCCTCGTTCACCTTGCAGGTCAGGCACCAGTCGGCGGTGAAGTAAACGAAGACGGG
>DASTDZ010000083.1:0-16198 GCA_035710105.1 Sphingomicrobium sp. | reverse complement strand
GCGGCGCTCCTGCTTGGAGCCGTCATCATCGTCGCGCTCGCGATCTACGCCGCGCTCCGGCTCGCTGACAGGCTGGTCAAGCCGGTCGGGCAGCTGGTCGATGCCGCCGGGCGGATCGAGCAGGGCGATTTCACCGCGCGGGTGCCCGTCACCGAGACCGAGGACGAAATCGAGACCCTGGCCCACGCCTTCAACCGGATGAGCGCCAGGATCGAGGAGCAAACTGGCGCGTTGCGCTCGGCCAACGCCCAGCTCGAGACCCGCCGAGCGTTCATCGAGGCGGTGCTGTCGAGCGTGACCGCCGGAGTCATCGCCCTCGATTCGGACGGGCGGGTGCTTCTGATCAACCGCTCGGCCGAAGCGCTCCTGCAGCAGGGCGAAGAAGGGGTTGAAGGGTCGGCGCTTCGCGACATCTCGCCGGAGCTTGGCGAATTCCTCTACGGCGACGAGCGCGAGGCCAATGTCGATATCGAAGTCGGCTCGGTCCGCCGTACGCTTGCCGTCAAGCGCGTCCGTTACCAGGACGGCGCAGTCCTCACCTTCGACGACATCACCGACCAATTGTCCGACCAGCGCAGCGCCGCCTGGTCCGACATCGCCCGCAGGATCGCGCACGAAATCAAGAACCCGCTGACCCCGATCCAGCTCGCCGCCGAACGGCTCGAGAGGCGCTTTGCCGGGGAGATCGGCTCCGACAAGGAAACGTTCGAGCGGCTGACCGGGACGATCGTCCGCCAGGTTGGCGATCTGCGCCGGATGGTCGATGAATTCTCCAACTTCGCGCGCATGCCCAAGCCGGTGTTTCGTAAGGAAAACGTCCACGATATCGCCCGCCAGGCCCTGTTCCTGCACGAGGTCGCGCACCCGCAGATCAAATTCTCGATCGATCCGCAAACGGGCAAGTTCCCGCTGGTATGCGACCGGCGCCAGCTCGGCCAGGCATTGACGAACGTCGTGAAAAATGGAGTGGAAGCCATTGAATCCAGGCGGTCTCGCGGTGAGCATCACCTGAGCGGCGACCGTGTCGAGCTGCGCCTCCACGGCGAGGGTGACCAGCTGGTCATCGACATCACCGACACTGGGGTCGGGCTGCCGGAGGACCGCGAGCGGCTCACCGAGCCATACATGACGACTCGAGTCCGGGGCACTGGCCTCGGTCTCGCTATCGTCAAGAAGATCGTCGAGGAACATTGCGGCGAGATTGCCTTTCTCGACCGGCCGGGCGGCGGCACGCATGTCCGTATCGCGTTTGATGTCGACAGGCTTGCTGAGAAGGAAGGGGAGGGCCCGGCCGGAGAGACGTCAGCCATTGGAGAGGATGAGGATGCAAGTGATACGTAGGGAGCGCTGCTGATGGCCCTCGAGGTTCTGGTCGTCGACGACGAGCAAGACATCCGCGAGCTGGTGAGCGGAGTCCTCGAGGACGAAGGCTATTCTGTGAGGACTGCATCGGACAGCACTTCGGCGCTCGAGGCGATCAAGGACCGGCGCCCGTCGCTGCTTTTGCTCGATGTCTGGCTGCAGGGCTCGCGGCTCGACGGGATCCAGCTCCTGCAGGAGGTCAAGCGCCACGATCCCAGCCTGCCGGTGCTGATGATTTCCGGCCACGGCAATCTCGATACGGCCGTCGCGGCGGTTCGCGAGGGCGCCGTAGATTTCATCGAAAAGCCGTTCGAGGCCGGGCATCTGTTGCACCTTGTCTCGCGCGCGACCGAGACCGAGCGCCTCCGCCGCGAGAACGAAAGCCTTCGCCAGCAGATCGTCCACGAAGAGGTGCTGAGCGGCAATTCGGTCGCGATCAATACGGTGCGCGCGACCCTGAAGCGGGTCGCCCCCACAGGCAGCAGGGTGTTGATCACCGGCCCCGCCGGGGTCGGCAAGGAGGTCGCCGCAAGGACCATTCACCAGTGGAGCAGCCGCGCCAACGGCCCGTTCATCGTCGTGTCCGCGGCGATGATGACCCCGGACAGGGTGGAAGAGGAGTTGTTCGGCTTCGACAGCGATGATGTCAGCCGGCCAGGCCTGCTCGAGCAAGCGCACGGCGGTACGCTGTTCCTTGACGAAATCGCCGACATGCCGCTCACCACCCAGGGCAAGATCCTGCGGGTGCTGACGGACCAGAGCTACCAGAGGGTCGGTGGCCAGCGCCCGGTCAAGGTTGACGTGCGCGTGCTCTCGGCGACCTCGCGCGACCTTCAGCACGAGATTGCGGCGGGGCGGTTCCGCGAGGATTTGTTCTACCGGCTCAACGTCGTCCCGGTGCGGCTTCCGCCGCTTCGCGAGCGGCGCGAGGACATTCCCGAGCTCGCCAACCAGTTCCTCGCACGCTTCGCGGCCGAACGGCGAATCTCGACTCCCGACCTTTCGGACGAGGCGATCGCGGCGCTGCAGGCGCACGACTGGCCGGGCAACGTCCGCCAACTGCGCAATATCATCGAGCGCACCGTGATCCTGGCCCCGGAGCGGGTCGACCGGATCGAGGCCGATATGCTGCCGTCGGAGATCCTCGAGAACCAGGGGCCGTCAGGAATGTCGGGGCCGGCAATGACGATCATGGGTAGCCCGCTTCGCGAAGCCCGCGAATCGTTCGAACGCGAATATCTGAGGATCCAGATCCGCCGTTTCTCCGGCAACATCTCGCGCACGGCAACGTTCATCGGCATGGAGCGCTCGGCCCTTCACCGGAAGCTGAAGGCGCTCGGGATCGGCGACAAGCGCGACGAGGAGTGAGGGGCGGCGATGGCCGCAAGACCCGCAAGCCTGCAGGACCATTTCCTGAACGGCGCGCGCCGCGCCAAGGCCCCTGTCACGATTTTTCTTCTCAAGGGCGTGAAGCTCCAGGGTGTGATCACCTGGTTCGACTCCTTCTCGCTGCTGCTACGCCGCGACGGGCAGACCCAGCTCGTCTACAAGCACTCGATTTCGACGATCCTGCCGGCGCGCGCGTTCGATCTGGCGGAAATTGCCGGGACCGAGGAGCCCGGCCGCCAGGGCCTGCAGGATAGCTTCCTGTCCGCGGCGGCTCGGGAAGCGCAGCAGGTCACCATGTTCCTGGTGAACGGGGTCATGCTCCAGGGGCGCGTGGCCGCCCATGACCAGTTTTCGCTGCTGCTGGAGAGGGGAGGGCAGATCCAGCTCGTCTACAAGCACGCGATTTCGACGATCCAACCCGAGCATCCGCTTGCCTTGGGCGGCGATGAGGCCGGCGACGGGCAGGGCGACACATGACCGTCACCATCGCCGGTAGCCTCGGTACGATCGACGTCACCCGCGGCGAGCGGGCCGTCGTGGTCGGAATCGAGCGCGCCGGGCAGGGCGACGGCCGCTCCGCCGAGACAAAGCTCGACGAGGCGGTCGGGCTCGCCGAGGCGATCGGAATCGAGGTTGTCGTCAGGCGAATCTTTCGGCTTCGTGCGCCCAAGCCCGCAACCCTGCTCGGCAAGGGCCAAATCGAGGAGATCGCCGCAATTGCCAAGGAAGCGGGGGCGGGCCTGCTTGTCGTCGACGCGCCGCTGACGCCGATCCAGCAGAAATCGCTCGAGGAACAGGCTGCAACGAAGGTGATAGACCGCACCGGCCTAATTCTCGAGATTTTCGGCGAGCGGGCTGCGACCGCCGAAGGGCGGCTGCAGGTCGAGCTTGCCCATCTCGACTACCAGGCCGGGCGGCTGGTGCGAAGCTGGACCCACCTGGAGCGGCAGCGCGGCGGCTTCGGCTTCCTCGGCGGTCCCGGCGAAACCCAGATCGAGGCGGACCGGCGCCTGATCCGCGACCGAATGGCGCGAATTCGCCGCGAGCTCGACCAGGTCAAACGCACGCGCTCGCTGCACCGCGAGCGAAGGCAGCGGGCGCCCTGGCCCGTGATCGCGCTCGTCGGCTATACGAATGCCGGCAAATCTACACTTTTCAATCGTTTGACTGGTGGCGACGTGCTCGCGGAGAATAAGCTGTTTGCGACTCTCGACCCGACGATGCGCGAAATCAGGCTGCCGGGATTCGACAAGGCGATCCTGTCGGACACGGTCGGCTTCGTCTCCGATCTTCCAACCCAACTGGTCGCGGCCTTTCGCGCGACGCTCGAAGAGGTCGCGTCAGCAGACCTGCTTGTCCACGTTCGCGACATCGCGCATCCCGACCGCGACGCGCAGCGCACCGACGTCGAAACCGTCCTGTCGCAGCTAGGAGTCGGCCCGGATGATGAGGGCGCTCCGCCATTGCTCGAGGCGTGGAACAAGATCGACCTTCTCGCCGGCAACGAGCGCGAATCGCGTCTTGCCGAGGCGGCGCGGAGAGCGGATGTGGTTCCTGTTTCAGCGCTGACGGGGGAGGGGATGGACGTCCTGCGCCAATGCATGGCCGACAAGCTCAAGCGTGGCGCCCAGCTCCATGCGGTGCGGCTTTCCGCTGGTGATGGCGGGAAGATCGCGTGGCTTCACGCCAGGGGTGACGTCATCGCTCAGCAGACCGAGGGAAGCGAGGTTCATCTGCAGGTCCGGCTATCGCCCGAGGATTGGGCGCGCTTTCAGTCGCTCTGAGAGGCCTTCGCGGCTTTCCAGAGCGCTTCTTTTTCGTCCAGGCTCATCGCTTCGAAACCGGGCTCGGCCTCGATCGCGCGGAATCGGGCCTCGAACTTCCTGTTGGCCTTCCTGAGCGCCTCTTCCGGATCGATGTTGAGATGCCGTGCGAGGTTGACGACGGCGAACAGCAGGTCGCCCAGCTCTTCTTCGCGGCGCTTTGGGTCGGTCTCGCGGTCGAGCTCGGCGAGCTCCTCGTCGATCTTCGCGCGCGGGCCCTCGCAATCGGGCCAGTCGAAGCCGATCCGCGCCGCGCGCCGCTGCAGCTTGGCGGCGCGATCCAGAGCGGGAAGGGCGCTTGCGACGCCCGCAAGGACGCTAGAGTCGGTTCTATGCTTGCGTTCGGCGGCCTTGATCGAATCCCAGCCAGGAGTTTCGGCGGCGTCGCCGAACATGTGCGGATGGCGGCGCTCGAGCTTGTCGCAGATCCGGTTCATGACGTCATCGAGCGTGAAATGGCCAAGTTCTTCCGCCATTTGCGCGTGGAAGACGACCTGGAGCTGGAGGTCGCCGAGCTCATCCTCGAGGGCTTCCATGTCGCCACGGTCAATGGCGTCGGCGACCTCATAGGCTTCCTCGATCGTATAGGGCGCGATCGTCGCGAAGCTTTGCTGCAAATCCCACGAGCAGCCGCGCGCGGGGTCGCGCAACCGGCGCATGATTGCGACGAGGCGTTGGAGGCCTTGGGAATCGATCACGAGAGGGGATGACGGTCTGCTCCAACCGTCATATCTGAAAGTCTGATAATATATATTATGTAAAACTCCACAGGCATCAGGGCACCAGCACCAGCCAGCGCCCCTCGACTCCCCAGCGCTCGAGAGTCGAAAGGAAATTCATTCCGAGCACGTTGAGGTTCTCCTCCTCCATGACGTGCAGCGGGAAAGCCCGCCGCTCAATCGTCCCGACCTTGAGTTCGTCGGCGCGGCCCGTTGCCACCCGGACGAAGCCGTTGCCGGTACGAACGACCTGAGTTGCCGCCGGCTTAATCGCGACTCCGGCTTTCAACGCCGTCGCGCGATCTATGGTCGTCATCGTCGCCCCGCTGTCGATGAGGAACTTCACTTTTTCGCCGTTGATGGTCGCCTCGACCCAGAAATGGCCGTCGATCGCCATTGGAATGCGCAGCTCCGTGCCCTGGCGGACCGGTTCCCCGGTCGCCTCCGCGCGGACCCGCTGCCAGACCCAGCCGAGATTGTCGCGGAATGTGAAGAGGATAAAGCCGGCGCCGAAGATCGCGACCCAGGCGAGGACATAGGTCAGCATCTTGCCGATCGGCTCCCTGCGGACCATCAGCGCGCTGAGCACGAGCATCAGCGCCATGACGATGTAGACGCTGCCCAGCATCAGGTCGTTGGCCATCACAGCAAGATCTCCAACCCATCGTGCGCCGGCGCGGCCCAGTCGGGCAGCTCGCGGACCAGCGTCGCATAATCCATCTGGTTGCTCATGTGGGTGAGATAAAGCTGCCCGACCCGGAGTTCCCGCGCCCAGCCGAGAACGGCGTCGAGATGGGCATGGGTCGGATGCGGCCGCCGCTGCAAACAGTCGCAGATCATCACGTCGGCAGCCTCGTAAAGTTCCATCATTTCCTGTGACATCGCGTTGAAATCGATCGCATAAACCGCCGAGCGCGTGCCTTCGTCCAGGCGCAGGCCCAATGAGCTTGTGTCGCCGTGCGGCTGGTCGACGAATCGGACAATCATGTCGCCGACTTGCAGATTTTCGCGCGCCGGAACGGCCTCCACGACCGGTGCATAGAAGCCCGACCCCGCAAACGCATAGTCGAAGCGGCTCGCGAGCCTCTCGAGCACCATTTCGCGGGCGTGTAGCGGGACCGCCCTCTCCCGTGACTGCGCGATCGGGCGGAGCTCGTCGATCCCGTGGCAGTGATCGGCATGGTCGTGGGTGACGACGACATGATCGAGGGTGGCGATTCCGGTGTCGAGGAGCTGGGCGCGGATATCTGGCCCGCAATCGACCAGAAGCCGCTCGCCGCCGCTCTCGGCCAGAAGCGCGCAGCGCGTGCGCCTATTGCGCGGCTCGCCAGGGTCGCATTCGCCCCAGCCGGGCCCGATCCTCGGGACTCCGGTAGACGTGCCGCAACCCAGGATCCGAAGCTTCAAGCCGCCGCTCCGCGCTCCGCCTTGGCGAACAGCCGGAAGAAGTTGGCGGTCGTCGTCTCCGCGAGCGCCTCGGGCTCCTCGCCGCGGAGCGTGGCGAGGAAGGCGGCGGTGTCGGCGACGAACGCCGGCTCGCAGGTCTTGCCGCGATTGGGGACCGGGGCGAGGAAGGGGGAATCGGTCTCCACCAGCAAGCGGTCCGCTGGGAGCCATCTTGCCGTTTCCTGGAGATCGGCGGCATTTTTGAAGGTAACGATCCCGGACATGGAAACGTAGAAGCCGAGGTCGAGCCCTTTGCGGGCAAGCTCGGCGCTGCCCGTAAAGCAGTGCAGCACGCCGCTGATGCCGCCTTTTCTTACCGCTTCGCCGAGGATCGCGGCGGTGTCCGCCTCGGCCTCGCGGGTATGGATCACCAGCGGTAACCCGGCCTGCCGAGCCGCGTCGATATGCGCCTTGAAGCGCTCGCGCTGTGCCGCCCGGTCGGACTTGTCGTAATAATAATCGAGCCCGCATTCGCCGATGGCGACGACCCGAGGGTGCCGCGAGGCCTCGACCAGGGCCGAGGCGCCAAGGTCGGGGTGGGCATCGGCCTCGTGGGGGTGGACCCCGACGGTCGCCCAGACGTCGGCGTTGCGCTCCGCGACGGCGATGACCTCATCCCACTCGCTCTGCCGGGTCGAAATGTTGAGGAAGCCGGCGACGCCCCGCGCCCGCGCGGTCTCGAGCACCTCGTCCTGCCGCTCGGCGAGCCCCTCGTAATTGAGGTGGCAATGGCTGTCGATCAGCCTCATGCCGCCTCCCCCTCCTCTTCCTCGACCTCGAGCCGGGGGAAGATGGGCACGGGCTGCTCGAGCGCGCCCTGCAGCCCGATGTCGATCGCCGCGATCAGCCGCCCGGCGGACTGCGGGATTACCGGGATCACCGCTTGGGCGAGCTTGCGGATGGCGACGACGAGCGTTCCGAGCACGTCGGCCATGCGCTCGGGATCGCTCTTGCGGAGCGCCCAGGGGGCCATGGAATCGACATAGGCGTTGCAGGCGAAGACCGCGCCCATCCAGGCTTCGAGACCGACCGAGAAGGCGAACTCGTCGAACCGCGCCTCCAGCTCGGTGATCGCCCTGTCGACAGTGGCGAGCAGATCGACGTCCTCCGGCTTTGATCCCGGCGCCGGAATGACGCCGCCCAAATTCCTGTAAATCATCGAAAAGCTGCGCTGCGCGAGGTTGCCGAAACTGTTGGCCAGCTCGGCGTTGACGCGGTTGACGATGGCTTCGGCCGAATAGCTTCCATCCTGGCCGAAGGGCACTTCCCGCATCAGGAAATAGCGCAGCTGGTCGACCCCGAACCGCTCGGCCAGCGCCAGCGGGTCGACGACATTGCCGATGCTCTTGGACATCTTCTCGCCGCGGCTGAGCAGGAAGCCGTGGCCGTAGACCTGCTTCGGAAGCGCGATTCCCGCCGACATCAGGAAGGCCGGCCAATAGACGGCGTGGAAGCGAACCACGTCCTTACCGATCAGATGGACGTCGGCGGGCCAGTAGCGGCGCCACAGCTCGGTGTCGTCGGGATAGCCGAGGCCGGTGATGTAATTGGTGAGCGCGTCGAGCCACACGTACATCACATGGCCGTCGCTTCCCGGCACCTTGACCCCCCAGTCGAAGCTGGTGCGGGAGATCGACAGGTCGGACAGCCCACCCTCGACGAAACGGACCACTTCGTTGCGGCGGCTTTCCGGGCGGATGAAGTCCGGATTGGCCCGGTAATGGTCGAGGAGGCGGTCCTGATAGGCCGAGAGCCGGAAGAACCAACTTTCCTCGACAGTCCACTCGACCGGAGTCCCCTGCGGCGAGAGCCTTTCGCCCCCATCCCCTCGGGTGAGCTCGGACTCGTCGTAATAGGCCTCGTCGCGGACCGAGTACCAGCCCTCGTAGCGGCCGAGATAGAGGTCGCCGCGCTCCTCCATCGCCTTCCAGATCGCCTGGCTGGCGCGATGGTGCGAGCCTTCCGAAGTGCGGATGAAACGATCGTACGAGATATCAAGATACTCGTCCATCTCCAGGAAAAGACGGGACATCTTGTCCGCGAACGTGCGCGGCTCAAGGCCTTCGGCGCGCGCCGCCTGGGCCATTTTCAGCCCGTGCTCGTCGGTGCCGGTCTGGAAGCGCACGTCGCGGCCCTGGGCCCGACGAAAGCGGGCGATGACGTCGGCCGCGATCGCCTCATACGCATGACCGATATGCGGCGGCCCGTTCGGATAATTGATCGCTGTCGTGATGTAATAGGGCTCGGCCATCGCCCCGCCCCTAGCGGGCGCTCCTTTCCCCTTCAAGGAACGCGCGTCTCGGCGACCGAAGCGAGGATCCCGCCGAGTTGGAAGACGGTCGCCGCCGGGTCGAGCGACAGACGCGGCGCCACGGCGGTCAGCTCGCGTACGCGTGCATAGGCGTCGAGCGCCCTTTCCTGCTGCGCATTCGCGAGCAGGCGCGCCTCACCGGCGACAAGCGAGGGAAGCAGGTCGAGGAAGGCCGAATAGCGCTCCGCCGATGCCTTGCGGCCGAGCTGGCCGGCGAGCGCCGACCTCTTGGCATTGTCGGGATCGCCGTGGCGAAGGATATCGAGCGCGCCTTGCTCGAGCGGCTCCAGGTCGAGGGAGGCGAAGGCGAGCGCCCGCCCGACCGAGCCCCCCGCGAGCGCGACCAGCCGTTGCCGCTCTGCCGCGCTCGTCTCCGGACGAAGCTGCTCGAGCACTGACGTCATGGCGTCGTATTCGAGTGGCTGCAGGTCGAGCCGGCGGCAGCGCGACCGGATTGTCGGCAACAGCCGTCCCGGCGCGTGGCTGACGAGAAAGAAGAGCGTGTTGGGCGGCGGTTCCTCGATCATCTTGAGGAGCGCGTTGGCGGCCGACGGCTCGAGCTCGTCGACCGTGTCGATCACGGCGACGCGCCAGGACGACAGTGCCGCGCTCAGCCCCATGAATTCGCCGAGCGCGCGGATTTGCTCGACCTTGATGTTGCGGTTGAGGTTGCCGGTCTTCTCGTTCACGACGCGCTCCAGCCAGCGCATGTCCGGGTGGCTCCCCGCCGCGATCAGCTTCGCGATCGGATGGTCTTCAGGCGCTTCGAGGCCGGTCAGGTCGAACGCCGGCCCGGCCGCCTCGCAAAGCAGGCGAACCGCGGCCTGGCGCGCGAAATGCGCCTTCCCTACCCCGCGCGGACCCGCAAGCAGCCAGGCGTGATGGATCGCGCGCCGGTCCCAGGCCTCGCGGAACTGCGCGACGGCCTTGTCGTGCCCGCAAATCACGGCAGCAGGTCCGCGATCGCGGCGAGCAAGCGTCCGGTCACCTCGTCCTGCGACCCGGAAGCGTCGACCAGCCGGACCCGCTCCGGCTCTTCGGCGGCGATCAGCCGGAAGCCGAGCGCGACTCGGTGGTGATATTCATCGGGGCGCCCGCCGATCCGGTCGGCGCCGCCATTATCCCTGGCCCGCGCTCGTTCCTTGCCTTCGGGCAGGTCGAGAACAAGGGTCCGTTCAGGGAAGCAATCGCCGATGGCAAATTCGTTGATCCTTCGCACCGTTTCGATGCCGAGGCCTCCAGCCGCGCCCTGATAGGCAAGCGAGCTGTCGACGAACCGGTCCGACAAGACCCAGCGGCCCGCCGCAAGTGCGGGTTCGATCACGCTCGCGACGTGGTCTGCCCTGGCCGCCGCGAACAGCAGGGCCTCGGCCTCGGGTCCCCACCTGCCCTCCCTGCCCGACAGCAGCAGCTCGCGAATCGCTTCGGCGCCCGCGCTACCGCCCGGCTCACGGGTGACCAGGCAATCAATCCCGCGGCGTTCGAGCTCGCGGCGAAGCGCTTTGACCTGCGTCGACTTGCCGACACCCTCGCCGCCTTCGAGGCTGATGAACTTGCCGCGCGCGCTCACGCCAGCCCGAGCAGGCTTTTGAGGCCGATCCAGGCGCGGGTGAAGAAGCCCGCCTCGCCAACATCGGCACCGGCGACAAGGGGCATGACCTGCGGCTGGGTGTCGCCGGTGGAGACGATCAGCTGGGCGATCTCCTGCCCCTTCCTGATCGGCGCTTTGATCGGCCCGTCATAGCGGACCTTGACCTGCATTTGCCGGGTAAGGCTGAGCCCTGCGGGAATCGTCACCGCCAGAGCGCGCGGAGCGACCAGCACCACTTCGCCGCTGTCTCCGAGCTGCACCCTCGCCTTGGCGATCTCCGCGCCCTTGCGGAACAGCGGCTTGGCGGTCCAGGCGTTGAAGCCCCACTCCATCAGCCGCGTCGATTGCTGGGCGCGCTCGTCCCAGCTTCCTAGCCCGGCCAGCACCTCGATCAGCCGGCGGCCGTTCTGCTCTGCGGAGCCCGTGAAGCCGTAGCCGGCCTCTTCGGTATGCCCCGTCTTCAAACCGTCGGCGCCCGGCACCTTGCCCAGGATCGGGTTGCGATTGCCCTGCGTGATCGCCTGGCCGGAGCCCAGCGTCTTGCCCCAGGTGAAGCTCGTCTGCCCATAGAATTGCTTGTAGAGCTTCGGGTGGCGCTCGATCGTCGCCCGCGCAAGAGTCGCGAGGTCTCGCGCGGTGGTGTAGGTGCAGCCCTCGTCCGGCCAGCCGACCGGGTTGCAGAAGCGGCTGTTGGCGAGCCCCAGCTGGCGGGCGAAAGCGTTCATCTGCTCGACGAACGCCTGCTCGGTCCCGGCCACGCACTCGGCGAGAACCACCGACGCGTCATTGCCTGACAGGGTCACGATCCCGTGCAGCAGGTTCTCGACGCTGACCTGCTCGCCGACCGACAGGAACATGGTCGAGCCCTGGGAGTGCCACTGCTTCCAGGTCTCGGGCCGGACCGTGCACACCTTCTTGAGCGACAATTGACCGCGGTCGATCAGCTCGAAGGCGACCTCGGTGGTCATCATCTTGGCCATCGACGCCGGCGGGAAGCGCTGGTCGGGGTTCTTGGAAAACAGGACGGCGCCCGACGACAGATCGACAAGGAAGGCGGAACGCGCGCTCGTCTCGAATTGCGGAGCTGCGGCGATGGCCGTCCCGGCAAGGAGGAGTGCGGCGGCTGCGAACGGGATAACGCGCGTCATTGTGCTGGTCGGGACCCTCTGGACTGGTTGGAGTGCGGCCTGTCTATCGCGCGGCGGCGGCGCGCGCGAGAGGGTTCATTGCCGGGCGATCGCATTGGCCAGCAGGCCGACCCCCATCGCGTAATAGTTCGAGCAATTATATTCGAGGATCGCCCGGTAATTGGCGGTCAGCAAATAGCCTTCCGCATAGGCGCCCGGCGTTTCCATCAGGGTTGCCATCTCCGTATCGGGAAGGCCCCTCCCCGTCGGCACGACCCCCAGCGAGCGCCATTCGGCGACCGTCAGCCAGCGGCTGTGGCGGCGGAACACCGCAGGGCAGCGCGGCGGGGTGAGGCGCGAGCGGATCGCCGAGCGGTTGAGGTTGGGCGGGACCCTGACCGGGACTCCCCACGGGATGTTCCGCTTCCATCCTGCGTCGCGCAAATAGTTGGCGATCGAGGCGAAAGCGTCGACCTCGTTCCTCCAGATATCGGCATAGCCGTCTCCGTCGCCGTCGGCGCGCAGCCGCAGAACCACGGACGGCATGAACTGCGGGAAGCCGGTCGCGCCCGCATAGCTGCCCTTCAATTGCCAGCGCCGCACCCCCTGGTCGAGGAGCTTGATCGCAGCGATGAACTCGTCCTCGAACAGCGCCCGGCGCCGGCCCTCGTAGCCGAGCGTCGCCAAGGCCTCGAGCAGGTCGAAGGAGCCGGTGACCGAGCCATAGCTCGTCTCCTTGCCGTAAATGGCGATGATCACAGCAGGATCCACGCCGTACCGCGTCTGGATCCGCGACAGGTTCGGCCAATGCGAATAATAGCGGGCCTGGCCGCGGTTGATCAGCGAGGCGGTGATGTGGCGGTCGAGATAGGGCCGGAAGGATGGGTTTTCGTCGGCCCGGACCGGGGTGGGCCTTTGGGCCCGGTCGAGCTCGATCACGCGCCGGTTGAGCTGCAGATAGGGGATCACGGCGCGAATCGTTTCCTCGCGCACCCCTGCGCTCCGCGCCCGTCCAGCGAGATAGGCCTTGTACTGTTCGAACGGGTCGTAGCTTCGGGCTACGGGCTGCGCTGCCGGATACTGGCTGCGGTGGACCGCGACTGGCTGCGCCTGGGCGGTTTCGATCGAAGGCTTCGCCGGGGACTGCGCGGCGATGCTCCTGCTGTCCTGCGCCTCGGCCGGGCCGAGCGCGAGTGCAGCCACGCCTGCCACAATCCACCCACCGCAAAGACGCAACGCCACTCTCCAGCCCTCCCCTTGTTGGATGCTCAAAGCCTAGGGGCTCGGCGCGTTCCCGGCCAACCGGCTGGTCGCCCGCCTTGCACGCCCTGCCCCGACCCGCGATATCTGTGGCGACATTAAGGAGAGGTGGCCGGGCGCGAGGCGGCTATCCTGCCGGGCGCAGGATACCGAGCCGAGCGGTTTCGGCCGGAAGTTCGCGGAGAGGTGGCCGAGTGGTTTAAGGCAGCGGTCTTGAAAACCGCCGTGCGGGCAACCGCACCGTGGGTTCGAATCCCACCCTCTCCGCCATTCGTCGAAAAATCGCGACATAGCCTGAAAGCATTCAGCTTGCGTTCACGCTACAAATGTAGCACACGCTACAAATGTAGCGCGAAAAGAGGTTTCGATTCTCCATGCTCAGCAAGCTTCCGCCCCGCGAACGGCAGATCGTCGACATACTCTTCGAATCGGGGCCCCTGACGGCTGCGGACGTTGGCGAACACCTTCCGGACCAGCTCAGCGGTTCGGCCGTCAGGGCGATGCTCAAGCGGCTCGAGGACAAGGGCTATGTGCGGCGCGCGGAGTCGGAGCGGGGGTTCTTGTACAGCCCCGCCGTGTCGGAAACGGCTGCCCGCAAGAGTGCGCTGAGCGAAATCGTCCGGGTCTTCTTCAACGGCTCGCCGGCAGGCGCGGCGAGTGCGCTGCTCGGCATGTCCGACAAGCTCAGCAATGACGAGCTCGACGAGCTCGAGGCCATGATCGCCAAGGCTCGTGCCGCGAAAGGAGCAAAGTGATGGACTGGTTCATCCCGCTTGCCGCGAAATCCTTCTTCATCGCCGGCGGCGCCCTTCTGCTCCTGAGGCTACTCAAGGACCGGTCGGCGGCGGACCGAAGCTGGGTCGCGCACCTTGCGCTTGCCGGCCTGCTGCTCCTGCCGGTCGCAACCTTCGCGCTCCCGACGCTCGACATCGCCGGTCCCGAGTTCCTGGTGGGCAAGACCGAGACTCTTTCCCCGGTTTCGGTCGCCCCTCTGGCGGAGCCTGCGTCGGATCTTTCGTCAGCCCCCCTTGCTGTTGACGCGGGTGCCGGGAGCGCGGCCCTGAATGCGATCGACTGGTCCTTTTGGAGTTATGCGATTCCAGCGGCTCTACTTTTCCTGCTTACCCTGATCGCGCTTGCACGGCTGTTCGTGCTCAAGGCCAAGGCCAACGTCCTCGTCGATGCGCCGTGGCTGACCGCGCTTGCCCGTGCCCAGCAGCGCATGGGGTTCAAGCATGGCACCGCGCTGCTGATCAGCAACGAGCTCCCCTCCCCGATCAGCTGGGGCGTCATCCGGCCTGTGATCCTGCTCAACGCCGAGGCCGTCGAATCGCATGACGAGGCCGAGGCGATCATTACCCACGAGCTCGCGCACGTCGCCCATCTCGACTGGGCGAAGCTTCTTCTTGCGCGGGTCGCGGTCGCCCTGTTCTGGTTCAATCCCTTTGTCTGGCTACTCGCTCGCGAAGCCCACCAGCTGCGCGAAGAAGCGGCCGACGACGCGGTTCTCGCCACCGATATCGAAGATACCGATTACGCCCGCCTGCTTGTCGGGGTCGCCCGCCACGAATGCCGTGGCCTGTTGATCGGCGCGCACGGAGTGGCCCCCGGCAGGAATTCGCTTGCACGCCGTGTGAAGCGGGTCCTCGACGGCGCCGCCAGGCGCGCGCCGGGTGGATGGCGCTGGGGCTCGGCTGCGGCCTTCTTCGCCGCCGGCATGGCGGTACCTGTCGCCGCGCTCAACCTGGTGCCGGTGGCGTCCGCGACGGCCGCTGGAGCGCCTGAAACCGTCATCGCCTCGACCAACCCCTACTACCCGCCCGCGAGCGACTTGGCAGTGGCCGTGGCCGTGCCTCCGGTGAAAGCCGCGGAAGCGGCAAGGGCGGCGGCCTCCATCGTCTCCGTCGAACCGGTCAGCCGCACGGCCGACGGACAGCCCGGCGAGTTCGTGCTGCGCTCGGCCGACGGATCGACGATTTCGGTCGCCGCTCCCGATTCGACGGGCCAGCGCCGCACCCTGCTTCGCCGCCCGGACGGAGCCACCATTGCCTTTGCTGACGCCCGCGCGGTCCCCGGCCTCGCATTGGCGATCACCCATCCCCACGGACCGCCGCCGCTTCCTCCGCGCAGGGAAAAGTCGGCGATCGACCGCGCGGTCGAGCTCAAGGCGGTCGGCGTCTCGCCCGAATATGTCGCCGCGATCCGCTCGGCGGGGCCTAACATGCGCTTGGACCATGACGATATCGTCGCGCTCAAGGCGGTCGGGGTCAGCCCCACCTTCGTGCAGGAACTTGTGCGGCTCGGTTACAGCCAGATCGATGCCGGTGACCTCGCGGGCGCCTATTCGGTCGGCGTGCGCAGCGATTACATCCGGTCCATGGCGGCGGCCGGCTATGGGCGGCTGTCGCTCGACGAGCTCACCCAGCTCAGGGCGGTCGGCGTGACCGCCGCCGACATCGAGCGCTACCGGCGCGCCGGCTATGCCCGCCTCAGCGTCGACAAGCTGACCGAGCTCAAGGCGCTCGGGATCACACCCGAAGAGCTCAAAGCGAGCGAGGAAGCCGGGCCCTGAAACTCCAGGCCCGATTCACGAACTGATCTGAACCCCGAACACTGAATTCGAAAGCGCCCCCAAGGGGCGGACGGGCGAACTTTGCCCGGAGAACAGGAAAAGGAGACGAGCAAATGACCAGGATATTCGCTTTCGCCGCCGCGCTTCTGATGACCTTGATCAGCGTTTCGTCGGCGTGCGTTGCCGCGCCAGTTGCTCCGCTTCGCTTCACCATCGAGCCGTCGGGCCGCCCCGACCAGCTGCAGGTGCGATTCCGCCGCGCGGACAGCCGCGGCACCGACAGCTGGTCGAGCAGCTTCGCCGCCTCCAGCCTTGCCGGACTCGATCTCGCGGCCTTGAGGGCGCCGGCTAGCAGCCCACTGCGCTTCGCCATCGTCCGCGAAGCGGGACGGATCGACTGCGCCGGGACCGGTGGCAGTTCGACGGCTAGCGGGACATGCAGCCTCACTCCCGACCGCGGCTTCAACGATTTCCTTGCAGAAAACGGCATCGCCCGTCCGACCGAGGAGCAGACCTACGCGCTGATGGCGGTCGATGCGCGCCGCGAGCTGGTGAGTGCGCTTCGCCAAGCCGGTTATCCGGCACCTGGAGTCGACAA
>DASTDZ010000082.1:0-2091 GCA_035710105.1 Sphingomicrobium sp. | reverse complement strand
CGCTTCGGCGAGCGGCGGCACCGGCGGCCGGTCGGGCACTTCGACCTGGTCGCGAAGCATGTCCTCGGGAAGCGCGAGAACGACCGGGCCGGGGCGGCCGGCGGTGGCGACGCGATATGCGCGCGCGACATATTCGGGGATCCGCCGCGCGTCCTCGATCCGCGCCGCCCATTTGGCGATGGGCGCAAAGAAGGCGGGGAAATCGATTTCCTGGAAGCCCTCGCGATCGCGGTCGGAGCGCGCGACGTCGCCGATGAACAGGATCATGGGCGTCGAATCCTGGAAGGCGACATGGACCCCGCCGCTGGCGTTGGTCGCGCCGGGCCCGCGGGTGACGAAGGCAATTCCCGGGCGGCCGGTCATCTTGCCGTCGGCGTCGGCCATGTAGGCGACGCCGCCTTCCTGGCGGCAGACGGTGACGTCGATCTCGGGCGTGTCGTGGAGCGCATCGAGCACGGCGAGGAAGCTCTCGCCCGGGACGGTGAAGATGCGGTCGCAGCCGTTGATCCTGAGCTGATCGACAAGGATCTGTCCGCCGGTGCGTGTGGTCATGGGCGCGGGCATTACCTGAGCATCGCCCGCTTTGCTACGCTTGGGCGGGAGAATCGGCATGGACCTCAAGTTCAAGGTGATGATGATCGTCGGCCGCCCGGTGCACGAAGTTTTCGAAGCAGTCGCCGAACCCGAGCAGCTGTCCTCCTATTTCACCACCGGCGGCGCCAGCGGCCGGCTGGAGGCGGGAAAAACGGTGACCTGGGACTTTCACGATTTCCCCGGCGCCTTTCCGGTCGACGTGGATGAGGTGGTGCCCGACGAAAGAATCGTCTTCCGCTGGGACGCTGCCGAAGGGGAGCAGGTCGCGGACGGCGAGATCAAGATCAAGCCGGCGGGCTACAAGACGACGGTCACGATGACATTCAAGCCGACCGACGATGGGCGCACCTTGGTCGAGGTCGAGGAATGGGGCTGGCGCGAGACCGAGGCCGGGCTGCGGGCCAGTTACGGCAATTGCATGGGCTGGTCGCAGATGCTCGCCGCGCTGAAGGCTTGGAAGGAGTACGGGATCAACTTGCGCGACGGCGCGTATAAGTAGGACCTCAGTCAGTCCGCCATTTCGTAGCTGCCAGATTCAAAGTTTCGCATAAATCGCGAGCCGATTGGTGCATCGATCAGGTGCAGCCAGCTGTCGTCCTTGTTCAGAACCGCACCGAGGGCGACGAATGACACCTCACGTGCGTCCATCTCATCGTCAGTAGCCTCTCCCTGTCTTCCCCGGATTCGCCAGCCGCTGTCAGGGTACTCGTCATTTTCGAGCTTTTCAGGCGTCTCCCGGTAAAGGTATTCGACCGGCACGCCATCGTAGAGAACGCAATCGTCCACAAAGCATCGTTCCCAATACTCGCGAGACTGTTGAACTTGCGGGACACGGCCCGCGTCAGTGTGAAACTCGGGAAGCCGCGCCGCGTCCACGAGTAGCACGTCGAGAATGTTGTCCCGCTTGAAGCTGACCACTTCGCCGAATGTCAGAATCGGCTCATCGGGCTCATTGACGATGTGCCCCGCGTAATCATCGCCTTCAACACGATCGACCTCGACCCACATCCGCTCACCGCCGTACTTCTCACCAGGCGGATCATACTCGAACCCGAGTTTGACGAGATCGCCGACGCGGACCGCACCTACGAGCCACGGATGTGGTAGGAAGAACGTATAGGGCGCCTCTGCATGGAGCGTTGGGCCATGCAGGAGAGTGTAGCTCACGCTTGATGAATCGCCTTCACGACCTGATAGCTCTCGAGCCCCTCTTTTCCGCCCTCGCTCCCAAACCCTGAATCCTTGACCCCGCCGAACGGCGCGTCGGCGACCGAGATGGCGAAGGTGTTGATCCCGACCATGCCCGCCTCGACCAGTTCGCCGATCAAATTGGCGCGGCGGCCGTTCTCGGTGAAAGCGAAGGCGGCGAGGCCGTAGGGCAGGCGGTTGGCCTCGGCGATCACCTCGTCGAACGTGTCGAACGACCGGCTGACCGCGACCGGGCCGAACGGCTCGTCGTTCATGATCTGCGCTTCGTTGGGGACGTCGGCGAGAAGC
>DASTDZ010000081.1:0-8390 GCA_035710105.1 Sphingomicrobium sp. | reverse complement strand
TCCCAACGAGCCGCAGTCGGTGCGGGTCGCGGCGCGCCCGCCGAAGGGCCTGCCCGACGGCGAGTACCGGATCCACATGCTGTTCCGGGCGATCCCGCCCGCCACCCCCGTGACCAAGCCGGCGGGCGAGCCGCCCAAGGGGCTGAGCTTCAAGCTCACCCCCGTCTACGGCGTGACAATCCCGGTGATCGTGCGGCTCGGCAACCTCGAGGCCAAGGCTGGGATCGCCAACGTCCGGCTCGACCAGCGCGGCGGCAAGCCGGCCGTCGCGCTCGACCTCACGCGCTCGGGGGAACGCTCGACCTTCGGCGAGGTGCGGGTGCTGAAACCCGGCTTCAAGGATCCGATCGGCTCGCAGCGCGCGGTCGCCGTCTATACGGAGATCGGCCAGCGCCAGGTCGTCGTACCGATCGACGACAGCTTCAAGGGCACGCTCGCCGGCCCGGTCACCGTCCAATATGTCGAAACCTACGAGGACGGGTCCAAGACGATCGCCGAAACGCAGGCGGTGCTGCGCTAGGGCGTTTTCCCGGGGCGCGGTGAACGGGCATGGTGGGCGCCGGCAAATGGCTGGGCAGGGCGGGCGGCCTCGCGGCCGCCGCGCTGCTGACCGCCGTCGGCGCGACGGCAGCGACACCCCTCGCCGACGGCTGGGCCGCCGACCCCGACGAGCAATTCCTTCTCGACGTCAAGATCCGCCAGTACCGGCTCGGCGACGGCGTGCGCGCCTACAATACGCCGGAGGGCACCTGCGTGATCTTCGGCGATTTCCTGGCGACCCTCGACGTGCCGATGAAGATCGACCTCGGGGCGAGGAAGGCGAGCGGCTGGGCGTTCAGCGAAGACCGCAAGATCGCGATCGACGTCGGCGCCGGAGTGGTGCGCTACGCCGACAAGAGCGAGGCCCTGGAACGGCACCTCGTCCGCGAAACGCCCGAGGGCTGGTGCGTGGACAGCGAAGCTTTGTCGCGCTGGTTCGGACTCGGCGTCAAACCGGTGACGTCGGGTTCGGTGCTGGTGCTCGAATCCGAAGCCAAGCTCCCGGTCGAGCTTGCGATCGAGCGCGAACGGCGCGCGGCCAACCTCGCCAAGCGGGCCAAGTTCGACATCGCCTCTTTGCCGCAGGTGCGCCTTCCCTATCGGATGTGGCGCGCGCCGGCGCTCGATTTCGTCGTCAGCGCCGGCATGACCTACCGCGCCGACACCGGCGTGCAGGTCGACCGCCGCTCGTCCGTCTATGCGGCGGGCGAGATCGCGCACCTGTCGTACGACAGCTATTTGGCGACCGACCAGAAGGGCGTTCCCGCCGCGCTCCGTCTGCGCGCCTTCCGCTCCGACCCGGACGGCGAGCTTCTGGGGCCGCTCAAGGCGACCCACTTCGGCTTCGGCGACGTCGCCGGACTCGCCACGAGGCTCAGCGGAACCGCGACCAGCGGGCGCGGCGCGGTCGTCACCAACCGGCCCGTCGTCAATCCGGCGAGCTTCGACCGCACCCGCTTTGAGGGAGAGCTCCCCTCGGGCTGGGACGCCGAGCTCTATCGCAACGGCCAGCTGCTCGCCTTCGCCAGGTCGGACGAGCGCCAGCGCTACGTCTTCGACGACGTTCAGCTGCTTTACGGTGAAAACCAGTTCAGCATCGTCCTCTACGGTCCGCAGGGGCAGGTCCGCACCCGTGAGGAAATGATCAACGTCGGCCAGGACAATGTCCCGCCCGGCAAGACCTGGTACTGGGCGGGGGTCAACCAGCCGGGCCGCGACCTGGTCGCGCTTCGCAAGGAAGAGGAGCAGGGACCGCTCGAAGCGAGGGCACAGGCTGCGGTCGCGGTCGAGCACGGGATCGACGAGCGCACGTCGATCGGGGTGCTAGCGCGCACCATGCTGCTCGAGGATGAAAGGGTGACCTTCGTCGAAGGGTCGGTCCGGCGGTCGATCGGCCCCGCGCTGGTCGAGGTCGGGGCCGGCAGGGACAGCAGCGGCGGCACCGCGGCCCGCGCCCAGCTGCTCGCCAAGTTCGGCTCGCTCAATATCAGCGCGGAAGCGGTGGCGGCCAAGGATTTCCGACTGCGCGGCGGCCGCGAGATGAGCGTTCGCGAGGGGCGCGTCGCGCTCGACGCCCCCATCCGCCTGGGCCGGGCAACGATCCCGGCGCACGCCGACATTCGCTACACCGACCGCGCCGACGGCAGCAGCCAGCTCGAGGCTGCGGCGCGGCTGTCGACGACGATCGAACGCTTCAATCTCGCCGCAAACGTGAAATATATGCGCCAGTATCTCGCCAAGGGCCCGGCTCCTCCACCCAGTGTCGTCGCCGACCTGATCGGCACCGGCCGCGTCGGGCCGGTCCGGATTCGCGGCTCGACCAGCTTCGAAATCAGCCCGCAAAGCCGGTTCCGCTCGGTCGAGCTGTCCGGCTATTGGTCCGCGTCCGACCACAGCGACTGGGAGGGCGCGCTCGCCTATGACGGGCCGGAAAAGCGCGCGCGGGCACGGCTCAGCTACATCCGGCGCTTCGATTCAGTCGCGCTGGCGATCACCGGCGAAGCGGCGAGCGACGGCTCGGCGGCGGTCGGCGTCAACCTCAACTTCTCGCTCGACCCGGGCCGCGGGTTCACCCTGTCGCGCGAGCGAATCGCGGGGGCCGGCTCGGTGCGGGCAAAAGTCTATCGCGACCTCAACGACAATGGCATCGCCGACCCGGGCGAGCCGCTGGAGAAAGGCGCACTGGTCGTTGCCGGCCATGCGATCGCCAGAAAACCGACCGATTCCAGGGGCTCGGTGATGATTGCCGGGCTTGCCACCTACACGCCGATCACGGTCGGGATCGACCAGACCAGCCTTGCCGACCCGATGCTGACGCCAAAGAAAGCGGTCCAGGTGGTCGTCCCGCGCCCGGGTGTGCCGGCTGACGTAGAGATCGGGCTGGTCGGCGCCGGCGACGTCGAGGGCGCGATCGTCAAGAGCGGCGGGCTCGGCTTCGAGGGGCTCGATCTTGAGCTCGTCGACCGCTCCGGCGCGGTCGTCGCAACCGCGCGTTCCGACTATGACGGCTATTTCCTGTTCGAACGCGTGCCCTACGGCACCTATTCGGTCCGAATCGCGAGCGAATCGGCCAAAGCCGCGCAGGTCGCGCCCGAGCTCAACGTCAGCGTCACCGTCGTCGAGGGCGAGGCCGTGGTCCGGCTCGGGACCATCCACCTGAGCCCGCCGCCCCGAATCGCCGTCTCGCAATAGTCGTCCGAGACGACTTTCCGGTCACGAAATGATGTTGCGACGCAGTCGCAGCTGGCGCGCCGTTCTTTAGATGCAGAGAAACTTGGAGCGTCAAAGCGGCCATGCCCCCGGCATGTCCTTGCTTTGACGCTGGTGCGGTCGAGAAGACTCGAACTTCCACGGCCTTTCGGCCACAGCGACCTCAACGCTGCGCGTCTACCAGTTCCGCCACGACCGCACGTGCATGAAAGAAGCGGCAGGGCGCCGCCACGACTGGCAAGGCGGCGCCTCTACCAAAGGGCATGAGCCCGCGCAACGTCGCTCTTCTGCTCCATATCGGAACAGGTCTTAACAGTCTGTTTACCAATTGGCCGCCAGTTCGTTAGGCTCGGGCGATGATGATCCTCGCCTTGTTCGCCGCAGCGGCCGCAGGCGCTCCCGCGACCGAGCAGCCGATGTCCTCGGCGCGCCGGCCGGTCGTCCAGGCGACGGCGAGCGTTCGGATCCTCTCCGGAGTGCGGGTCGAGGCCTCGAGCACGCCGCAGGATGCGCTCGTCCGGTTGGTCCCGCTGGAATCGCCCGACGGCTCCCGCCGGCAAGCCAAGCTCGTCGAATTTCCCTGAGAAATCAGCCCTTCAGAGTCAGGGTGACGGTCGAATCGAGCCCGCTCGGAGGGACGTTCATCTCGGCGCTGTTGAAACTCGCGCTGCCGCCAGGCGGAAGGCTGCGCGCCGGCGGTGCGATCGTCCAGCGGTAAACCAGCCTGCCCGAGCTGTCGCGAAGCTGCGCCTCAATCGGCGGCACGCTCTGAGTCTTCGAGCTGGGATTGATCACCCGACCGCTGACCACCACCAGCTCATTGCCGCTGGCAAGCTTCTGTCGCTCGGGCGCTCCCGGCGCGATCTGCAGCGGGCTCGGAGCAGCGGCGAGCCCCACCTGCCTTCGGACCGAATCCGGGGCAAGGAACCAGAAAGCGAGGAAGACCGCGGCGACGAGCACGATTGCGATCAGGATCGCCATCCACAAGCTTCGCCGCCGATCACGGCCCGTCTCACTCTCGACAGCCTCGATCTCCTCGGCGTCGGGGATTTCCTTTTCCGGGTCCCAGGGCTCCTCGCCGACCAGGCTGTCGCCTTCGTCGAACACGTCTTCGGGCGGTGGAACCGGGACCGCAGAGGGCGGCTCGACCAACGGCGCGCCGGGCGCGACCGGCTCGACTTCCTCGAACGCCTGCACGCGGCCGCCGACGATGTCGAACTGGGTCGCGGGCTGGTCCTCGCGGCCGTGCGCCTGCGGTTCGTCGCCAGCCGCTTCGGCGACGGGCCCGGGCGGCGCCTCTGCGGCGGTGTCGGGCAGCGCTTCCTCCGGGACCTGCTGCTCGGTTTCGTCCATCCCCAGCGCGCCGGGCTCCGTCTCGGGATCCTGGTGCCAGCTGTGGCCGCACGAGGCGCAGCGGACCTTGCGGCCGCCTTCGGGGATAGCCCCGTCCTTCACCGCATATTGAGTCCCGCACGACGGGCATGTCAGGATCATGTGTCGAGCGCCTCCCGCTGATCGCCCTCGTAAACAGGAATGCTCGGCCGTTGGCAAGGCAGCGGCCGCATGCGACAAGCCATGCCGACGCGGGAGGGCTGGTCTGGCGGCGATCGTTCAATTCGAAAGCGTGGGGTTGCGCTACGGGACTGGCGCCGAGGTCTTGCGCGACCTCGATTTCACGCTCGGCGAGGGTGGCTTCTATTTCCTTGCCGGCGCTTCAGGCGCGGGCAAGACCTCGCTGCTGAAGCTCCTCTATCTTGCGCAACGCCCGACCCGCGGCCGGATCCGGCTGTTCGGCGAAGACCTGAGCGATGCCCCGCGCGAGCGGCTGCCGCTGTTCCGGCGGCGCATCGGAGTCGTCTTCCAAGATTTCCGGCTGATCCGCCACTTGTCGGCGTTCGACAATGTCGCGCTTCCGCTGCGAATCGCGGGCCGTGCCGAGAGCGAGGTCACGGCCGCCGTCCGCGAAATGCTCGACTGGGTCGGGCTCGGCGACCGCGCCGGGGCAAGGCCGCCGACCCTGTCGGGCGGCGAGCAGCAGCGGGTAGCGATCGCCCGCGCCGTCATCACCCAGCCCGACCTGCTGGTCGCCGACGAGCCGACCGGCAACGTCGATGCGGAGATGGCCAAGCGGCTGCTGCATCTGTTCAGCGCCTTGAACGGCTTTGGCACGACGGTGGTCGTGGCAACCCACGATTTTGGGCTGGTCGCCTCGACCCCGGGCGCGGAGCTGATGCGGCTCGACCGCGGTGGCCTCGTCGACCCGACGGGCTCGTTCAAGAACCCACCGGCGGCGAGCGGAAGGGGCGCCCGGCAATGATCTTGGACCGGCTCCGCTCTGCCCCGGACTCGCGGCTTCTGCCGGTCGAGCGGCTGCACGTGCCGACGGTGGCGGTCATGGCGATCATGACCTTTGCGATGATGATCATCGCCGCGGCCGGGCTCGCGCTCGCCAACGCCGCCGGAATTGTCACCAGCGGGATCGAGAACCGATACGTGGTCGAGCTGCCGGCTGCCGCCGAGGGCGAGCTAGCCAAGGCAGTCGGCGCCGCTCGGGCCACGCCGGGAGTCCGCAACGCGACGCCGGTTCCCGAAGCCGAGATGCGGCAAACGCTAGAGCGCTGGCTCGGCGAGGCGGCGTCGAGCACCGACCTTCCCGTCCCCGCGCTGGTGACGGTTGAGCTTTTGCCCGGAGCCGACCCGCGCGCGCTTGCCGAGCGGCTTCGCGCGCAGGCGCCGAGCGCAAGGCTGATCGCCGAGACGGCGGAGCTCGAGCCGCTTTTGCGTTCGATCCGTGCGCTTCAGTGGCTGGCGATCGCGCTCGTCGTCCTGATGGCCGCGGCCAGTTCGGCGGCGATCGTGCTCGCCGCGCGCGGCGCGCTCGACACGCACCGGTCGACGATCGAGATCATGCACGGGATCGGCGCCACCGACGCGCAGATAACCCGGCTGTTCGAGCGCAAGATTGCGCTCGACGCCGCCGCCGGGGCAGCGCTCGGGGCACTGGCCGCCGCCGCGGCGCTATTCGTAATCGCCGGCGCCGGCGTGGCGCTAGCCGTGGAGCTGACGGCATCCGCGCCATTGTCCGGAACGGACCTCGTCCTCCTCGTCCTGGTGCCGGTCGCCGCGGTAGCCCTCGCGCTTGCTGTTGCCCACTGGACCTTGCTCAGGGCATTGCGCGCCACTCTATGATCGCACGCCTGTTCTCGTTCCTGCTGCTGCTCTACGCGCTGGGCTTCATCGTCTTCGCGGTGACGCTCGACAAGCCGGCGGGTCGCCAGCGCACCGACGCCGCGGTCGTCATCACCGGTGGCAGCGGACGGATCGAGCATGGGATCGAAGTGCTGTCGAAGGGCGATGCGAAGCGCCTTCTGATCGCCGGCGCCGATCCGTCGGTGACCAAGCGCGACCTCGTCCGCCGCCTCGGCGGCAACGCCAGGCTCTTCAATTGCTGCGTCGATCTCGGCAGCGAATCGGTCGACACGCGCTCCAACGCGGAAGAAGCGAAGCGCTGGCTCGACGCGCGCGGCTATAGATCGCTCCGGCTGATCACCAGCGATTGGCACATGCGCCGCGCCCGCTACGAGTTCACCCGCGTGCTCGGCGACAAATATGCGCTCGTCCCCGATGCGGTGAAGTCGCAGCCGGGGCTCGCGACGCTGTTCGGCGAATATAACAAGCTGCTTCTGCGCCGGATCGCCGTGCTCTTCGAGCTGTGACGTCCGTGCAGCTGGCCCGCTCCCTTCTTTACGCGCTCCTTTTCTATCCGGCGACGGTGCTGTTCATCTTCGCAGGCCTTCTCCTGTCGCTGTTCGGGCGCGTTGCGACCCGCGCGCTGGTGCGAAGCTGGACAGTCTTCCACCACAAGCTCGCGCAAGCCGTGCTCGGGATCCAGACGCGGGTCGAAGGCACGATTCCACCTGGCGCGGCGCTGATCGCGGTGAAGCATCAGTCGATGTTCGAGACTCTGGAGATGGTGCGCATTGCCGACACGCCGGTGATCGTGCTCAAGCGCGAGCTTTCGCAAATCCCGTTCTTCGGCTGGCTGACCCGGCGTTATGGCGTCATTCCGGTCGACCGCAGCGCGGGGCCGAAGGCGCTCCGCGAGATGATGGCGGCCGGCCGCGACGCGGCCGCGCAAGGCCGCGCGGTGATCATCTATCCCGAAGGCACGCGGGTTGCGCCCGGCGAGACGCCGCCGCTCCGCCCGGGCTTCGCCGGCCTGTACCGCGCGCTCGGCCTGCCGGTCGTGCCGGTCGCGGTGGACAGCGGGCGGCTATGGCCGAGGGGGGTGGTCAAGAAAGCGGGGACGGTGCGCATCCGGATCGGCGAGACAATCCCCGCGGGCCTCAAGCGCGAAGAGGTCGAAGCGCGGGTCCACGCCGCGATCAACGCGTTCGAATTACCCGCGTAGCCGCGCGCCCAGTTTCTCCGCGGCGGCGACGATCTTCTTCGAGATCGCAGCCAGATCTTCCTCGGTGAAGCTTTTCTCGGCTGGCTGCAGGGTGACTTCGAAGGCCAGGCTCAGGCCATCCGGGCTCTCGAACCGGTCGAACAGTCGGACGCCGCTGATCGCCGCCTTGTCGGCGCCGCGGAGTGCCCGGCCGAGGGTGTCGGCGGCAACATCGGGCGGGACCAAGAAGGCGAAGTCGCGGCTGACGCTCTGCAACACGGGCGGCGCATATTGTGGCCTCGCGCGGCCGTTCGCGCGCGTCGCCGGGATCGAGTCGAGATAGACCTCCGCCGCGACCGTTCCGGCGGGGGCGTCGAACCGCCTGGCCAGCGCCGGATGAAGCTCGCCGAACGCGGCGACAATCGTCTTCGGCCCAAGACCCAGCCTGGCCGAACGGCCCGGGTGCCAGGTCGGCCCGGCGTTCTCGAACACCTGCAGATTGGCGACCGGCGCGCCCGCCGCTTCGAGCAAGGCGAGCGCTTCCGCCTTGGCGTCAAAGGCGTCGAACGGCTGCGCCTTGCCCGCCCGCCAGTCGCGCGGTGTTCTCTCACCGGCAAGCACCAGCCCGACGGTCGGGCGCTCGGCGTCGGCCAGATAGCGGCGGCCCACTTCGAACAGCCGGATGGAGGCGGCGCCACGGTCGAAATTGCGCCGCGCCGCGCCGATCAGCCCGGGAAGCAGCGACGGGCGC
>DASTDZ010000080.1:0-8310 GCA_035710105.1 Sphingomicrobium sp. | reverse complement strand
GCCTGCGCTGGCAAAGGGCGCTGATCGCCACTACATCGCCCCTCTGCAATGAGCGCCGATACCGCCCTGATGCCGATTCCCGGCACTATCGAGCCCGTGCCCGTCCCGCGCGGGGCCGATCCGTCGCGCCGCGCCGACGGGAAGGTCGAGCTTGTCGGCCTGACCAAGGACGAGCTGCGGCTGGAGCTTGAGGCGCTGGGGCTGGAACCGAAGCAGGCGAAGCTTCGCGCCAAGCAATTGTGGCACTGGATCTACAATCGCGGGGTCACCGACTTCGACGCCATGACCGACATCGCCAAGGCGCAGCAGCCGTGGCTGAAGGAGCGGTTCGTGATCTCGCGGCCGCAGGTGGTCGAGGCGCAAGTTTCCTCCGACGGCACGCGCAAATGGCTGCTTCGGACCGACGACGGCAACGAGTTCGAGATGGTCTTCATCCCCGACGCCGACCGCGGGACCTTGTGCGTGTCGAGCCAGGTCGGCTGCACCCTGAACTGCCGCTTTTGCCACACCGGCACCATGCGGCTGGTGCGCAACCTCGACCGCTCCGAGATCGTCGGCCAGGTGATGCTCGCGCGCGACGCGCTCGGCGAATGGCCGTCGCAGCCGGAAGGGCGGATGCTCACCAACATCGTCATGATGGGGATGGGCGAGCCGCTCTACAATTTCGACAATGTCCGCGACGCCCTGAAGATCGTCATGGACGGCGACGGCCTCGGCCTGTCCAAGCGCCGAATCACCCTGTCGACGAGCGGCGTCGTGCCGATGATGGAGCGCGCCGGCGAGGAGATCGGGGTCAATCTCGCGGTCTCGCTTCACGCGGTTCGCAAGGAGGTCCGCGACGAGATCGTGCCCTTGAACCGCAAGTACGGGATCGAGCAGCTGCTCGAGGCCTGCGCCGCCTATCCCGGAGCCAACAACGCCCGGCGCATCACCTTCGAATATGTGATGCTCAAGGACAAGAACGACAGCGACGAGGACGCGCGCGAGCTGGTGCGGCTAATCCGCAAGTACAAGCTTCCGGCCAAGGTCAATCTGATCCCGTTCAACCCCTGGCCGGGCGCGCCCTATGAATGTTCGAGCGACGAGAGGATCAGGGCGTTCAGCAACATCGTCTTCGAAGCCGGAATCTCTGCCCCGGTGCGGACTCCGCGCGGCCGCGACATCGACGCCGCCTGCGGCCAGCTGAAGACCGCGAGCGAGCGCAAGCGTCGATCACAGTCCGCACGGGGTGCGGACGAGAACGGCGCTCAGACCGCCGCTTAGCCTGGATCATTGCCGCGGCCCCGCGGCCGTGCCAGTTTCGCAAGCGCTGAGGGAAATTGTATAAGGCGCGTCATGTCACTGATCGGCCGGCTCATCGACAAATTGCTCAAGGACGGAAGCATCACGCTGGTCCTGCCTGGCCGCAAGCCGGAGACTTATGGGCCGGGCGGCGGCAAGGATCTGATCGTCCGCGCGGCCGACCGCAGGGTGGCACTGGAAATCTTCAAGAACCCCCGGCTGGGCCTCGGCGAAACCTATATGGATGGCCGGCTGACCGTCGAGAACGGGACCATTCTCGACCTGCTCGAGATGATCACTCGCGCGAACCCGTGGGAAGAAGGGGGCGGCAGCCGCAAGCTGTTCGGCAAGAGCAGGCTCAAGCAACTGCAGGCGCTCATCCGCCGCAACGACCCGCGCCGATCGCGCCGCAATGTCGCCCATCACTACGACCTGGGCAACGAGCTGTACGAGACGTTCCTCGATTCCGACATGCAGTACAGCTGCGCCTATTTCACGGATCCCGCCAACAGCCTCGAACAGGCGCAGGCGGACAAGAAGGCGCATATCGCGGCCAAGCTGCATCTCCAGCCTGGCCAGAAAGTCCTCGACATCGGCTGCGGCTGGGGCGGGATGGCGCTCTATCTCCACCAGGTCGCCCAGGTGGACGTGCTCGGGATCACGCTGTCGGAGCAGCAGCTCGCCGTTGCCCAGCGCAGGGCCGAGGAAGCCGGAGTCGCCGATCGCGTCCGCTTCGAGCTCGTCGATTACCGGCAGGTCGAAGGCGAGTTCGACCGGATCGTCTCGGTCGGCATGTTCGAGCATGTCGGCGCGGCGCATTACGACGCATTCTTCACCACCTGCCGCCGCCTTCTGAAGCGCGACGGGGTCATGCTTCTGCACACGATCGGCCGGCTGGGCTCGACCAGCGGGGCACCCGACCCGTTCACCGACAAATATATCTTTCCCGGCTATCACATCCCCTCGCTCAGCCAGATGTGCGCGGCGAGCGAGAAGGCGCGGCTGATCGTCAGCGACGTGGAAATCCTGCGTCTCCATTACGCCTACACCCTTCGCCACTGGCTCCAGCGGGTGCGGGACAATCGCGCCAAGATCGAGACGATGTACGACGCTCGCTTCTTCAGGATGTGGGAATTCTACCTGTGCGGCGGAATCGTCATGTTCGAGAGCGGCGCCGGGTGCAATTACCAGGTCCAGTACATCCGCGACCGGCGGACCTTGCCGCTCACCCGGGATTATATGGCCGAGGCGGAGAAGAAGCTCCGGATCAAGCCCAACGGCGGCAGGAAGAAAGGCCCGGCGCAAGCGCGCCGAGCCTCTCCGAAAGTGCGCGAGCCGGCCTAGGTTCCAGCGGGCTTCGAGTGACGCCCCTTGTGGGCGGCGCGCCTCTCCTCGGGGCTCAGAGTCCCGTCGCGGTTGGTGTCGACTCGGTCGAAGTGCGCGGTCGCCGCAGCGGTCGCCTCGGCGAGAGTCACCCGGCCGTCCTTGTCGGCGTCGGCCATCGAGAACATCGCGCCGCCAAAACCGCGCTTCGAGCGGCGGTCGGCGACCCGGTCGGCGCGCTTCGCGTGAGCGGCGTCGAACTCGGCCTTGCTGATCGCTCCATCCTTGTTCGCGTCGAAGCGCGAAACCAGCGCGTCCCAATTGTGCTTGGGCTTTTGATCGCCTGGCCCGGCATGGGCGATGTCGACGCTCTTGGTGGCGAAGACCGCATCGGCTTCGGCCTTGGTGACTCGCCCGTCGTTGTTCGAATCGAACCGCTCGAACATCTTCTCGCCGCGGACGTCCATGCGCCCCTCGATGCGCGCGTGCCGAGCATGGGCAACGGCATCCGCCTCCGCCTGGGTGACGAAGCCGTCACGGTTCGTATCGGCCTTGGCAAAATGCTGCTGAACCTTCTGCGCGACTTCGGCGCGGGTCGTCGGCATGCCCATCTTGCCATGCTTGGCCGGCGGAGCCGCGGTCTGCGCGAGCGCCGGGGCGATTCCGGCGGCTGCGACGAGGGCCGCCGTGCTTATGAGGAAACTCTTCATATGTCCTCTCCCTTCGAAAAGAGAGGAGGAGCTTAGCGACCCTGCCTGTATCGCCGTTGAACGAGCGCGCTTCTAGCGGTTCGTTAACCTAGTTCGCCTAGTCCTCAGAGCGAAGGGCGACCAGATGCGTGACGTTCGTGAATTGCGGGCCGCTGGGGCCGGGGCGCTTGTCGTCGCCAGCTACATGCTGCTCGTCCTGTCGACGGGCCGCGTCCAGCTCTACGATTTCGCTCGGCTCCTGGGATTTTACCTGAGGACCAGCCTTTCTCTCTGGCTGTTCCTCGGCCTCTCGCTCCTGATCATCGAACTGTATCGAAACCGGCCCCGTGCCGGCTCCGGCCCCAACCCGGTCGCGGTCACGCTCGCCGCCGCCAGGTCACGGTGGGAACGGGACCGCTTCGCTTCGCTATTCTGGCCGCCGCTGCTTTTCGCGACGATGATGGCCTCGTTTAACGCGTTCAAGCAGATGGTGCTGCCGCTCGCCGGCTTCGGCCTCGACCCGGCCTTCGCCCAGGCCGACAAGCTGCTCTTCCTGGGCCAGGACCCTTGGCGCGTTTCGCACGCCCTGTTCGGTTCGCCGCAGGCGACCCTTTTGATCGACCGCGCCTATCACGGCTGGTTCGTGCCGATGTCGCTGGGTGTCATGTTGTGCGCCTGGCTCGCGGCCTCGACCTATCGCCTGCGCAACCAGTATCTGTTGAGCTACATCGGCGTGTGGATCGGCATCGGTAGCATCGCCGCCTTCCTGCTGCCGTCGGCGGGCCCCTGCTATTATGAACATTTCACTGGGCCGTACCCGAGCTTCGCCGCGCTCGAGCAACACTTGCTTTCGGCCGAGGCGGCAACCGGCGCAAAGCTGACGGCCCTGTCGAACCAGGCGGGCCTATTGAAGCTGTTCGGCGGCGAATCGCTGGCCGTCGGCGCGGGAATCTCGGCAATGCCGTCCGTCCACAATGCGCTTGCCGTGCTGTTCGCGATCGCGGGATGGAAAGTGCGCCGGACCCTCGGCGTCCTGTTCGGCGCCTATGCGGCGCTCATCTGGATCGGCTCGATCCACCTTGGCTGGCATTATGCGATCGACGGCCTGCTTGCGGCCGCCATGACGGCCGTCATCTGGGTCGCGGCTGGACGCGTTGTCGAACGCCTCGAACGGGGATCCGGCCAGGTGCAACCGGAAGCCGCGCTCGCCTGACGCTTCCGGCCGCTGTTGCGGTTTCGCGTTGCCAATCGAAACGGCAGCGGCCAGTCGGGTGCGATGATCCAGCCGGCGGCCATCAAATATATCGCGGACTCGCCGCGCATGTGGTGGGAAGAACGCTGGTTCGTTGCGCTCGTCGTTCTGCTGTCGGCCGTTCCGCTCATCTACCCGCCGATCCCGCCCCTGGTCGACCTGTTCGGCCACATGGGCCGCTACCGGGTCCAGCTCGACATTGACGATTCCCCCTGGCTCCGCGGCTATTACGGCTTCCGCTGGGCGGCGATCGGCAACCTCGGCGTCGATCTGCTGGTGATGCCGCTGGGGCGGCTCATCGGGCTCGAGCCGGCCGTCAAGCTGATCGTCCTGTCGATCCCGCCGATGACGGTCGCCGGCTTCCTGTGGGTCGCGCGCGAGGTCCACGGCCGGATC
This sequence comes from Sphingomicrobium sp., assembly GCA_035710105.1. GTDB lineage: Bacteria > Pseudomonadota > Alphaproteobacteria > Sphingomonadales > Sphingomonadaceae > Sphingomicrobium. The sequence goes on along the minus strand of DASTDZ010000080.1, from coordinate 3,369 downwards.
CCGCCGACCGCCTATTTCGCGATTCCCTTCGTCTACGGGCACCCGTTCCTGTTCGGGTTCGTCAATTTCGCTCTGTCGATGGCTCTCGCCTTTTTGGCGTTCGGCCTGTGGCTGAGGCTGGGGCGCCTTGGCCGAACGAAGCTTCGTGCCTGGCTGTTCGTGCCGATCTCCGTGATCGTCTTCTTCTGCCACACCTACGGCTGGGGCGTGCTTGGCCTGCTGTGCTTCTCGGCCGAAGCCGTCCGCCAGCATGACAAGGGGATCGGCTGGCTGCGCTCCGGATTTTATGCCGCGGCCCATGCGTCGGTGATGGCGCTGCCGATCCTGATCATGGTCGCCTGGCGGAGCGAAACGCACGGCGGAATGACCGGCGACTGGTTCAACTGGCAAGCCAAGTGGCGCTGGGTGAAGATGGCGCTCCGCGACCGCTGGCAGACGTGGGATCTGGTTTCGATGGGGATAGCGGGCGCGGTCCTGTTCGGCGCGCTCGTCATCCGCAACCTCACCTTCTCCCGCAACCTCATCTTCTCCGCGATGGTGCTCGTCGCCGGCTATCTGGTGCTGCCACGGGTCATCTTCGGCTCGGCCTATGCCGACATGCGGCTCGCGCCCTACATGATCGCGACCGCGATCCTGGCGATCCGCTTCAAGGCCGAGATGAGCGTCCGCCTCGGCAGCGCGATCGCGATCGCCGCACTGACCTTCTGCGGGTTGCGGCTGGCAAGCACGACCGCGAGCCTGGCGATCGAGTCCGACGACCAGCGGGAAAAGCTGCAGGCGATCGAGAAACTGCCGATGGGGGCCCGCGTGGTCGCGCTCGTCGGCGAACCGTGCGGGCTCAGGTGGCCATTGCCCAGGGACAGCCACCTCGGCGCGATGGTCGTCGTCCGCCGCCACGGCTTTTCCAACGACCAATGGGTGATGGAGGGCCTGAACCTGCTGGAGCTCAATTATCCGGCGGCAAAAAGCTTCGCCGCCGACCCGTCGCAGCGGGTACGCCGCGAGGGCTGCTCGGTCGGGCCAATCATGTCGATCAACGGCGCGCTCGGCACGATTCCGCGTGCGGCCTTCGACTATGTCTGGCTTATCGACCCGCCGCCCTACGACCCCGCCCTGACCGAAGGAATGCAAGTGGTCTGGCGCGGTCGCGGTTCGATCCTCTATCGTGTGTTGAAATGACCGCGCTTTCGATCGTCGTCCCCTGCTTCAACGAGGAAGCCTGCCTTCCGCGGCTGCACGAGCGGCTGAGCGCGGCCGCCCGCGCCAGCTTTGGCGAGGATTACGAGATCCTCTTCGTCAACGACGGGTCGAAAGACCGCAGCTGGGAGGTAATGCGTCAGCTCGCGGCCGGCGACCGCCATTTCGTTGGCGTCAACCTGTCGCGCAACCACGGCCATCAGCTCGCCCTGACCGCGGGGCTCGACCTGTGCCGGGGCGACACGATCCTTATCATCGACGCCGACCTCCAGGATCCGCCAGAATTGCTCGGCGAAATGGTCGAAACGATGCGCCGCGAGAAGGCGGACGTCGTCTATGGCGTGCGCAAGAGCCGGTCCGGCGAGACGGCCTTCAAGCGCGCCACCGCGCATGGGTTCTACCGGCTTCTATCGCGGGCAACTGAGGTCGACATCCCGCTCGATGCCGGGGATTTCCGGCTGATGAGCCGCCGTGCGCTCGACATCTTTTTGGCGATGCCGGAGCAGGCACGGTTCATCCGCGGTATGGTGGCCTGGATCGGCTTCAAGCAGGTGCCGATCCTCTACGACCGTCGGGAACGGTTTGCGGGCGAGACCAAATATCCGCTTCGCAAGATGGTCCGCTTCGCGCTCGATGCCCTGACAGGATTCTCCTCCGCTCCGCTGAAACTCGCCAGCCACGCGGGCCTGGCACTGTCGGTGGGGTCGATCGCGATCATCCTCTACATCCTGTTCGCCTGGCTTGCGGGCCGGAGCATCCCCGGCTGGACCTCGCTGATGCTCGTCGTCGTCGTGCTCGGCGCGGTGCAGATGTTCGTCCTCGCCCTGATGGGCGAATATATCGGCCGGCTGTACAACGAATCGAAGGGACGGCCGCTCTACATCGTCCAAGACATCGAAGGCGAAGCGCGGCGCACGGGCCGGCTCGGTCAGATCGCCGAGGCGACCGCGAACAGCGACAGCCCTGGCGGGAGCGGAACCGTTCCGATCAGGCGCCGCTCGGCCGCGAAGACTCGCTCGAACAGATAGTTGAGCGGCCTTGGTGGCAGGCTGTCGTCGTCGCCGCCGCGCCCCGTCAGCTTCGACGCCATCCGCGCGCCCACCGCCAGAGGGAACAGCAGGCTGTTGAAATAGCCGATCCGATCGAGCTTCAGCGGCGAGCCTTGGATCAGCCTGGCAAGGCCGCGTTTCGAATAGCGGCGTTTGTGGTGGTTGAGCTCGTCATGGGCCGACCACATCCACTGGTGCGCCGGGACGGTAACGAGCAGCTTGCCGCCGGGCTTCAAGCAGGAAGCCAAGGCATTGATAGCGGCGCGGTCGTCGTCGATATGCTCGACGACGTCGAGCGCGGCGACGACGTCGTAATGGCCGCGTGCGATCCCCGGCAACGTCGGCAGCGGGGCCGAAGAGACGGGGCGTCCGGTGCGTTTTTCGGCGAAAGCGCGAGCCTCCGAGTCGACCTCGATTGCGTCGACCTTGCCGAACCGGCCGAGCATGGAGAGGTTGTGGCCGGTCCCGCAGCCGACCTCGAGGATGGTTGCGCCCGGCGGCGGCGCGACGATCCGCTCGATCAGCGCCTGGAGCACCTGCCGTCTCGCCCGGTACCACCAGTGGAGCTCGTCAAGCTCGGCCATCCGGTCATAGACGACGCGTTCCATCAGCGAAAAACCCAGTGACGGTTGAGGAGAAATGTGACGACGGGCGTTACGAACAGCATCGGCAGGATCGGAGCGGCGCGGCCGAGGTCGAGCTCCGTCCACAACAGCCAGACCCAGAAGCTGTTGAGGCCGTAGCTGATCAGCGACACCGCCACAAAGCGGACCTTGGTCGCGTGGGTGCGCTCCCCTCCATGGCCGCGGAAGCTCCAGCTGGAATGCATCACATAGCCGGTCGCCATCGCCGTCACGTAGGCGAGAAAATTGCCAAGCTGCGGGTGCCAGTGGAGGACGAGGGCGACCAGTGCATAAACGCCGACGCCGAGCGCGGTGACGAATGCGCCGGTGATGATGAAGCGCACCAGCTGGCCGATGACCTGGCGGTCTGGTTCGAGGTTCTGGATCAACGCCTTCCGGTCGCGCCTGCTTGTTCTTTGGCTCGGCTCGGCTAGAGCGCGAAACATGCTCAAGCGCAAGGACGACCTGCCTGTCGAGCGCATCCTTGCGCTGCTCGAACG
>DASTDZ010000079.1:0-3026 GCA_035710105.1 Sphingomicrobium sp. | reverse complement strand
CCTGCAGCGGCGCGGAAAGGAGACAAGCCGCCAGCGCAAGGCATGAGATTGGGCCGCGATTCAGAGACCGCCGTCGTTCGCAAATTGATTTGAACCGGCGCTGTCCCATGGTTGCCACGACAAGCCTCCAACCAGCGACGGACGGCGTCCAGCCTGGCTTTTAGATTCGGCAGCGCTCAAACTAGTTCTGTTTACTTTTTGTTATCAAGCGGAAAATCCGGTCGGCCCTGCTGCAATTGGCACGCTTGAGCTTATCGGCCTTGGCGCGGTCTTTGACGGATTCCTCGCTTCCCCCGGATTGGCGCGCTGCGCTCAGTCTCCGACGGCCCTGGCCGCCTCCGAACATCGTAGAGATGGCGCATATGGAAAGGGCGGCCCGTTTCCGGACCGCCCTTGCGCCTTTCGAACAGGCTCCTCGGTTAGCCGAGGAGTTCCTGTTCCAATTTCTTCGCCATTTCTTCGATGTTCTCGGGCGGCCAGCCGGGGATGTCCATGCCCAGCCGAAGGCCCATCGACGCCAGCACTTCCTTGATCTCGTTCAAGGACTTGCGGCCAAAGTTTGGAGTTCGCAGCATCTCCGCCTCGGTCTTCTGGACGAGGTCGCCAATGTAGATGATGTTGTCGTTCTTCAGGCAGTTGGCGCTGCGCACGCTCAGCTCGAGCTCGTCGACCTTCTTCAACAGGTAGCGGTTGAGCTGGTTGGTGTCGGCCTGGACGGCTTCCGCGGCCATCGCCGGGGTGCCGATCATCGCCGAGGGCGCCGCGGTGCGGATCGCCGCCTCGTCGAAGTGGACGAAGAGTTGCAGCTGGTCCTGGAGGATGCGCGCCGCGTAAGCCAGCGCGTCCTCGGGGGTCACCGTGCCGTCGGTCTCTATGGTCAGAGTCAACTTGTCGTAGTCGAGCTCCTGCCCGACGCGGGTGTTCTCGACCTTGTAGGCGACCTGGCGGACCGGCGTGTAGAGCGCGTCGACCGGGATGATCCCGATCGGCGCGTCGGCCGGGCGGTTGGCGGCGGCCGGTACATAGCCCTTGCCGACATCGGCGGTCAGCTCCACGTTCAACGTGGCGCCGTCGTCCAGATGGCAGATGACGAGATCGGGGTTGGCGACCTCGATGTCGCCGGGGCAGGCGATCATTCCGGCGGTGACCTCGGCCGGGCCGGTCGCGGAAAGCTGCAGGCGCTTGGGCCCCTCGCCTTCCATCTTCAGCGCGATCTGCTTGACGTTAAGGACGATGTCGGTGACGTCCTCGCGCACCCCAGGGAGCGAGCTGAACTCGTGCAGCGCGCCCTCGATCTTGACCGAGGTGACCGCGGCGCCCTGGAGCGAGGATAGGAGCACCCGCCGCAGCGAGTTGCCGAGGGTCATTCCGAAGCCACGCTCCAGCGGCTCGGCGACGAACACGGCGCGGCGCCGGCTGTCGCTTCCGCCAACCTTCTTTTCGAGAGCGTTCGGCTTTTTCAGTTCCTGCCAGTTCTTCGCGTTGACGGCCATTTTCATTCCTTGGCAGTTGGGGGTGTAAACCCCTGATTTCAAACTTCATTCTCATTCCCGCGGAAGCGGGAGCCCAGCGAGCCTCTAGACCCGCCGACGCTTGCTCGGCCGCACCCCATTGTGCGGGATCGGCGTGACGTCGCGGATTGAGGTGATCGTGAAGCCGACCGCCTGCAGCGCGCGGAGCGCGCTCTCGCGGCCCGAGCCCGGGCCCTTGACCTCAACCTCAAGCGTGCGAACCCCGTGCTCGGCGGCCTTGCGTCCCGCGTCCTCGGCGGCGACCTGGGCGGCGTAGGGCGTCGACTTGCGGCTGCCCTTGAAGCCCATCATACCCGCACTCGACCAGGCGATGGCATTGCCTTGGGCGTCAGTGATGGTGATCATCGTATTGTTAAAGCTGGCGTTCACGTGGGCGACGCCGGCGGTGATGTTCTTGCGTTCCCGCCTACGGAGGCGCTGGGGTTCGCGTGCCATTTAAATATCCTGTCCCTAGATCCTGTTGAGCAGCGTCTCGCGTCCGTCCCCAGGACGGCCGCTCGATTGCTACTTCTTCTTGCCGGCGATCGGCCTGGCCTTGCCCTTGCGGGTGCGCGCGTTGGTGTGCGTGCGCTGGCCGCGGACCGGAAGGCCCTTGCGGTGGCGCAAGCCGCGATAGGAGGCGAGGTCCATCAGCCGCTTGATGTTCATCGCCGTCTCGCGCCTCAAATCGCCCTCGACATTGTGGTCGCGGTCGATCGTCTCGCGGATATGAAGCACCTCCTGGTCGGTCAGGTCCTGGACCCGCCGCTCAGGGCTGATGTTCAGCTTTTCGATGATCTTCTTCGCCGTGGTCCGGCCGATTCCGTGGATGTAGGTGAGCGCGATCTCGACGCGCTTGTTCGATGGGATGTTGACGCCGGCAATTCGTGCCATTCTTCTTCCTTCTTCAGCTCCACAGGCATTGAGGGTTGCGAGGGAAAGCTCGACGCTTGGGATTCAATTTCCCAACCAACTCTCCCGACGAACCTCGACACCTATCTCGTCGCTAGCCGCATCCCTTCCAAACGAAAAACCGACGCGCGCACGAATGCGCCGCCGGAAATCCGGTTGATCGGGATTGGCGCGAGATAGGAGCGTGGACGCGCCAAGTCAAGCCGACTAGAGGCCGCGCCAGATGATCCGCCTGACCCACGACCAGCCCCTTCCCGAGCAGCTTCGCGGCGCCATCCTCGCGCTCGGCAATTTCGACGGTTTCCACCTCGGCCACCAGGCGGTCGTCGGCCGCGCCATCGCCCGCGGCCACCACGAGCGCCGGCCGGTGATCGTCGCCACGTTCGACCCGCACCCGGTCAAGTTCTTCAAACCCGACGTGCCGCCCTTCCGCCTCACCACGCTCGACCAGCGCGAGCGCCTGTTCGCCCATGCCGGCGCCGACGCGATGCTGGTGTTCCGCTTCGACCAGGCGCTGGCGGCAACCAGCGCCGACGTTTTCGTCGCGGAGATCCTGGCGCGGCGCCTGGGAGTCGCCGGCGTCGTCACCGGCGACGACTTCAG
>DASTDZ010000078.1:0-18619 GCA_035710105.1 Sphingomicrobium sp. | reverse complement strand
CGGCCCGTCTATCGCCACGGCTGGCAGATCGCGAGCCTGATCCTCGCCCTGCCGGTCACCGGAGCCATCGGCTGGGCGCTGCTCGCGTGGCGCAACCGCCGCGATCCGGACCTGCTTCGGCGGACGCTGGCCGCTGCCGCGCCGGCGCTGGCCGCGCTGCTCCTCCTGTTCTGGCAGACCCGCACCGGCCCGGCGGCGCAGATGATGGCGGCGGTCGGCGCGGTCGCGATCGTCTGGGTGCTCGCGCCCTGGTTCGACCGCGCGCGCAACGCCTGGGTGCGGACTCTCGGCGTGGTCGCGGTGGCGCTGATCGGCTTCGGCGCGGTTGTCCCCCTCGGCCTCAAGCTCGCCCCGCCCAAGGCCTCGACCGAGCGCGACAAGCGGATCGAGAAGGCCAACCGGCTGTGCAACTTCATCGGCTCCTACAGGCCGATCGCCAGGCAGCCGAAGGGCGTGGTGTTCACCTTCCTCGATTATTCGCCGCGCTTGATCACGCTCACCCACCACGACGCCATCATGGGTCCCTACCACCGCAACGGGGAGCAGATCGCCGACGTCATGAAGGCGTTCCGCGGCAGCGCCGACAATGCGCGGCGGACGTTCGCCAAGTACAAGGCCGATTATCTTCTGACCTGCCCGCATTCCTCGACGACGACGATCTTCATCGCCGAAGCGCCCAAGGGCTTTTACGCGCAGCTCGCCAAGGGCCAGGTGCCGCCCTGGCTGACCCCGGTGCCGTTGCCCGAGGACAGCCCCTTCCGGATGTGGAAGATCAGCCCAGCGCCGGAAAGCTCTCGCGAAGCCCGTCGATGACGAACTGCGCCGCGAGCGCGGCCAGGATGACCCCGAGGATGCGGGTGATCATCGCCTCGATCTTGGGGCCGATCAGCCGCATCAGCGGCCCGGCGGCGAGCAGAGTCGCCATCGTCAGAAGGATGACGATCGTCATCGCCGCAAGCACGATCGCGATGTGAGTCGCGGTTTCCGCGCGCGACACCCACAGCATGACGCTGGCGATCGAGCCCGGGCCGGCGATCATCGGGATCGCCATCGGGAAAACGCTGATGTCGTCGGCTTCGGGCGTGCCCTCGATCGAACTGGCGCGGTCCTCGCGCCGCTGCGTGCGTCTCTCGAACACCATCTCGACGGCAATGTAGAAGAGCAGGATCCCGCCGGCGATCCGGAAGCTGCCGAGCCCGATACCGAGCGCGCCGAGCATCGGCCGCCCAAGCAAAGCGAAGAACATCAGGATCGACCAGGCGATCAGCGAGGAGCGGATCGCCATCGCCCGCCGGTCGGCCGCCGAATCGCCGCGGGTCAGGCTGGCGAAGATCGGCGCGCAGCCGGGCGGGTCGATGATCACCAGGAAGGTGACGAGGGCGGATCCGAATAGCTCGATCATTGGCCCTCGACCGCGTCGGCGACGACCTGGTCGTAGCTGCTGCCGTTCCACAGGAAGGCGCGGAAGGCGCGCGCGCCGTCAGGCATGACGATCCACGACCAGCGCAGCGTTCCGTCCGGGCTAGTCCCGCTGCCCGTCGCCGCGCCCTGCGTCGGCGGAGCCTCGGCGAGCGTTGTCGGCCGGCCGTCGCAGGAGGCCACCTTCTGGCCGATGTCACCGCCCTCGGCGCGTAAATTGCCGAGAGAATCGCCGGCGTCGTAAACCCATTTCCAGCCGCCGTCGGCCTGCCGCTTCCAGACGGTCGTGAAATAGCCGACCGACTTGCCCCATTGCCGGACCCATGGGCCCGTGTTGACCGCGAACGTGCCGTCGCACGACACATAGCTCCGCCCGGGCCACCAGAAGACGGCGACGGGCGGCTCCTTGCGCTCCTTCAGCCATTGCTGGGCGTTGACCGGCTGGGGAACGAACATCGTCGCGTCATCGGCCGCCCATTTGCGGAAGGCGCCCCACTGGCCGAGCTTGTGGGCGTCGGCGGCGAAGGCGCGCTCCGAATCCAGGGCGGTCATCGGCGCCGCGGGCTCAGCTGCCGCCACAGCGGCGGCGAGGAGTGCGAAGGCGATCATAGCCCCTCCGGGTCGGCGAGCCCGCTTCGGCGGTGCGCCGCGACCAAAGTGTTGCGCAGCAGCATGGCGATGGTCATTGGCCCGACCCCGCCCGGCACCGGGGTAATCGCGGAGGCAACCTCGCTGGCCTCGGCGAACGCGACGTCGCCGACCAGCCTGGTCTTGCCTTCCTCGGCGGCCGGAACCCGGTTGATGCCGACGTCGATCACCACCGCGCCCGGCTTGATCCAATCGCCGAGCACCATCTCCGGCCGGCCGACAGCGGCGACGACGATGTCGGCGCGGCGGACGACCCCCGGCAGGTCGCGGGTCTTCGAATGGGCCACCGTCACCGTCGCGCTCTCGCCGATCAGCAGCATCGCCATCGGCTTGCCGACGATGTTGGAGCGGCCGATGACGACGGCGTCCTTGCCGGCGATGTCGCCCATTTCCTGCTTGAGAAGGTAAAGGCAGCCGAGCGGCGTGCAGGGCACAAGCGCGTCGAGCCCGGTCGCGAGCCGCCCGGCATTGACCGGGTGGAAACCGTCGACGTCCTTGGCGGGATCGATCGCGGCAATCACGCGGCTCGAATCGATATGCCTGGGAAGCGGCAGCTGGACGAGGATTCCGTCGACCCGATCGTCGGCGTTGAGCCGCCCGACAAGCTCCAGCAGCTCCGCCTCGCTGATCGTGTCGGCAAGCTGGTGCGAGTAGCTCTCCATCCCGGCTTCGGCCGTCGCCTTGCCCTTGGAGCGGACATAGACCGCGCTCGCGGGGTCCTCGCCGACCAGCACCGTCGCCAGCCCCGGGGCGCGCCCGGTTCGCTCGCGAAAGGCGGCGGCGGCGGCGGCGACGCGCGTCCTGATGTCGAGGGCTGCGGCCTTTCCGTCGATGACTCGCGCCGTCATGCGGTCCCGTAGGCGACTTCGACCGCGACCCCCGACAGCAGCATCCGAACGACCTGGATCAGCAGCAGAAGTACGAGCGGCGAGAAGTCGATCCCGCCAAAGTCGGGAAGCAGCTTGCGGATCGGCCGGTAGAGCGGGCCCAGGATCCGGTCGAGCGCGGCGATGAAGGCGCGAAGGCCCTGCGATCCGGTGTTGAGCACGTTGAAGGCGATTAGCCAGCTCAGGATCACCTGGGCGATGATAACCCAGCTCAGGATTCGAAGCAGGAAATCGGCGATCTGGAACAGGGCCATCAGCATTGGCGCGGCTTAGCGGCAGCGGCCATGCCCCGCAATCAGTCTGCGTTACGGTGCGAATCGGTTGGGCTGGGCCTCGGCAAGGACGATGGCGAAATCCTCACCCACGTCGGTCCATTCAGCGATCGGGGTCCAGCCGCCAGAAAGAAGCAGCACCCGCGCGCCTCGGCGCTCATATTTGTGGCTGTTCTCGGTGTGGATCGAGTTCCCGGCCGCAAAGGAGAAGGAACGGCCGTCGATAGTGAAGCTGACGTCCCGGGTCGCGACCAGGTGCATCTCGATCCGCGAGAGGATGTCGTTCCAGCGCGCCTCGTGGCGGAAGGCGTCGAGCGGGATGTCGCCGCCGAGCTCGCGGTTGATCCGCTCCAGCAGGTTCAGGTTGAAGGCAGCGGTGACCCCTTGGGGCTCGTCATAGGCGGCGAGCAGCCGCTCGACGGGCTTGACCGTGTCGATGCCGATCAAGAGCAGCGCGCCCGTGCCGAGAAGCTCGCGGAAATGGCGCAACAGGTCGGTCGCGCTCCTCGGGACGAAATTGCCGATCGTCGATCCGGGAAAGAACCCGAGGCGCGGCAGGTTCGCGACCTCCCCGGGAAGTGCGAAGGGCCGGGCGAAGTCGGCGGCGACCGGATGAATCGGGAGCGCCGGAAAGAGGCGTCGGAGATCGGCGGCGCTGGATTCGAGAAACTCGCCGGAAATGTCGACCGGAACATAGGCCGCGGGCGCGATCGCTTCCAAGAGCAGCGGGGTCTTGGCCGCCGATCCCGCGCCGAACTCGACCACCGCCATTCCGTCCGGGATCGCCTCGGCGATCTGGGGCATCACCTGTTTCAACAGCGCGGTCTCGGTCCGCGTCGGATAATAGCTGGGGAGCCGCGTGATCTCGTCGAACAGCTCTGATCCCTTTAGGTCGTAAAGCCAGCGAGCGGGAATGGCCGGAATCGACGCAGCCAGGCCCGCAAGGACGTCCTTTCTGAATTGCGGATTAGCTGTCTCGGGCAAGCCTCAGCCCCGTGAACTGCCAGCGCGCGTCGGGCGGGAAGAAATTGCGATAGCTCGCCCGCGAATGACCGCGCGGTGTGGCGCAACTCGCGCCCTTCAGAACGAACTGCCCGCACATGAACTTGCCGTTATATTCGCCAACCGCGCCCTCGGCCGGGGCAAAGCCGGGGTAGGGCCCAAAGGCGCTCGCCGTCCATTCCCAGACGTCGCCAAAAATATCGCCGGGCGGTTTTGGCATGACCGCGCCAGCGGCGTCGAGCTGGTTGCCGAGCATAGGATCGGCGGACTGCGCGAAGTCCTCCCATTCCGCCTCGGTCGGCAACCGCGCGCCGGCCCAGCGCGCGAAGGCGTCGGCTTCGTAATAGGAAATGTGCGCGACCGGCGCCGCCCAGTCGATCTCGCGGCGCCCGGCGAGCGTGAACTGGCTGCCGTCCTCGCCCCAGTAGAGCGGCGCCGAAACCCCTTCGCGCCGGACCCAGTCCCAGCCGTCCGACAGCCACAGGGTGGGCGTCCGGTAACCGCCGTCGGCGATGAAATCGCGCCACTCGCCGTTGATGACGGGGCGATTGGCGATGGAATGCGGATGAAGGAGCTCGGCGTGACGCGGCCGCTCGCTATCGAAGGCGAAGGCGCCGTCGGCGCCAATCTCGACGATCCCGGTTCGCCCGGCAAGGAAGCTGAGCGGCTCGGGCTTGTGGCAGGCCGCCGGCGGCGCCTCGCCATAGGCGGGCTCGAGCGGGTTTGCGGCGAAGGTCGCGAGGATGTCGGTCAGCAGCAGCTCCTGGTGCTGCTGCTCGTGATTGATCCCGAGCTCGACCAGCGCCAGCGCGTCGGCGTCGAGCGAAGCAAAAGCCTGGCCAAGCGCATCGTCGACATGGGCGCGATAGGCGCGCACCTCGTCGAGCGACGGGCGGCTCAGCATCCCGCGGCGCGGCCGCTCGTGCCGCTCGCCTTCAGCCTCGTAATAGCTGTTGAAAAGGAACAGGAAGCGCTCGTCGAACAATTGGTAGCCGGGCGCATGGTCGCGAAGCACGAAGGTCTCGAAGAACCAGCTCGTGTGGGCGAGGTGCCACTTGGCGGGCGAGGCATCGGGGAAGGGTTGGATCGTGGCGTCGGCGTCGGACAGCGGTGCCGCGAGGTCGAGGGTCATGCGGCGGGTCGCGGCAAAGCGATCCGCGAGCGCCGGCTCGCCGGCGGCTAGCGGGTTGCGCCGGGTCGCCAAAGCACGTCTCCGCCGCTTTCCGTCGCCACGTGGCGCGCGGCGACGAACAGGAAGTCCGACAGTCGGTTGAGATAGGCGAGCGCCTGAGCGTTGACCTGCTCGCTCTCGGCCAAGGCGACGGCCGAGCGTTCGGCACGGCGCACCACCGTCCGCGCCAGGTGAAGCGCCGCGACTTCCGGCGGTCCGCCCGGCAGGATGAAGCTCCGCAGCGGCTCGAGCCGGCCGTTGAGCGTATCGATCTGCTCTTCCAGCCTTTTGACCTGGCCAGGAACGATCCTCAGCGCCCCTTCGACCTCGCCCGGCGTGGCGATGTCGGCGCCAAGGTCGAACAGCTCGTTCTGGATCCGGCGCAGCTGCTCGGCGACGCTGTCGTCCTTAAGGAGCGCGATCGCCATTCCGACCGCGGCATTGGCCTCGTCGACATCGCCGATCGCCGCCATGCGCGGGCTTGCCTTGCTGACGCGCGAGCCGTCGACCAGGCCGGCGGTTCCGGTGTCGCCGGTCCGCGTGTAGATCTTGTTGAGCTTGACCATCGGCCGGGCCCTAGCGCCCGCTCGATCCCGCGACGATCAGGATCAGGATGACGAAGGCGATGGCCAGCGCCTGGAATAGCACGCGCTTGCGCATCCATTGCTGCTGCTGCTCGCTCGACCCGACGCGGCCCTGCGCCATCGTCACCACGCCCCGGACCAGCACATAGGCGGTCGCGGCCATGGCCGCGACGAGGAGCACCGTCAGGACGATCGTCATTGCGCCTATTTAGGCCTCCGACAGCCGAAAGCCAGACGGGATTTGGCCGGCAGCGAGGGCGTTTGCGAGCGCCCGCCCGTCCGCGCCGCTGTCGCGCGAGGCGGCGAGAGTCGGCGCCCGGTCGCGCTTGGCCAGCCTGCGCCCGTCCTCGTGCGTGACCAGCGGGTGGTGGAAATAGCTGGGCTCGGGAAGGCCGAGAATTGCCTGGAGGAGCCGCTGCACCGGAATCGAGGCGCGAAGGTCGGCGCCGCGCACGACCAGCGTGACGTCGCTTGCGGCGTCGTCGACCACGCAGGCGAGGTGATAGCTGGCCGGCGCGTCCTTGCGGGCGAGGATCTCGTCGTCGATGTCGTCCGCCGAGGCGGTGAGGCGACGGCCGCGCTGCTCCGTCCAGGAAGGTAGGCCGACGCGAGAGATCGCCTTGGCCGAATCGAGCCGCCAGCTATGCGGGGTCGAGGCCCGGCGCTCCGGGTCATCGGCAAGGCCGCGGCAGGTCCCCGGATAACGGGCGTGCGGCTTGCCGTGCGGCGCGCTGAGCGCAGCGGCGATGTCCGAGCGCGTGCAAAAGCAGGGATAGACGAGTCCGTCGGCCCGAAGGCGCTCGAGCGCCTGGCGATAGGCGTGCGTGCGCTTCGACTGGACGAGCGGCTCGCCGTCCCAGTCGAGGCCGAGCCAGCGCAGGTCCTCCTCGATCCCCGCGACGAATTCCGGACGGCACCGGCCCTGGTCGAGGTCCTCGATGCGCAAGAGGAAACGCCCGCGCGCCGCGCGCGCCGCGCCATGGGCAAGCACCGCGCTATAGGCGTGGCCGAGATGCAACTGGCCGGTCGGGGAAGGGGCGAAGCGCGTGGTCAACATTGCGCGCGCACTTGACCGAGAGTCCCGGAACATGTTGTCATGCGCTTGTCACGCCGGGTTGGCATCCGGCGGGCACAAGGGAAGACGGGCCCGACGCGACCCATCTCCTCCTTGCGTGCGACAGGGCCAGGGGTTCGAGCGGGCGACATGCAGGAGTCATTGCCCGCGTCATGTATCACCCCGAGACGATCCGCCATCCTGACAGCTGTCCGGCGCTCGTATTGAACGCCGATTACACGCCCTTGTCCTATTTCCCGCTGAGCCTGTGGCCGTGGCAGACGGCGATCAAGGCGCTGTTCCTCGAACGGGTCGACATCGTCGCCCATTACGAGCGCGAGGTGCACAGCCCAAGCATGGCTCTGAAGCTGCCGTCGGTGATCGCGCTCAGGCAATATGTTCGGCCCAACGAATATCCGGCCTTCACCCGATTCAACCTGTTCCTCCGCGACAAATTCCGCTGCGTCTATTGCGGGTCGAACAAGGAACTGACCTTCGACCATATCGTGCCGCGCGCGCAAGGCGGGCGGACGACATGGGAGAATGTCGCGACCGCCTGCGCGCCCTGCAACTTGCGGAAGGGCGGACGCACTCCGAAGCAGGCCGGGCTGCATTTCGAGCGCGAGGCCTTCCGCCCGACCAGCTGGCAGCTCCAGGACCATGGGCGCGGCTTCCCGCCCAATCACCTGCACGAGACCTGGCGCGATTACCTCTACTGGGATGTCGAGCTCGATCCGTAAGCCATCTTATCGGCGCGTTAACCAATTTCCTTTAGGCATTCGCGCCATGGAACTTGGCTTCGATCGCGACATCGTCGGCGGGCAGCCGCGGCTGCTCGTCATTGAATCCAACCGCAATTACCTGGGCGTCATCGCGCGCCGGCTGGGCGAATTCGGCTACCGGATCGCGACCGCCGACAGCGCCCAGGCCGGCCTTGCCGAGCTGCATCGCGTGCCGGCCGATCTCCTGCTCTGCTCGGCGAAGCTTCCGGGCACCAGCGGCATCGAGCTGGTTCGCATGATCCGCGAGGACCCGGCGAACCGCGACCTGCCGGTGATGCTGATCGTCGGCCGCTCGGATACTGCCAACGCGGTCAAGGCATTCGAAGCGGGCGCTGACGGGATCGTCCGCAAGCCCTGCCATTTCGAGGTGCTGGCAGCGGCCATCGCCCGCCAGCTCACACGCGCCGAAGCCGTCCGCCAGCTGATCGTCGACAAGGCGGCGCTCGACGCGCGCGTCATCAGCCGCTCGATCGAGCTCGGAGAGGTGCGCGACCAGCTTCGCGCCGCGGAATCGGAACGGCGGCGGCTCGCCGGGATCGTCGCCGGCCGCGCCGCCTAGAGCGAGCCCAGATAATCGCGCAGCCGCGGCGCGACATCGTCCCGCTGCAGCGCCATCGCGACATTGGCGATGACGAATCCCGCGCGGTCGCCGCAGTCGTGCCGCACGGCATCGACCTTCAGCGCATGAAACGGCTGCTTGCCGATCAATTGCGCCATCGCGTCGGTCAGCTGGATTTCGCCGCCGGCGCCTTTTTCGCCCTTGTCGAGCACCCGCATCACCTCCGGCTGGAGGATATAGCGCCCAATCACGCCGAGCCGCGACGGCGCTTCGCCGGGCGCCGGCTTCTCGACCAGGCCGCGCACCTCGGTCAGGGCGCCCCTGGTCTCGCCGGGCGTGATGATCCCGTAGGCGCCGGTCTTCTCCGGCGGCACCTCCTCGGTCGCGACCAGATTGCCGCCGACCTCGTTCCACGCATCGACCATCTGGCGTAGCGCACCGGGCGATCCGGCCATCAGATCGTCGGGAAGCAGGACCGCGAAGGGCTCGTCGCCGACCACGTGGCGGGCGCACCAGACCGCGTGGCCGAGACCGAGCGGCTGTTGCTGGCGAACCGTGACGATTTCCCCGAACCCGGTCCGCGACGGCTCCAGCACGTCAAGGCTCTTGCCCTTGCCGGTCAGCGTGCTCTCGAGCTCGATGGCGGCGTCGAAATAATCGACCAGGCTCGATTTGCCCCGGCCGGTGACAAAGATCATCTGCTCGATGCCGGCTTCGCGCGCCTCGTCGACCGCATATTGGATCAGCGGCCGGTCGACGATCGTCAGCATTTCCTTCGGGATCGATTTGGTCGCCGGGAGCAGCCGAGTGCCGAGCCCAGCGACCGGGAAGATCGCCTTGCGCAACCGGCCCGTCATTCCGGGGTCACCGGTCCGACCTGGTTGGTCTCCTCGGGCTCCTCGCTTCCGACCGGGATCTCGGGCGCCTGGCCGCTCGGCGGCGGCAGGTCGAAGCGGTCCTGCTCCCTCGGCTCGGAGCGCCGCATCAGCTCGTCGACGCGGTCGGGGTCGGCGTAAGCAGGCGGGGTCAGCAGCTGCTCCGCGTCCGGGGTCGCCCGCGCCATCAGCGGCTTGACCGGAAGCGATTTCCCCTCGGCGGGCTTGAGGTCGGCCCGGTTGCCGCAGCCGGCAAGCGCGAGAACCGCCGCGGCGGCCAGGAAACGGAGTGCAAGCTGTGACCTCACGCGCTTCGGACTAGCGGCTCGCGCGGCCTTCTTCCAGCCGCTTGTGCCTGCTATCGGCGCCGCCATGCGATATCGGTCCGCGCTTCTCCTGCTTCCGCTGACGGTCGCCGCAGCCGCCTGCGGAAGCGAACCGGCGTCGGAAGAAGCGGCCGAGGCGACGGCGGCCCCGGTCAAGGGCGTCGACCGCGGCCAGGCCGGAAAGCCGATCCCCGACTCCGAGCTCTTGAATGCCGAAGACGAACCCGCGACCCTCGCCGAGGCCTCCGGCAAGCCGCTCCTGGTCAATCTGTGGGCGAGCTGGTGCGCGCCTTGCGTCAAGGAGCTGCCGACGCTCGACGCACTGAGCCGGCGAAAGGGCGCGCCGCGGGTGATCATCGTCGCCCAGGAGATGGCCGGGCGGCCCTCGGTCGAAGCCTTCCTGGAAAAGCACGGGATCCGCGACCTCGAATCCTGGCGCGACCCGAAGATGGCTTTGTCAGGAGCGCTCGGCGTGCAGGTGATGCCGACCACTGTCTATTATGATTCCGCAGGCCGCGAGGTGTGGCGCTACGTCGGCGACCTCGACTGGAGCGGCGGGGAGGCCGCTAGGCTGCTCGCTGAAGCTGACGGCGCTTCAGCGCGCTGAGCGCGCGCCCGTCGATCGCCGCCAGCCCGAGCGCGATCAGGACCAGTCCGGCAAAATCCTCGGGCGCCAGCGATTCGCCGAGAAGCGCGACGCCGAGCAGGATCGCGGTCGGCGGAACGAGCAGCGTGACGAGCAGCGCATTGGTAGCGCCGGCGCTGTCGATCAGCTTGAAATAGAGGACATAGGCGAAGGCCGTGCAGACCAGCGCAAGGGCGCCGATGGCAGCGAGCGCGCCGGCCGGCGGGACCGGCTGCAGCCAAGGCTGGTCGAGGATGAGCGCGACCGGGAGCATGACTGCCGCGCCGACCGTGAGCTGGCCGGTGGTCACCGCCATCGGCGGAAGGCCCTGCGCCTTGAACCGGCGAGCCCAGACTGCGGCAAGGGCATAGCTGAGCGACGCGGCGACGCAGGCCAGCTGGGCGAGCGCGTCGGTGCCGACATTGGCGAGAAGCGCGGGACCAATCATCGTCGCGACGCCGCCGAAACCGAGGAGCACACCGGCGAGCTTGCGAGGACTCAAGCGCTCGTCGTCCGTGAGGAAATGGGCGACGACCACGCCCCAGATGGGGGTCGTGGCGTTGAGAATCGAGGCAAGGCCGCTGGCGATATGGGTCTGGCCCCATCCGAACAGCGCAAAGGGAATGACGTTGTTCAGCAGCGCCAGGACCAGCATCGATCCCCACACCTGCCTTGGCAGGCGTGGGCGCTCGCCCTTCCAGGCGAGGAACAGCCAGAGCGCGGCCGCGGCCAGAGTAAGCCGCAGCCAGACATAGGTCAGCGGCGGAACCGAGTGGACGGCGACGCTGATGAAGAAGAAGGCGCCCCCCCAGATGAGCGCCAGCGCCGTCAGGATGGCCCAGTCAGCCCCATTCATTTGCACGCGGATCATCGGCCCTGCATACGCCGGCGGGACGGCTGCGGCGTTCTGCAGCTTGCGGTCAAAGCAGTCCTTGTGGAGCGTTGCCATGGCCGCTTGAATTAGCTGGGGCGGGCCTGACGCTGCCAACAAATGCGCCCGTCCGGCCGATAAGGCCTGCTTATGCCATCAGTCGCGCAGCAGCTCGTTGATGCTGGTCTTGGAGCGGGTGCGCTCGTCGACCCTTTTGACGATCACCGCGCAGGCGAGCGATGGGCCGCCGTGCTGGGATGGAAGGCTGCCCGGGACCACCACCGAATAAGCGGGAACGCGGCCATAAATTATCTCGCCGGTCGCCCGCTCGACGATCTTGGTCGAAGCGCCGATGAAGACGCCCATCGACAGCACCGCACCCTGCTCGACAACGACGCCCTCGGCGACTTCGGAACGGGCGCCGATGAAGCAATCGTCCTCGATGATGACCGGGCCCGCCTGCAGCGGCTCGAGCACTCCGCCGATGCCCGCGCCGCCGCTGATGTGGACATTGCGGCCGATCTGGGCGCAGCTCCCGACCGTCGCCCAGGTATCGACCATCGTGCCTTCGCCCACGCGGGCGCCGATATTCACGAAGCTCGGCATCAGCACCGCGCCCGGAGCGACATAGGCGCCGCGGCGGACGATCGCGCCTGGAACGGCGCGAAAGCCGGCCGCATGGAATTCCTTCTCCCCCCAGCCGGCGAACTTGGACGGGACCTTGTCCCACCAGTGCGCTCCGCCCGGGCCGCCCGGGATGAGCTCCATCGGGTTGAGGCGGAACGAGAGCAGGACGGCCTTCTTGAGCCACTGGTTGACGACCCACTCGCCGCCCGACTTCTCGGCGATCCGCGCCTCTCCCGAATCGAGCGCGGCAAGCGCCCGGTCGACTGCGCTGCGCACTTCGCCGCGAGTTTCGGGACCGATCGAATCGCGCGCCTCCCAGGCCGAATCGATCGTCTCTTGCAATTGTGCCGTCATGCCTGTTCCTTGAGTATCGATTCGAGCCAGTCGCTCACGTTTGCGATCCGCTGGTCGATGAAGTCGCCGACGCCGTGGTCGCCGCGTTCGGAGCCGTTGTCGACCCAGATCGTCGTCATCCCGAGCGCTTTGGCCGGCTCGAGGTTCGCCGCCATGTCGTCCGCGAGAAGCGCGCGCCCGGGATCGATTCCGAACCGGTCGCACAGTAAGGCATAGCCGTGCGGGTCGGGCTTTGGCCGATAGTCACTGGCGTGGATGTCGTGAAGATCGTCGAAGCGGTCGTGAACGCCGATCGCCTCGAGTACGCGCCGTGCATAGGTCGCATCGCCGTTGGTGAACACGAACTTGCGCCCGGGAAGCCGGGCGAGCGCGCTTTCCAGCCGCTCGTCGCGGCTCACGCGGTCGAGCGGGATGGCGTGGACGTGGCCGAGGAAATCGTGCGGGTCGACCCCATGCTCCTTCATCAGCCCGGCCAGGGTCGTCCCATGCGCATGGAAATGCGCCTTCTGCACGCGGCGCGCCTCGTCAGGGCCGCAGTCGAGCAGGCGCTGGATGTAGCTGCCCATGCGCTCGTCGATCAGAGCGAACAGCCCGGTCGAGGCCGGATACAGGCAATTGTCGAGGTCGAAAATCCAGTCGCGGATATGGGCGAAGCGCGGGTCCATGAGCGCCGAGCGCCTTAGCGATTAACCGTCTTCAGGAAAATGAAAGCTTTGGCGAGCGATACGCGAGTCGGGGGAAGCTGTTGTTTTTCAGCGGCTTGAGCGGGAGTAAGCGTAAAATGAAAAGCCGGTTCCTCGCCACCAGCGCGGTCGCGGTCTGTCTCGCGTTCACCATTTCGGCCTGCGGCGGCGGAGGCGGCGGCTCGCGCCCCGCGCCCTTGCCCTTCACGCCGACGCCGACTCCAACGCCGACACCGACCCCCACGCCGACCCCGACTCCGCCGCCGGGGACGAACTACGACACCACCGAATATCGCAACTCCAACTACGCGACGGCCGCCAATGCGATCGCGGCCTATGACGCGGGCGCCACCGGCGCCGGGGTCAAGATCGGAGTCGTCGACAGCGGCATCAATCCCAACCTGTCCGAGTTCGCGGGGAAGATCGACCCGGCGAGCGGCGATGTCTACGGCCAGCGCGGCGTCAGCGACGAAGATGGCCACGGAACCGCGGTCTCGGCGGTCGCAGCGGCGGCGCGCAACGGCAGCAACACCATGGGCGTGGCGTTCGACGCGACGATCATCAGCATGCGCGCCGACAAGCCGGGCACATGCTCGAGCAAGGACGGATGCGCGTTTTACGACGACGCGATCGCGGCCGGGATCGACAAGGCCAGAATGGCCGGCGCCAAGGTCATCAACCTGTCGCTCGGCGGGTCTTCGCCGGGGCCAGCGCTCCTGGCGGCAATGCAGCGCGCGGTCGACGCGGGAATCGTCCTCGTCATTTCCGCCGGCAATGACGGAGCGGCCGATCCCAACCCGTTCGCCCTGACTCCGGCGACCCAGTTCCCAGGCATGGTGATCATCGCCGGATCGATCGGCGCGCCCTCGGCCACCGGCACCGACCTCAATGCCATTTCCGAATTTTCGAACAAAGCGGGCTCGGGGGCCTCCTATTACATGGTGGCGCTGGGCTATCAGGATCGCGCGCCCGACCATACGGGCACCCAGTATCTGTGGTCGGGGACAAGCTTCTCGGCGCCGACCATCACCGGCGCGGTCGCCCTGCTTGCCCAGGCCTTTCCAAATCTCACCGGTGCGCAGATCGTCGAGATCCTGTTCACGACTGCCGACGACCTCGGCGTAGCCGGGGTGGACAAGATCTTTGGCTGGGGCCGCCTCAACATCGCCGCGGCCTTCCAGCCGCTGGGGGCGACCAGCATGGCTGGATCGCAGGAACCGGTGAGCACAACCGACAACGGCGACCTGCCGCCGGCGGCCGGCGACGCCAAGGGCGGCGATTCACTCGGGGCGATCATCCTCGACGGTTACGACCGCGCTTTCGTCCTCGACTTCGTCAAGACGCTTCGCAAGGCCGCGATCTCCAGGCCGCTGACCCACGCGATCCAGGGCGGGGTGAGGGTCAACAGCGTTTCCGCCGGCCCGGTGACGGTCGCGATGACCGTGGCCGAGCGGCGCGACATGCCGGAGGGCTTTGCCCTCAAGCAGCTCGGGATCGGACCGGAGGACGCACGCAGGGCGCGGCTGATCGCCGGCTCGGCCATCGCCAGGATCGACGACAAGACCGCGGTCGCGTTCGGCTTTGCCGAGGGCGCCAAGGCCATGCAGCGCCGCCTTTCCGGGACTGAGTCAGGCGCTTTTCTGATCGCCAGGGACATTGCCGGAGATCCGGGCTTCGCGGCCACCCGCGGAACCAGCGTCGCACTGCGCCGGACGATCGGGTCGGTCGGGGTCACTGTCGCCGGGGAGAGCGGCAAGGTGTGGACCGAGGCGCGCACCAGCGCGACCGATTCGCCCTACCGTTTCGCCGGGGTGTCGGTCGACCGGCAGTTCGGGAGCACCTGGCTTTCGGCGGGGCTCAGCCGGCTCGAGGAAAGGCAGAGCCTGCTTGGCGGGCGAGTCAGCGACGTGCTTGGCGGCGGTGGATCGAGCACGCTGTTCCTCGACCTCGAGGCGCGGCGCGAGCTTGGCGGCGGCTTCGCCGCCGGGCTTTCGGGTCGGCAGGGCTGGACGGAGTTCGCCGGCGGCCAGTTCCGGACCCAGGCTTTCTCGGCCGAGCTGACCAGGGACGGCCTGCTTTGGAGCGGCGATCGCCTGGGCCTGAGGGTCGCGCAGCCGCTGCGGGTTTCAGGAGGCGGCTTCGCGATGCTCCTGCCGACGTCGTACGACTATACGACGGGGACCGCGACCAGCAGCTGGAAGACGGCGTCGCTGGCCCCCAGCGGGCGTGAGATCGACGCCGAGCTGAGCTACGGCTCGGGCCTGTGGGGCGGCAGCGGCTGGCTGGGCGGCAACCTCTTCGTCCGCCGCCAGCCCGGCCATGTCGCCGCCGCCGATAACGACTACGGCGCCGCCATCCGCTTCACGCTCGGCTTCTGAACCGAGGCAGCAGCATTCCGACACGGCCGCGATACTCTTCGTATTCGCGGCCGTGAAAGGCGATGAGGTCGCGTTCCTCGTAGCGGATCGCGATCAGCATGTAGATCGACATGCCGGCCGCGAGCAGCAGGTGGCCCGCGGTCATTTCCGGAGTCGCCCAGAAGGCGAGGAAGAAGCCCGAATAGATCGGGTGACGGACCCAGCGGTAGAACAGCGGCGTCCGGAACGTCGGCGCCGGAGGCTCGCGGCCGCGGGCGAAATAATAGGCCTGCTGAAGCCCGAACAATTCGAAATGGTTGATCAGGAAGGTGCTCACCAAAACCGTCAGCCAGCCGACCATGAAGAGCACGAACAAGAGGTCGTGAAGCAGCGGCGCCCTGACGCTCCAGACGACTGAGTCGATCGGCTGCCAGAAACGGAACAGGACGATCAGGGTCAGGCTGGCGAGGAGCACATACATGCTGCGCTCGGCCGGCTTGGGGACGATCTTCGTCCAGGCCCGCTTGAACCCTTGGCGGGCCATGACGCTGTGCTGCAGCCCGAACAAGGCGATGAGGGCGACGTTGACGGCAAGCGGCGCGCCGAGCGGAAGGGTCGATGGCGGGTTGTCGACCGTCTTTGGCGACAGCGCGCCGAGGTCGAAATCGCCGACGAAGATGATCAGGTAGAGGAAGGTCGCGAAGAAGATCGCGTAGGCGATGATCGCGAACAATAAGGATGCTGCTCTCGACATGCCGATGCCCCTTTTTCCGGCTGTGGAGAGCGCAACCTTATCACAATCTCGCCGTGCCTAAACGGTGAAGCTTTCGCCGCAGCCGCATGCGCCGGTCGCATTGGGATTGTCGAAGACGAAGCCTGCGGCGAAATCGTCCTCGCGCCAGTCCATGATCGATCCGACCAGATAGAGGACCGAGGCGCCGTCGACGTAGAAGATGCCGCCGGGGGTCTCGATCTTCTCGTCGAACCTGTTCTCCTCGGTCACGTAATCGACCGAATAGGCAAGGCCGGAGCAGCCGCGGCGCGGGGTCGACAGCTTGACCCCGATCGCGCCTTCGGGCGCGCGCGCCATCAGCTCGGCGATGCGGGCCTCCGCGGCGGACGTGAGCCTGATCGCGGAAGGACGCGCCCTGACTTTGGTTTCCTTGTTCACAGCATTCCCAATTCTAGTCTTGCCTCGTCGCTCATCTTGGACGGGTCCCAGGGCGGGTCCCATACCAGCTTGACCTCGGCGTCGCGGACGCCCGGCACGGACAGCACGCGAAGCTCGACCTCGCCCGGCATCGATTCGGCGACCGGGCAATGCGGGGTGGTCAGCGTCATGGTGACGATCGCGTCGCCATCTTCCGAAACTTCGATGTCGTAGATCAGCCCGAGCTCATAGATATCGACCGGGATCTCCGGGTCGTAAATCGATTTGAGCGCCTCGATGATCCGTTCCTTGAGCTCGTCGCCGCCGGGGACGGCCGCTGGCGCGGTCTCCGTCTCCCCGGCGAGAAAGCCGGCGAGATAGTCGCGCTTGCGCCCCAGCTTCTCGGCCGCGCTCTCGGGCACTCGGGCGCGCGGGGGAGGCGGCACCGACTCGACCTTCTCGACCTCGATCTTGCGTTCCTTGTTCATGCCGCGAAGATCCGTTTCACCTGCTCGATACCCTTGACCAGCGCCGTGATGTCGGAACTGTCGCTGTGCGCCGCGAAGCTCGCCCGGGCGGTCGCCGGAACGCCGAGCCAGTCCATCAGCGGCTGCGCGCAATGGTGGCCGGCGCGCACCGCCACTCCCGCATCGTCCAATATGGTGGCGGTGTCGTGCGCGTGCACCCCGTCGACATTGAAGCTGACGATCCCGGCCGAATCCTCGGGGCCGTAGAGGGTCACCCCGCCAACGCCCCTGAGCGCCTCGCGCGCCGCGGCGACGAGCGCGCATTCGTGGGCGTGGATCGCGTCGAGCGAAAGTTTGTCGACCCAGTCGATTGCGGCATGCAGGCCGACCGCGCCGACGATATGCGGGGTCCCCGCTTCGAAGCGCATCGGCGGCTCGAGAAAGGTGGTCTGGGCGAACGTGACGCGGTCGATCATCGACCCGCCGCCCTGCCACGGCGGCATCGCGGCGAGCAGCTCGGCGCGACCCCACAGGCAGCCGATTCCAGTCGGCCCGTAGAGCTTGTGCCCGGACCAGGCGTAGAAGTCGCAGCCGATTTCGGCGACGTCCACCGGCAGGCGCGGCACCGCCTGGCAGCCGTCGATCAGCAACAGCGCCCCCTTGGCGTGCGCGATTTCCGCGGCGCGCTTCGCGTCGAGGACCGAGCCGAGCACGTTGGACACGTGGGCGAAGGCGACCAGGCGATGCTCCTCGGTCAACATCTTTTCCGCCGCGTCGAGGTCGATCTTGCCGTCGCCAGTCAGCGGCACGGCGTCGATCTCGTAGCCGGCGAGCTGCCAGGGGACGATGTTGCTGTGATGCTCGAGCTGCGAAAGCAGGACGCGGCCCCGGCCCTCTTTCGGAAGCGTCCGGGCGACGAGGTTGATCGCTTCGGTCGCGCCGCGCGTGAAGACGACTTCCCCGGCCTGGCCGCCGATCAGCCTCGCGGCCGCGGCGCGCGCGTCCTCATAGCTTTGAGTCATCACCGCCGAGCGCTCGTAAATGCCGCGGTGGACGGTCGCATAATCGCGCGCATAGGCGTTGGTGATCGCGTCGATCACCGCCTGCGGCTTCTGCGCGGTCGCGGCGCTGTCGAGATAATGCCAGCCCACGATCGCCGGGAACTGGTCGCGCACCGACAGCATCGAATTGGCAATCAGGGCGGTTTCGCGGTTCATTCGACGACCTTGTGCAACGCCGCGCGCGCCGCCTCGCCGATTGCACCGCCGTCCTTCGCGCTTTCCCACAGGCCCATGACGAAGCCTTCGAGCAGAAGCGCGCGCGCGTCCGCGGGCGGCAGGCCGCGCGATTCGAGGTAAAAGAGCTGGCTCTCGTCGAGCTCGCCGACGCTGGCGCCGTGCGCGCATTTGACGTCGTCGGCGAAAATCTCGAGCTCGGGCTTGCAATTGGCAGTCGCGCCGCGGTCGAGGAGCATCGCCTTGACCGACTGCTCGGCGTCGGTCTTCTGCGCGCCGCGCGCGACCGCGACCTTGCCGAGATAGCTGCCGACCGCCTTCCCGCCCAGCACGCTGCGCACCGTCTGGCGCGAGCGGCCGCCGGGCTCGAGATGGCGGACGGCCGTGACGATCTCGTTGGTCGAAAGGCCGGTGCCGATATTGGCGGCGAACAGCTCGAAGTCCGCGCCTTCGGAAAGGCTCACGTCGAGCTCGATGCGGCCATATTGCTCGGCGGTGTTGAGCGCGAACAGCCGTAGCCGGGCGCCGGCGCCAAGGCTGATCGCCACGCGCCGCACCTGCACCGGCTCGCCGGCCGGAAGCCACGTCTGCTCGAGGCTCTGGCCCGGAAGCACGGCGATCCGCTCGGGCTCGCCGAGATCCTCCCACAGCGGCTGCAGCGCGTCGAGGTC
>DASTDZ010000077.1:0-27735 GCA_035710105.1 Sphingomicrobium sp. | reverse complement strand
GTGCGTAGAGCCACATCGCCAGATAATGGAAATATTGCCCGTCCCGGTCGCTCGCTTCGCCGATCCGGTAGCCGCGAGGCCGCCCGAGGACCCGGTCGACGTCCGCGACTAGTTCCCTCGCCAAGCGCAGCCACAGCTCCTTGCGCGTCGCCCGATAGAGCGAGACGTAGAGGACGAGGCCAAAGGCGTCGGTCCACAGGTAGCGCAGCCCGTTGGGCCAGATGCGCTCGCCCCGCATCCAGTCGAGCTTGCCGAGCACATAGTCGATCTCGCGAAGGGCCATGATGGTGCGCCGTACGAACAAAATCCTCCGAATGACTCGGGTTTCCTGCCATGCCCGACGGCGGCTAGGAAGGAATCATGCCGCTTTACCGGATCGACGACCGAGTTCCGACGCTTGGCGATGGTGCCTGGGTCGCACCTTCCGCCGACCTCATCGGCGACGTCCGGATGGGAGCGCGCTCCAGCATCTGGTTCGGGGCGGTGGTCCGGGCCGACAACACGCCGATCCGGATCGGCGAGGAGAGCAACCTGCAGGACGGCGCGGTCGGCCATTCGGACCCGGGCGCGCCGCTCACCATCGGCGAGCGGGTGACGATCGGGCACCAGGCGATCGTCCACGGCTGTACGATCGCCGACGATTGCCTGGTCGGAATGGGCGCGCGGATCCTGAACGGCGCGGTGCTCGGCCCGTTTTGCCTGGTCGGCGCGGGAGCGCTGATTGCCGAGGGGAAGCGCTTCGAAGAGGGCGGCCTGATCGTCGGCGTGCCGGCGCGGCTGGTTCGGCCGCTGAGCGATTCGGAGAAGGCGGTGATTGGATTTTCCGCGGCGCATTATGCGGAAAAGGCGGCGCGCTACGCCGCCTCCCTCCAGCGCGTCTAGACCTTCGCCTTGGCGGCGCTAAAGCTGCCGCTGCTCTCATGTGGAAACTGTTTCAATTCCCGCTGTGCCCTTTTTCGCGCAAGGTCCGACTGGTCCTTGCGGAAAAGGGGGTCGCGCATGAGCTGGTGCGCGAAAACCCCTGGGAGAAGCGCGACGAGTTCATGGACCTCAACCCGGCGGGCGAAACTCCGGTCCTGGTCGACCCCGAAGCCGGGATCACCCTGATCGGCAGCCAGCCGATCGTCGAGTATCTCGACGAGACCGTCGACCGGATGCCGATGATTCACGGCAATGCGACGCTGCGCGCGGAAATCCGCCGCCTCGCGCTGTGGTTCGACGAGAAGCTCTATCGCGAGGTGGTCGAGCCGCTGATGCACGAGCGGATGCGCAAGCGGCTCGTCAGCCGCGAATCGCCCGACACCCGGGTCCTTCGCGAGGCGATGAGGGTCGCCAACGGCCATCTCGATTACGTCGACTATCTGCTCGACCACCGCCGTTGGCTCGCCGGGCCCGGCCTGAGCCTCGCCGACTTCACCGCCGCGGCGCACCTGTCGGTCATCGACTATCTCGGCGCCCTCGACTGGCGAGGGCATCAGCAGACCAAGGACTGGTACGCGGTGATGAAGTCGCGGCCGAGCTTCCGCCCGCTGCTTGGAGAGCGGATGGAAGTGATCGTTCCGCCGGCGCATTACGACAAGGTCGATTTCTGAGGTCCCAGGCAAACAAAGGAGTGGGCCGATGACCAGCGCGCCGGTGGAAAGGGCCCGCGAGCTCGCCTCGGAAAGCCGCTTCCTGACTTTGTGCAGGGTGGGGTTCGTCGGCCGCGGACTGCTCTACATCCTGATCGGAGTGCTGGTGCTGCAGACCGGCCGCACGGAGGATTTGACCGGCGCCCTCGAATATCTCGGGCGGGGGACCGGCCGGTCGCTCCTGATCGCAATTTCGGCCGGAATGGCGGCCTATGGGCTGTGGCGGCTGGCCGATGCCGCGTTCGGGATGGAGAACCCCGGACCAGGCGGCAAGGCGGTGCGCAAACGCGCCGCTGCGGGCTTCATCGGCCTCATCTATCTTTACCTATCCTACAAGGGCCTGCGGGTCCTCCTTGCCGGTCGTTCGGGCGACCTCAGCGCCCAGGAACAGGCCGATATGGTCCTCGACCTTCCCGGAGGAGCGGTAGTGCTTGGCTTGGCAGCGTTGGTCCTGCTAGTCGCCGGCCTCAACCAGCTCCGCAAGGCCGCCAAATGCTCGTTCCTTCGCCGGCTCGACAGCCGCGCAGAACGGCCGATCGCCAAATGGCTGGGGCGGATCGGCTATGCGGCGCGCGGCGTGATCTTCATTGTCGTCGGGGTTCTGATCGGCCGCGCCGCGATCGACGAGCAATCGAGCGAGGCCGGAGGGATGGAGCAGGCGCTCGACCTGTTGTCCGGTCCAGCGCTTTGGGCGGTTGCGGGCGGCCTCGTCCTGTTCGGCTTCTACAGCATCCTCGAAGGCCTGTTCCGGCGAATCCACGAACCACCCGTCGAGGAGATCAAGCAGCAAGTGCGGGAGACGGTCGGCAGCTGAAGCGTTTCCCCGGGAAATGGTGCAGCTCTCCGAAACATTGATCGCCGCCGAGGGGCATGACGAGGCGCTTGCTGCCGAGCGCCGTATCGAACCGCGAAGCAATCTGCGCACGTCTTGGGAGGCCTTGTTCGAGGAAGCGCGCGGCTGCACCCGCTGCCACCTTTACAAATGCGCGACCCAGACGGTGTTCGGCGAAGGGCCGCTCGACGCGCGGATCATGTTCGTCGGCGAGCAGCCGGGCGACCAGGAGGATTTGGCCGGGCGCCCCTTCGTCGGACCGGCCGGGCAATTGTTCGACGAGCTTCTGCGGAAAGCTGGAGTCGACCGCTCGCAGACCTACGTCACCAACGCGGTCAAGCATTTCAAGTTCGTTCTTCGCGGCAAGCGCCGGATCCATTCGCGGCCGGACACGGGAGAAATCCGCGCCTGCAACTGGTGGCTCAGCCACGAGCGCGAACTGATCCGGCCGCCTTTGACGGTTGCGCTTGGCGCCACCGCGGCCCGCGCGCTGATCGGCAAGGCGGTCACGATCGGCAAGGTCCGCGGCCAGCCGCTGACTCTTGCCGACGGGAGCGAATGCTGGGTCACCGTTCACCCGAGCGCGCTCCTGAGGATCCCGGAGCAGGATCGCCGGCGGGAAGAGCGCGCGCGCTTCGTCGACGACATGAAGCGCGTGTGGCGCCGCGCCGCCGAGATTTCCGGCTGAATTGCCCTACAGAGCCAGCCGGAGCGATGCCTTGGCGGTGAAGGGCGCGCCGGGCGCGATATTGTTGTCGTTGTGCGCCGTTGGGAAATAATCGGCGCCGAACAGATTCTCGACGTTGAGCTGGAGCTCGATCTTCGGGGTCAGCCGGTAATAGGCGGCCGCGTCGACCCGAGCATAACCGGGCAAGGTCACTTGGTTGCTGATCGACGCATAGGACTTCGTCCTGGCGATCATGCCCAGACCGAGACCGAGCCGATCGTTCAGGTCATAGCGGTTCCACAGCGAGAAGCTGTGGCGCGGGACCAGCGGCACCTCGCGCCCGGCCGGTGCGGCGCTCGTCGTCTCGGTGATCTGCGCCTTCTGCCACGAATAGCCTGCCGAAACCTGCCAGCGATGGCTGATGCTCCGCTCCAGTCCGAGCTCGAGCCCGCGGCTGCGCTGCGCGCCGGTGAGGACGACGGTGCCGCTTCCGTCCGGATTGGGCGCGCGCGTGTTGGTGCGGTCGAGCTGATAGAGTGCCGCGGTCGCGAGCAGGCCTTGGACGGGCTCCCACTTGGCGCCGATCTCGTAATTGTCGAACCGCTCGGGCTTCAATGCCTCGCTCGTCAGGTCGAGCGTGTTGAACTGGTCGCCCGACTGCGGGAGGTAAGAGCGCGAATAGCTCGCATAGAGCGAAAGATTGGGCCGGGGCTTGAAGATCAGCCCGAGCCGCGGCGACCACAGATTGTCCGTGCGCTCGAACTCCTGGCCGTTGTTGCGATTGTCGACGTCGACCGAGAAGCGGTCGAAGCGCAGCCCAGCGACGACCTCCAGCCAATCGGTGGGCCGGACCTGGTCCTGGACGTAGATCGCGCCGACCGAAGCCCGGATGTCGTTGTTGAGGCCATTGGCGAGGAAGGTGACGTCGACGTCCACGGTCGGGTCCTCGACCGGCACGAAGATCGAGCTGGGGCCGGTGCCGGTTGAGGAAAAGACCCCGTTGCGGCGCTGGTTACGGCCTTTCTGCCGGCCGAGCTCGAAACCGAACAAAAGGGTCTGGTCGATGCCGCCGACGTGGCCGTCCCAGATCAGGTCCGTCTGCGAGAAGAGGTTCCGCCGCTCGTAGGTGTCGTTATAGGCCGACAGGCGGACCAGCCCGTCGCTGACGGGCCCGTTCGGGTACACGTTCTGATAGAATTTGTCGTAGTCGCCGAGCAGGGTCCGGTTGCGGACGGTCAGTCCCTCGGCAAGCTCGTGCTGGATCGCGGCATTGAGGATGTCGACATTGGCCTTGGCGAAGCTCAGCTCCGGATCGCCGAAGAAGGTCCGGTCGAAGCCCTCGAGCGGGCGGCCGGCCTGGCTCGGCAAGCCGCGGTCGGTGGTGCGGCGGTCGTCGAGATGCTCGAAGCCAATGTCGAAACGGGTTTGCGAGCCGAGCAGCACCCCGACGGTCGGGTTCGCGGCATAGCGTTCAAGGTCGACGTGACGGCGGAAGCTCTCGCCGTTTTCGTACATGGCGTTGAGCCGGACGCCGGCGCTCGACGCGAACGGCTCGTCGAGGTCGGCGGTGAGGCGGTATCCGCCCCAGCTGTCGCCGGACAAGACGAAGTCGCGTGCCGGAGTCAGCGACGTGCGCTTGGTCACCCGGTTGATGATTCCGCCGCCGCCGCCGCGCCCGAAGATCATGGCATTGGGGCCGCGAAGCACCTCGACCCGGTCAACGTTGTAGAAATCGCGGAAATATTGGACGTCGTCGCGGATGCCGTCGATGAAAAAGTCCGCGGTGCTGGTGTTGCCGCGCAGGGTGAACTGGTCGCGGTTGCTCTCGCCAGTGCCTGGGGTGGCGCCGGGCACGAAATAGAGCAATTCGGCAATCGAGCGGAGCTGCTGGTCCTCGATCTGCTTTTCGGACACCACGCTCATCGCCTGAGGCACGTCTTTGATTTCGGTGTGGGTCTTGGTCGCGGTGCTGGTGGCCTTGGCGCCATATTCGGGGCGCCTGCCCTCGACGACGATCGGCTCCTGGCTCTCGGTCAGCTCGGACTCGCTCGCCTTACTGCCCTCCGCGGCGTAGGCCGGGAACGGTGCAGTGGTGGCGAGAGCGACGGCGAGGAAAGAAACGGTATAGAACTTCATGCGCCCCCCTTGGTGGTGAGACGCGTCTATCGTTACTGAAAATCATTCGCAATAGCGAAAACGAGCTTTTGTCAGGTGCGAGGTTGCAGGAGCAGCGGCATTCCGCCCTTTGGCCGAAGCGTCACCATGCCGGAAACCCGAACTTCGTGCCCTGCCACAGAAGAAAAGCGCCAGCTGCGCAGCCACAGGGCGAGGATGGTCAGCGCTTCGACCGTGGCGAAGCGCGCACCGACGCAGGTCCGGGGTCCGCCGCCGAACGGGAGGTACTGGAAGCGGTGCAGACCTTTCTTTTGCTCCGGCAGGAACCGGTCCGCATCGAACGCATCCGGGTCGTCCCAAAGCTTGCGGCTTCTATGGATGAGCCAGGGCCAGACGGAGACGATGTCGCCCGGCCGGACATTGGCCTCGCCCAGCGTGTCGTCGGCCACGGCCTGGCGATCCAGGCGCGGCGCCGGCGGATAGAGACGCAGCGATTCCTCGAGAATGCGCCGCAGCAGCGGCAGCCGGTCGGGAAGCGCTGCATTCGCCGGTCCCGAAGCGAGCCCCGCCGCCGCCTCGTCCGCCGCCTGGTCCTGGAGGGCGGGCTGTTCGGAGAGGCAAAAGAGGGTCCAGGTGATCGCGTTCGCGGTCGTCTCGTGCCCGGCAAGGTAGAAGGTTGCCGCATTGTCGATGGCGAGCGCCTCGGCCTCTGCCGGCTCGAACCGCTCGTGGAGCGCGCGGATGAGCTTGCCGAGGAAATCGTCGCCGGTACCACCCGGCAGCCGGTCGCGGACGACCTTGGTCAGCGTCTCGCGCAGGTAGATTTGGCCGCGGCGGCCCTTGAGCGCCTTCAGAGTGAGCGGGATGACCGGCAACCCGAGCAACGCCTGGACCCGGGCCTCGCTGAACGCTTCGAGCGCTGCGGCGATATGCGCCATGGCCGCCGGGCTCGTCAGCCGCGGGTCGCCGGCGAAGAGGCTGTCGGCGATGATCCGCATGGTCGTCGCGGTCGCCTGCGTCTGGGCGTCGATCAGGCCGCCGCCGCGCCAACTTTCCATCGTCGCTTCGGCCGCCCGGGCGAAAACGGGCACGAGCCCGTCGACCGCTGCCGGCGCGAAGCTGGCGGCAACGATCTTGCGCTGGGAACGCCAGAGCTCGCCATCCGAGGTCAGCAGCCCCCGGCCGATGACCGGAGCAAGCAGGCTCTTGACGATTTTCGGCTTGGCGTAATTGGCGGCATTGTCGAGCAGGATTTGCTGCACGAGCTCGGGCGCGATGGGAATGTGCACGGTGTAACCGAGCACCTTGCGGCGCATGTAGTCCGTGTCGAACGCGCGCTCCGACCAGCCGTAGACGGCGGTCCTCGCGCGCTCGCCGACGAAGCCGCGCCAGACCGCAACCGGGCCGGGGCCGCGAGGCGGATGCGGAGGGATGAACGGCTTGGTCACTCAGCCGCTAATAGGGTCTCCGCGCCGCCGAGGTCGACCGAAACCAGCCGGCTGACTCCTTTCTCGATCATCGTCACGCCATAGAGCCGGTGCATCCGGCTCATCGTCACCGCATTGTGGGTGACGATCAGATAGCGCGTGTCCGTTTCCCGGGTCATCCGGTCGAGAAGGTCGCAGAAGCGCTCGACATTGGCATCGTCGAGCGGCGCATCGACCTCGTCGAGGACGCAGATCGGTGCCGGGTTGGTCAGGAACAGAGCGAAGATCAGGGCGATCGCGGTCAGCGCCTGCTCGCCGCCGGAGAGAAGGGTCAGGGTCGACAGCCGCTTGCCGGGCGGCTGGGCCATGATCTCCAGCCCCGCTTCGAGCGGATCGTCGCTCTCAACCAGTTCGAGGTGCGCCTGACCGCCCTCGAACAGGGTGGTGAACAGGCTGCGGAAGTGCGCATTGACCTTCTCGAAGGCCTCGAGCAGCCGCACCCGGCCTTCGCGATTGAGGCTGCCGATCGACCCGCGCAGCCGGTGGATCGCCTGGCTCAGCTCCTCGGCCTCGGCGGCGCCGCGGCTGCGCTCCTCGTCGATCTCAGCAAGCTCCTGCTCGGCGACGAGGTTGACCGGGCCGAGCCGGTCGCGGTCGGCGGTGAGCTTCTCGAGCGCTGCTGATTCGGCGTCCGGGTCGGTAACCGCCGCCGGGTCGAATCCCATCATCTCCGGGAGCCGCTGCGGAAGGCATTCGAACTTCTCGAGACAGATGCGCGCATATTCGGCGCGCCGCGCTTCCTGCGCTTCCGCGCGGGCCTGGGCCCCGGCTCGGCGCTCGCGGGCCGAGGCCGATTGCTCGCCAAGAGCCGAGACCGCGGCGGCCGCTTCGGCGACTGCCTGCTCGGCCTCACGCTCGACGGCGGCGGCCTGGGCAACCAGCGAATCGCTGCCGGCGCTTTCCTTTTCGAGACCGGCGACTTCCGAATCGAGCCGCTCGGGCTCGGCCTCGAGATCGATGCGCTCTTGTCGGTGCTGCACCTGGCGCTCGAGCGAAGAAGCGAGGCGGGCTTCGGCTTCCTCCCTGCGGCGACGCCATTCGGATTGCTCGCGGGCAGCCGCCGCCTGCCTCTCGCGCGCCGCCGATGCTTCGCGGGCCCGGGTCGCCGCCTCGGCGCGCTTGTCGGCGACCGCCTTGCCGGCTTCGGAAGCGCGTTCGCGGGCCGACTCCACGTGCGCCTCGAGCTCGTCCGGATCGGCGAGCGCCCCGAGCGCTCCTTCGGCGGTCGAGACAGCCTCCGAAGCAGCGGCGGCAAGTGGTTCGAGATCGCCGAGCCGTTGCTCGAGCGCTTCGCGCTGCGCTTCGGCCCGCTCGATCGCCGCCGAAGCGACGTCGCTCTCCCGTTCAGCCGCGCGCATCTCCCGCTCGGCGAGCAGGGCCTCGGACCGGGCGGTTTCCGCCTGCTGGCGAAGCGCATCGAGGCGGTCGAGGGCCTGCTTTCGAGCGAGGACGAGGCTTTCGAGGCGCGCTTCCATGTCGGGGAGCTGCCGCGCAAGGTCGGAGAGGCGGTTGGCGCGGATCAGGCGCTCGGCCGCTGCAGCACCCGCGCCCTCGGCGACGAAGCCGTCCCAGCGGCGCAGTCTTCCGTCGCGGGTGACCAGCCGCTGGCCAAGCGCAAGCGGTTGGCCCTGGTCCTCGTCGGCAACCCCCACTTGGTGAAGCCGCCTGGCAAGCTCCGCAGGGGCCTCGACATGGTCGGCGAGGCATTCGAGGCCTTGGGGGAGAGCAGGATCGTCGGACGACGGATCGCTCCCCTGCCAGCGGCGGGCGCCCTCGCTACCGATCTCGGCCTCGGCATCGTCGCCAAGCGCGGCGGCGAGCGCCTGCTCGTAACCAGGCTCCGCCTTCAGCCTCGCAATTGCCGACCCGCCCCCCCGCTGGAGAGCGCGCGCAAGCGCGTCATGCTCGGCCTTCGCCGCCGAAAGGGCTGCCCGCGCCGTCGCAAGCTCTGTTTCAGCCGAGTCGCGGGCGTCGGCTGCCGCCGAGCGCTCTTCCTCCGCGGCTGCGAGCCGTTGCTCGGCAGCAGCGCGCGCCTGTCCGGCAGCCTCGGCGCGGGCAAGGGCCTCCTCACGCGCGCGTTCCCCGTCCGAACCGTCAGCCAGCGCCTTCAGCTGCTCGCGAAGCCGGCCTCGCTCGGCCTCGACCCGGTCGCAATGCGCGCGCGCGGATTCCAGCGCGGCCTCCGCGACCCGGCGCTCGGCCCGCATTGCCGCCTGGCGCGCAAGCAGGTCGGCAAGCGCCGCTTCGGCTTCGCGCGACGCCGCCTCGAGCTCGCCGAGCTCGGCAGCGATCCGGGCAGCTTCCGCCTCGTCGCCGGTCAAGCGCCGCTCGATCGCGGCGCGCTCCTGCTCGAGGGACTCGATCGCCTTTGCGGCGTCATCCCTGAGGGCCTGCTCGCGCCCGATGTCGGTGGCGGTCGCGCTTTCGAGCCGCTCGAGCTCGGCGAGCCTCCGAGCCACCGTGTCGCGCCGAGCGCGCGCAGCGGCCAGCTGGTGCGCGATCTCGGTGGCGCGAGCGCGCGCGTCACCGGTCTCCCGCCGTCGCTTGGCGAGCAAGGCTTCGGCCTGTTCCTGGACGGACCGGGCGGCCTCGACCTGGTCCCGGAGCCGCTCGACCTCCTGCTCCGCCTCGGCGGCTTCGCGTTTCGCCAGCTCGGCAGCGGCATCGGCTTCCGCCCAGCGGGCATGGACCAGCCGCGCCTCGACCGAGCGGATCCTGTCAGTGAGCTGCCGATAGCGCTCGGCGGCGCGCGCCTGTCGCCTGAGCGCCGCGGCCCGTTGCTCCTGGTCGCTCAACAGCTCCGAGAGGCGCGCGAGATTGGCTTCGGCGGCGCGCAGCTTCTGCTCGGCGTCCTTGCGCCGGGCATGAAGGCCGGCGATTCCCGCCGCCTCCTCCAATAGCAGCCTGCGCTCGGTCGGCTTGGAAGCGATGATCGAGCCGACCTTGCCCTGGCTGACCAGAGCCGGCGAATGGGCGCCGGTCGCGGCATCGGCGAACAGCAGCGAGACATCCTTGGCGCGCACGTCACGCCCGTCGATTCGATAGGCCGACCCGGCGCCACGCTCGATCCGGCGGCTGACTTCGCCTTCGGCCGCTCCTTCCTCGCCGGAGTCGCGCTCGATCAGCAGCGAGACTTCCGCGAAATCGCGCGCCGGGCGGGTCGCAGTGCCGGCGAAGATCACATCCTCCATGCCGTCGCCGCGAAGCGACTTGGGGCTGCCTTCGCCCATCACCCAGCGGATTGCCTCGAGGAGGTTGGATTTGCCGCAGCCGTTGGGGCCGACGACCCCCGTCAGCCCCGGCTCGATCCTGAGCTCAGCCGGTTCGACGAAGCTCTTGAAGCCGCTGAGCTTCAGGCGCCGGATTCGCAAGTCGCGTCCTCCCCCGGCGGCATCGCTAGCTGCCCAGAGCCTCGCGGATTTTCGGCTCGAGCAGTTCCCAGCTGGCGGCGTTCTCGACCATCTTGCCGTTGATCACGAAGCTCGGCGTGCCCTGCATTTCCGGAAAACCGGTCGTCGCGTCGCTGTTCATCTGGACGAGCTGGTTCACCGCTTCCTGGTCGGTCAGGCACTGGCTGCTCTTGGCCGTCGGAACGCCGCGCATCGCGGCCCATTGCTGGAGCCCCGCGACCTTCGCGATCTCGAGGAACTGCTTGTCGGGGCCCATGCTGGTGATCGCCTGCAGCTGGTCTTCCGGCACGTTCTGGAACGAGCCCAACCACTCGTGCTGCGCCTTGTAGAGCGCCGTCGTCAGCGGAAAGAAACTCTTCGAGCCGTTGCACCTCGCGATCAGCGAGACGGCGATGTCGAACGGGTCGCGCACATAATTGCGGAACTCGAAGCTGACCTGGCCCGATTTCACATATTTCTCGACCAGCGACGGCACGCCCGTCTCCTCGAAGCGGGCGCAATGCGGGCACGTCATCGAGCCATATTCGATGAGCTTAACCTTGGCGTCGGGATTGCCCATCACGAAGCCGCCGGCGCTCGTCTGGCTGACGACCGTGCTCCAGTCGCCGTCGGCGGGCGGCTTGACGGCTTCGATCGGGGTCGACGAGCCGGCGGCCGTGTCGGATCCCTTTTCGGCATTGCAGGCGGCGCTCGCCAGGACGGCGACGGCCGCGATCAGGAGGTTGCTGCGCTTCATCTAATGATTCACTCCGCTTGTTGGCATCGGTTCGGGTGAGGGACTGTCCACCTCCGGCGGCCCATCGCTCGCCTCGATGCGCGCCGCAAGGGCTTCGAGGCAGGCGCGAAGCTCCGGGTCGGCAATTTCCCGCAGCCCCTCGCCGAGCGCTTTCGGCACGGCGCGAAGCAGCGGCCGCTTGACCGCCTGCTTGCCGGCCGGCGCCGAACCCTGCCTGAACGATAGCCTGGCAACCGCGTGATAGCCGAAGAAACGATTGACCCGCTCGACAATGACCGGCGCCAGATGCTGCATCAACGGCGCATGGGCGCTCTGAACGACGATGTTCAGCACCCCGCCCGACTTCTTGCCCGCGGGGAAGCGGATCGATTCCGGCGAGGAGACCTTCGCGTAGCGCTCGCCGACGATTTCCGCCCAGCGGCTGACCACCGACCACTGGATAAAGCCGAAGCGGCGAAACGCCGGGCCGCCGGCCTGGCCGATCAGCTCGCCGGCGGCGCGCGCGCGGCCCTGGCGCGGAGCTTCGGATTCCCGGCTCTTTCCCACCCGTGTCTTCGCCATTTGCGCCCGAGCATGCCATAGCGGGGCGATGCGCGCCAACATCGCCGAGCGGCTGCTCCAACATTATGTGGATAACTCGCGCGCTTTGCCCTGGCGCTCGCCTCCGGGAAAACCGCCGCCCGACCCCTATTGCGTGTGGCTGAGCGAGGTCATGCTCCAGCAGACGACGGTCGCCGCGGTTGTCCCCAGGTTCGAGCGCTTTATTGCCCGCTGGCCGAGCATTGAGGCGCTTGCGGCGGCGAGCGGCGAGGAAATCCTCTCCGAATGGGCAGGGCTCGGCTATTACGCCCGCGCCCGCAACCTCATTGCCTGCGCTCGTCAGATCGCCCGGCGCGGCGGATTTCCGGACAACGAAGCCGAGCTTCGCGAGCTTCCCGGAGTCGGCGGCTACACGGCGGCCGCGATCGCCGCCATCGCCTTCGGCAGGAGCGCCGTCGTCGTCGATTCGAACGTCGAGCGCGTGGCCGCCCGGCTGTTCGGCCTCGAACAGCCGACGAAAGCCCAGATTCGCTCCGCAGCTGCGGAAATCACACCCGAAGCCCGGGCCGGCGATTTCGCCCAGGCGATGATGGACCTCGGCGCAACGATCTGCAGGCCGCGCGCGCCGCTGTGTGGCCAATGCCCGCTAAGCGGAGATTGCGTCGCCTTTGCGAGCGGCACGCCCGAGCTTTTCCCTCAACGCAGAGCAAAAAGGCCGCGACCGGCCCGGTTCGCACTCGCCTATTGGATCGAACGCGACGGGTCGGTGTGGCTGGTCCGGCGCCCGGCCAAGGGCCTGCTCGGCGGGATGGCGGCGCTGCCCGGAAGCGAGCCGGCCGAGGACGAGCCGCCTGCGAATGGACCGGTTCTCGCCTGCGTGCGGCACGTCTTCACCCATTTCGTGCTCGAGCTGACGGTGGTCGCGGCCGGCCGCGCTCCGGCCGGCGAGGGCTGGTGGGAGGCGCTCGATTCCCTGCCGTCGGCGGGCTTGCCCACCCTCTATCGTAAAGCGGCCGAGGCGGTCGTTTCGGCGAGGCGCCGGCTGGCGGCTTGAAGTCGCCGGAACGCCCGCCTAAAGCGCCCCAAAATCACGCTTTCGGCAGCCGCCGCAGGGGTTTTCATGGACGACCGTTTCAATACCATCGCCGGCTGGGTCCTGTTCGCCGGGATTGTCGCACTTGGCTCGTCGATCGTCGCCGGGGAGGCGTTCCACTCGGAGCGGCCCGAAACCATGGGCTATCCGATCGAGGGGGTCGCGCAGGAAGGCGGCGAGGGTGCCG
The DNA here is from genome assembly GCA_035710105.1 of Sphingomicrobium sp. Taxonomy (GTDB): domain Bacteria; phylum Pseudomonadota; class Alphaproteobacteria; order Sphingomonadales; family Sphingomonadaceae; genus Sphingomicrobium. Next base: position 15,037 of record DASTDZ010000077.1, on the reverse strand, counting down.
AAGCCGAGCAGCCGATCGCCGTTTACCTGGCGAGCGCCGATCCGGCCAAGGGCGAGCAGATCTTTAAGAAATGCGTCGCCTGCCACAACGCCGATCCGGGCGGCGCCAACGCGCTCGGCCCGGCGCTCTACGGGGTGATGGGCAACCCGGTCGCGGGCCACCCGGGCTTCGCCTTTTCCGATGCGCTGAAGTCGAAGGGAGGAAGCTGGGACTGGGAGACGATGAACGCGTGGCTCAAGAGCCCCAAGGCGTTCGCCCCGGGGACCAAGATGACCTTCGCGGGCCTTAGTAGCCCCGAAGACCGTGCCCACGTCATGGCGTTCCTCAATTCGCGCGACAGCGCGCCGCTTCCGGTTCCGGCTGCGCCGGCGGCGCCCGCCGCCGAAGCTGCTCCGGCTCCAGGCTCGGAGGCCGCACCTCAGGAGGCCGGCAAGGAGCCGAAGGGCGGCGGCGAGGCTGCCCCGCAGGATTGAGTCGGGCGCTCCAACGACAGGCGAACGAAAGGCCCGGCGTTATCCGCCGGGCCTTTCCCATGGGCCTTAGCCCTTCCGCCTAGCGATACGTGCCGGAGAAGGCTCGCTCGAGGTTGACCTCGCCTTCCTCGTCACGGTCGCGTCCGAACGCCGAGTGGTCGCGGCCGAATTCTTCCCACCGGGTCTTGGCCTCTTCGGCAGGAACCTCGAGGCGGATCTGGTCGCCCTCGATTGAATCGACCATCGCGCAATGGATCGCGTGGTGGCGATTGTCGTCGGAATCCGACCTCGTCAGGATGATCCGGTCACCCTTCACGCAATCGACCTTGCCGACGGATTCGCCGTCGCTACCGACGACGTCCATATGCTCGCGGATTTGGCCGAGCATCGAACGCTTTTGCATGCGCTTCTCGCGCCACGTTCCGAACTCCTTCTCGAACCTTTGCTGGTTCTCGCGGCGGAACTCGTCATAATCGCGGTCGAGCTCGTCGAGTTGCCGCCGCCGCCAGGCCTCGTAGTGCCGGTCGTGCGGTGTTTCGCGCTCGAAGCCGAAGCCGCCGCTGCCATAGCCAGCGCCAGCGCCATAACCGAAGCTGGATTCACCGACAGTGCCGCGGCCCCCGAAATTGGCTGGGGTGAAGCTGCGTTCGGCCCTTGGCCCATAGCCATAGCCGCCATAGCTGTAGGAGCGCGGGCCGAAGTCGCGTTCATAGCCGCGGTTGCCGGCGAAGGACGTGCGATAGCCGCGGTCGCTCCACCGATCGTCGTCCCAGTTGCGGCGGTCGCGGTCCTGCCAGGAACCGCGATAGGCGAAGCGGCCCTCGTCGCGATCGAAATCGCGGTTCCACCCGTGTGTGCGAGTAATACGCTCGTCCTCGCGGCGGCGGCGCTCAGCTTCCTCATCGCCGAACCAGGAGGCGATTTCGTCTCCGGCTCGCTCGAAGAACCCGCGCTCGTCGCGCCGGCCCCGGTCGCTGTCGCGGTCGAAGTCCGACCATCGGCCGCGCGTGGTTTCGTAACGGTCATAGGCCATGTGCAATCTCCTCCATCGTTCCAAGTGGAAAATCGGGAACGCGGACGGGTCCCGCGCCATCGGTTGGAAAAACGAACGGAGGAGAGTCGCCGTTCCCGTCTTAGCCATTGAAAACGGGTGGTTTTCGGCAGGGCGGTAAAGGCGCGCGGTGAGCGCTTGTATGGCGGCGGGGGCGTCGCTATGTGGGCGCTCGTGCTGACTGCCCGGAGGTCCCGGGCGGCTGTCCGGACAAGGGCGCGGGGCTGTAGCTCAGATGGGAGAGCGCTGCAATCGCACTGCAGAGGTCAGGGGTTCGATTCCCCTCAGCTCCACCAGCCCTGGCTTTGAAAATGAACGACTCTCTCGGTCAAGCCTCTCGCAAATATGCGGGCGAGAGGCGCTCGTCGCACACTAGCGCGTCACTCGCCAAACTGCCGCTCTGAGGGTTTTTCCCGATAGCCCGCTGCCTCGTTTGGGCCAACTCTCCAGCTATCCGACGGAGAGCAGGATGACATCATCGAACGCGCTGAAATGGCTGCTGGCGGCAGTCGTCGTGCAGCTTGGAGCGGCTGGATGCACAACGACGTCGTCGTTACCGCGCCTTAGGGGCTGGTCGTCGCCGCCTCCAGCCGCTCGCGGACATCTCCGGCGAAATCGCGCGCAATCGCCTTGACCGTGGCGGCCGTCGACAGGGTTGCGGGAATGTCGAGAGCGTCGGGAAAGCGGCGGCGGACGGCGGCGACAAGCACCTCGCCCGTAGCGCTGTCCACGGCCTCGACCGCGATGAGAAGCGAACCGGTGAGCGAACCCGGCTTGCCGCGAACGCTTTTCAGCGCGCTCAGCGCCAGGCCGACCGACGAGGCCCGCGAAGCCGTGGCAAGTCCGGTCGTGGTCTTCGTTGCGCCGAGCAATGTCACGCGAATCTTCAGCGTTTGCGCCGCTGGCTGCCCGCTCGCCGGAAAAGATTTTGCAAGCTCCGTGCTCAGCGCTTCGGTCACCATGCCGGCATATTTGGCGCGATCGGCAGTCTCGATCCCGTCGAACTGCGCGTCTGGGCCCGAATAGACGGCGGTCGGATCGACGATGACCGAACGGTATTTGGCGAGGTCAAGATCAGGTTTCATGTATGTCCAGGACTCGCTCTGCGCCTGGTCCTGGGTCATCTTCGCCGAGGATTGCAGCGCGACAGGGGCATGATCCTTGGTTTGTGCCTGGGCCGCCGAACAAAGGGACAGTGCGGTGGCGGCAAGGGCGCAGTGAAGTGCGCTGCGACATTCGGATATTTTCATGACAAGGCTCCCGATCTGCTGGTTTACCATGCGCCCTATCATTCGAATTGACCGCACGCAGTCGGGGAAAACCCGGGGGAAGCCGCCGTGTTAACCGGCAGTCAGAGGCTTCGAACCGCACCCATGAGCGTTCAGCGGCGGCACGCCACGCCGCCGCAGTTCCAGCTTTCAATGGCAGGCAAGCGGCCCCGCCGGGCCTGTTTCCGAGCTCTCATTTTGCATTAGCGGTCTTCGGCCGTGAACAGCCGGTAGCTCCAGGGCGCCATCTCGAGCGCCGTGTCGGCGTTCACGTTCACCTGCCTGCCGCTTGCGAAGTCGCGATAGCGACCGTGGTGAAGCCTCTCCTTGAAGGTCACGCGCTGCGGCTCGGCCGAGAAGTTGAACACCGCGAACACGCGGTCGCCATCCTTCTGGCGGACGAAGGAGAAGACCTTCGCGGGTACGTTGTTCACGACTCCGATCATCCGGGCGCCCCATGGCGCGTTCCACAGCGCCCGGTTGCGCGTCTTGAGAGCGATCAGCCGGGTGAACAGGCCGTTGAGGGGGTGCTCGCGCCAGTCGATCGGATCCTTTTCAAAGAACTTCAGCCGCTTCGGGTTGCCGGCCTCCTGACCGTTGTAGATGAGCGGGATGCCTTCGCCGACGAACGACAGGACCAGGGTATTGTCTAGCGCGGGTCCGAAGGTTTCAAACTGGGTTCCATGCCAGCTGTTCTGGTCGTGGTTCTCCGCATAGACCATGCGCATCGCGCCGGCCGGCCAGGCGCTTTCGTTCTCGCTGTAATAACCGAACAGCGCGCCGACGTCGGACTTGCCCTTGGCGATGTCCGCCATGGCATTGTACCAGCCCCATCCGTAGCTTGCGTCGAACGCGCGGTAGTGGAGGTCGCGCATCTGCGCCTCGGCGAGCATGAAGACTGGCTTGATCGCGTCGAGATCCTCGCGGACCTTTTCCCAGAAATCGAGCGGGACATAGGCGGCGACGTCGGCCCGGAAACCGTCGATGTCGGCCTCGCGCACCCAGAAGAGCATCGAGTCCGCCATGTAGCGGCGGACCCCGGTGTTCGAGAAATCGAAGTCGATGATGTCCGACCAGTCCCACCAGGGAGTCGGCCGGAAATCGCCCTTCCAGTCACGGTCGTACCAGTCGGGATGCTCAGTAACGAGCGAATTGTCCCAGGCGCTGTGGTTGGCGACCCAATCGATGATGACGCGCATGCCTTGCGCGTGCGCGGCGCGGACGAATGACTTGAAGTCGTCCATCGTCCCCAATTCGGGGTTCACGGCGCGATAGTCCTTTACCGAATAGGGGCTTCCAAGGGTGCCCTTGCGGTTCTTCTCCCCGATCGGGTGGATCGGCATCAGCCACAATATGTCGACTCCCAGCGCCTTGAGGCGCGGCAACTGGCGCTCGGCGGCCCGGAAGGTGCCTTCGGACGTGAACTGGCGGGTGTTGATCTGGTAGATCACCGCGTCCTTCGCCCAGTCGGGATGCTTTACTCCCGACAGGTCGAGCGGCGCATAACGGTCCGGCGCCTGGGCGGAGGCGGGAACGCCGCCCAACGCGAGCGATAGCGATGTTGCGGCACAAACAAACAGGCGCATAGACAACTGACTCCACATGGCGGCCTCACATGCCGGTTGCTGCGAACGTATGACCTGATGGATCGAGGTCGCGAAGGTCGCGGCCGCGGGTCTCCTTGCCGAACCAGGCGACCAGAAACAGCGAAAGCATCGTCGGAACGATGATGATCAGCGCGACCAAAGCGAGCGGCGGGACCAGCGCCAGGATGGCGAGGAATTGCGCGAACATCCCGCCGGCCTTGCTGCATGCGGCGACAATCCCCGTGGTGCGGCCGCGGATCCGAAGCGGGAAGCTTTCGGCCGCGTATGGAAGCAGCATTGCGATCAGCGCATTGGTCCCGACGATCAGCAGCGCGACGGGGATCACCGGGCTGCCGCGGCCGGTGAATTCGAGCTGGAGAACCCCGAGCAGCCCCGCCACGGAAACGGCGATGGAGGCAATCACCGACCATTTGGTGCTCCATCGGCTATAGGCTGCGGCTGCCAGGAAAATGGTCGGGAAAGCGATCAGCGCGGATTCTGCCAGCAGCCTGCTCGACAATTCCATGCTGTAGCCCCGCGCCACCAGATCGGCTGGCAGCCACAACAGCAGCCCGAAGTTGATCAGGCCGTAGCAAATGGCCGCGAGGCTGAGCGCGGTAAGCTTGCCCGCGAACGCGCGGCCGGTCAGCGGAATCGCGGGGCCGCCGGCCATGGCGGCTCGCTCCGCCGAACGGGCCTTGCGCGCGGTCGAGCCGAAGCGCTGCATGACCCGCTGCGCTTCCTCGCGCCGGCCGCGGGCAAGGAGGAACTTGGCGGATTCGGGAATCAGCGCGCCGAGCAGCACCAGCGACAGGCCGGTCGGAAGGTTGAGCAGCCAGAGCACCCGCCAGCCGAACACCGGCTGCAGCAGGGCAGAGGAGGCGCTGGCGGCGAAATAGCCCCCGACCGAGCCCAGCCCGCCGACCAGTACCAGCGCCCAGCCGCGATGCTTGCTCGGCATCATCTCGGCAAGCAGCGCGTAAGTGACCGGAAGCATCCCACCTGCCGCGGCGCCCATCATGAAACACATCCCGATGTTCCAGTACAGCGAGGGCATCGCGCCGCAGATGGAGGTCCCGACAAACATCACTGCGGACAGCAGGATCGACGCTTTGCGGCCATAGACATCCGCAATCGCGCCCCATACCAGCGACCCGACAACCGTCCCTGAGAGGGCCGCGAACGGGACGAGTGAGACCGCCGCTTTCGACTGGCCGTACTCGCTGATCATGCCGGGGATGGTGAAGCCGAGGCTGGCCGGCTTCATGATGTCGATGATCAGCGCGACGACCAGCACCGTCATCAGCACCCAATGCGCGCGGGTCAGCGGCATGTCCTCGGGCGGCGAAACGACAATTGCCTGCGAGGCCGATTGCTGACTCGCGATGTCGCGCGGCAGCAGACCATAGGCGGCGATCGCCACCCCACCGACGATCGCGGCCATGCCCGCGATCATGTCGGCGCCCATCGGCATTCCAGCCAGCCGGAATCCCATGTCGCGGCCCATCAGGAACATCGGCGCATGCAACAGGACTCCGGCGGTCACCGCGACGACGCCGAGGATGAATGCCCACAGTCCGCGACGGTCGGAAAGCGTGCTCGATCTAAGCACGGGCCAGCGGACCCTCCTCAGGCACGCGCAACATGGCCGCCGCCGCGGCCGCCATCACCAGCGCCGCGGCAAGCATGGTCCAGATCGGCTCGCCCGGGAAAAACGCCTTCATGATCGATCCCATTGCCGTCGCGACGAGCAGCTGGGGGATGACGATGAAAACATTGAACAGGCCCATGTAGATGCCGAGCTTCTTCTGCGGAAGCGCGCTTGCGAGAATCGCATAGGGCATGGCGAGGATCGACGCCCAGGCGATCCCGACCCCGATCTCCGACAGGATCAGCCACTGGGGATCGCGGATGACGAGAAAGCTTGCGTAGCCGGCGGCGCCCGCGAGCAGACAAGCGATATGGGTCCGGACTTTTCCAACTCGGGCGGCGAGCCAGGGAAGGAGCGTAAGGGCGGCGACAGCGGCGACCCCGTTATAGAGCGCGAACAGCACACCGACCCAGTTGCCGGCTTCCTGATACTGGGCGCTCGCCGCGTCGGCCGAGCCGTAGAAATATTGGGCGACGACCGGCGTGGTGTTGATCCACATGATGAACAATGCCGACCAGCTGAAGAACTGGGCGACGGCGAGCCGCTTCATTACGTCCGGCATCCCGGAAAAGTCGCCGACGATATGGCTGAGCATGCTGGTCGTCGAACCCGAGCGGGCGAGCATGATGGCGACAAGGCTTGCTAGCCCGTAGGCGACAAGCAGACCGCCCAGCAGATAGACCTCTTTTTCAAGCCCGAACTGTGCGACCGACAGGACGACGACCGCTCCGGCGACGATCCAGGCGAAGCTTGCGCCGAGCCCGCGGGCAGCGAGCGCGCGAAGCGCTGGGTCGCCTTCGCCCTGGCCGGTTTCCCCAGTGAAGGCGGCCATTTCTTCGGGACTGTATTCCTTTGTCGACAGCACGGTCCAAAGCACCGCGAGGAACAGCGCCGCGCCACCGAACCAGAAGCTGTAGCGGACCGTGTCCGGAATCCCCCCGCCCGCAACCGCGTTGGAGACCCCGACGCTGTCGAGCAAATAGGGAAAGATCGAGCCGACGACCGCCCCCGCGCCGATGAAGGCGGTCTGCACCGCGTAACCGGCCGTATGCTGGTCCTTGCGAAGCATGTCGCCGACGAAGGCGCGGAACGGCTCCATCGAGATGTTGAGGCTGGCGTCGAGAGTCCACAGCAGGATCGCGGCGAACAGCAAGGCCGGCGCAAGCGGCATCAGCACCAGCGACAAAGCAGCGAGGATCGCTCCGGCAAGGAAATAGGGCCTGCGCCGGCCGAGCCGACCGAGCCAGGTCCGGTCCGACATGAAGCCGATCACGGGCTGCACCAGCAGGCCGGTCAGCGGCGCCGCAACCCACAAGGCAGGCAGGTCGTCGAGGCTCGACCCGAGCGACTGGAAGATGCGCGACATGTTCGCGTTCTGAAGCGCGAAACCGATCTGGATCCCGAAAAAGCCGAAGGAAATGTTCCACAGCCCGGCAAAACCCTGCGTCGGCTTTTCAGCGATCGTTGCCATATGTCCCCTCGTGACAAGCAGGACGACTTGCTGGCAGATGCGCGCGGTGCGGACAATGTCGCTCGCGCCATTGTGCGGCGCAGCGCATACGAATACGCGAGCGAGGACGTGTGCGCGGCTCCACTCGACCGAGGTAGCTTACGCGCGGGCGACGCTCGACCCGCGGACGATAAGCGCCGTCGGGAGGATCCGGTTGCCAGCGCTTCCCCGCTCGACCGCGGCGATGATCGCTTCGACGAGAGCCTTGCCTGCCTGAACCGAATCCTGTGCGACAGTCGTTAGCGGCGGGCTCGACAGGCTCGCGGCCGGAATATCGTCGAAGCCGACCACCGCGATCTCGTCCGGAACCTTGCGTCCGATGTCCTGCAGCGCATGCATGGCACCGATCGCCGCGACGTCACTGGCGGCAAATACCGCATCAAACGCGATGTCCTCAGACAGCAGCTTCTCCACCGCCGCGCGGCCGGCCGCCTCGCTTGGGCCGGCGTTCACCTGCAGAGCGGGATCCGGCGTGATCCCATTTTCCTCGAGCGCGCGGCAATAGCCGCGCCAGCGCTCCATGAACTCCGGATATGCGGGGCTGGCGGTGCCGACGAAGGCGATCCTGCGCCGGCCCTGTTCGAACAGGTGCGACGTGGCCGCGTGGCCGCCCTGCTCGTTGTCCGATGAAACGGTCGTCCCGACCTGGCCTTCGCCGGACGAACCCCAGCGAACGAAGTGCGTGCCTCGCTCGATCAGCTCGTGAAGCCGCGGCCGATATTCGAGATAGTCGCCGTAGCCGAGGAGGATGATTCCGTCCGCTTTGCGGCTGTCCTCGTAATCGACATGCCAGTCCGACGACAGCTGCTGGAAGGAAATCAGCAGGTCGTAGCCGGCCTCGGCGCAGCGCCGGACCATCGGCCCGAGCATCGACAGATAGAAAGGGTTGATCAGCGAACCTTCCGCCGACTGCTCCTCTTCGAAGAACAGAAGGGCAAGCGTCCTCGCATGCTGTCGTCTGAGGCCTGACGCGTTCTTGTCGACCTTGTAATGAAGCTTCTGCGCGGCCGCGAGCACGCGCGCGCGCGTGGACTCGCTGACCGACGGGTTGCCGCTCAGCGCGCGCGAGACCGTCGGCTGGGAAACGCCGGCGAGGGCCGCGATGTCGAAGGAGGTCGGCCGCCTCTGCATCGAGGTGAATTTTTAGCGTGCTGAATACGTATGTATAGGCGTTCCAGCGCTTCCGCCCGACCAAAGCTCTGATATCCCTTGTCGTCGGAGAGGGGGCCTTTGCCCCGCAGTTAAGCGTGCCCGGTGCTTCCATCGCGAATCGCCGGTCGCAGGGGGACTTGAATGACCAACATCACTTCGCGCATCGCACTTGCGGCAGCGGCCAGCCCGCTGGCGATCGCTCTTGCCATCGGCGCTCCGGCTCCGGCCTTCGCCCAGGACACGACCGCGCCTGGGACGACTCAGCCGACCACCCCGCCGACGGGCGAGGCCGAGGACACGACTCCGTCGCCGGAGGCTGCTCCTGCCGGCGCCGACGAGGCCCCGGGCACCGAAGCCCAGGACGACGCGATCGTCGTCACTGGAATCCGCGCCTCGCTCGCCCAGTCCGAGAAGATCAAGAAGGCCAATGCGGTCATCGTCGAGGCAATCAGCGCCGAGGACATCGGCAAGCTGCCCGACGTGTCGATTGCCGACTCGCTCGCGCGTCTTCCGGGCGTGACCGCACAGCGGCTCGAAGGCCGCGACCAGCGCCTGTCGATCCGCGGCCTCGGCCCCGACTTCGGAGTGACTCTTCTCAACGGGCGCGAGCAGGTCACCGTCGGCGACAACCGCGGCGTCGAATATGACCAGTATCCGTCGGAATTCTTCCGCAACGTGATCGTCTACAAGTCGGCCAACCCGGCTGTGATCCCGGCCGGCGTTTCGGGCACCGTCGACCTGAGGATGCTTCGTCCGCTCAACGAGAAGAAGGTCGTCGCAGTCCAGGTCCGCGGCCAGATGAACAGCCAGGACAAGCTGAACCCCGAAGGCGACCGGTTCGGCTATCGCGCCTCGGCGACCTACGTCGACCAGTTCGCCGACGACACGCTCGGGATCGCGATCGGCGTCTCGACCATGTCGTCGCCAACCCAGAACGAGCGCTACAATGCCTGGGGCTTCGCAAGCGACCCCGGGGTCGCGGGCGGCAATCTTCTGGTCACCGGCGCGAAGCCGTTCGTCCAGTCGAGCATCTTGAAGCGCACCGGGGTCGTCGGAACGATCGAGTATGAGCCGAGCGATCGCTGGCACGCGAGCCTCGACCTGCTCTATTCGAAGTTCAAGGAGACCCAATATCTCCGCGGGATCGAATTCCCGTTGTTTCCCCCATGGTCGGGCAACACCGTCGTCAACTACACCGCACAGGACGGGTTCGTTACCGATGTAACGTTGGGCAACGTCGTCGGAGTCGTTCGCAACGATTATAACAAGCGGACGGCCGACAATTGGTCGGCGGGCCTCAACAACGTTTTCGGGCTGACCGAGACGATTGACCTCACCGTCGACGCCAGCTGGTCGCACGCCGACCGCACCGACTTCCTCCTCGAGAATTACCTGGGGACCGGCTACGCGGGATCCGGCGCGAAGGACACGATCCGGGTCACGCAGAATGCAGACGGAACGTTCGATATCACCACGACCATCGACTATGCCAACCCGGCGAATCTGGTCATCACCGACCCGCGTGGCTGGGGCTACAACGGTGTCGAGCCGGTGGTCCAGGCGGGCTTCCTCAACCAGCCCAAGTTCAAGGACGATCTGAAGGCGATTCGGGCAAGCCTCGACGGCGAGTTCGGCGGCTCATTCCTCAAGGGCTGGGAAGCTGGGGTCGTCTATTCGCGGCGCTCCAAGGACGCGCTCTACAGCAGCGCCTTCCTGTGTCCGAAGGACAACAATCCGTCCTGCACCGTGGCGAGCGGCCAGGTGCTGTCGATGCCGATCCCGCAGCAGGCGGTCATCGGCACCGTTTCGCTCGACTATCTCGGGATCCCCGGCATGGTCGCGCTCGACCCGACCTACCTTTACGACAATGTCTACGATATCGCACCGGACGACCGGCCGGACAGCCTGGCGCGCGATTACAACGTCACCGAGAAGGTGCTCACCGGCTATGCGATGCTGGCGATCGACACCGAGCTTGGAAGTGTCCCGCTGACCGGCGCAGTCGGCGCGCAGATCGTTCATACCAAGCAGCGCTCGACGGGCCTTACGTCCAACTTCGCAAGCGGCGTTGTGACTGTCGCCCCCGTCGAGGATGGCGCGACCTATACCGACTTCCTGCCGAGCGCGGCGCTGTCGTTCCAGCTGCAGGAGCCCTTGTTCCTGAAGCTCGGCATCTCGCGGACAATGGTTCGCCCGCGCCTCGACCAGGAGCGGGTGACGAGCGTCGTCAACCTCAACTTCGCAAACATCGGAACGACGGATCCGGCAACGAACCCATTCTTCAATGCCTACGGCGGCAATGCGAAGCTCGAGCCTTATCGGTCGCTCAACATCGACGGCAGCCTCGAATATTATTTCCCGCAGGTCGGCTACATCGCGGCCAGCGTCTATTACAAAAGGCTGACCGATTATGTGGACCCGAACCGGAGCTTCCTGTTCGACTTCGCGGCCTATGCGGCGACTCTCCCGCAAGAGATCCAGGATCAGCTGAACACGACGATCGGCCTGGTCTCGGGTCCTGCCAACGACGGCAAGGGCCACATCTTCGGTCAGGAGCTGACGGTCTCGCTGCCGTTCAACAACATCAGCCAGGCGCTCGACGGCTTCGGCTTCTTCGGATCGATCGCGCACGTGGACAGCCGAGTGCGTTTCGCCAGCCAGCCTGACCCGATTACGATCCCGGGCCTGTCAAAATGGGTGGGGACTGCGGAAGGCTATTATGAGAAACACGGCTTTCAGGCGCGGCTGAGCTACCGCTATCGCTCGAAGTTCCTCGGCGAGGTCGCCGGCCTTTCGGCGGCGCCGACGTTCCGAACCGCGGTGGGCGAGGGCATCCTCGACGCGCAGATCGGCTACGAGTTCCAGGAGGGCTCAAGGCTGCATGGCCTCTCGATCCTCGCCCAGGCGAAGAACCTCACCGACCGCCCGTTCGTCACTTACGAAAATGACGACAGGCGGCGGGTGATCGACCACCAGCGCTACGGTCGGGACTTCTATATCGGGCTACTCTACAAGTTCTGACCGCTGGTCGTATCGGCGGCCGTGTCTTCCCCTTAGCGCGGCCGCCGGTCGGCTTCAGGTAGCGACCCGGGCAAACCGTTTATGGCCGACAAAGCGTACCATACCGAAATCACCATCGTCGGCGGCGGGACGGCCGGTTGGATGGCGGCGGCGATCCTGGCTCCGCTGAGCCGTGACGGTTATCGGATCAGGCTCGTCGAATCCGAAGAGATCGGGACGGTCGGAGTGGGCGAAGCGACCATTCCGCAGATCAACCTCTACAATCAGGCGCTCGGAATCGACGAAGACGAATTCCTCAAGGCGACCAAGGGGACGTTCAAGCTCGGCATCGAGTTCGTCGACTGGGGCCGGGTCGGCCAGCGCTACATGCACGCGTTTGGCGAAATCGGCCGTGACGTCGGGATCGTCGGCTTCCAGCACTATTGGCACCGCGCACGCGAGCTCGGGCTGGCCAAGGAGCTGCGCCACTATTCGCTAAACGAGACCGCGGCGCTCGACGGGCGCATGCAGCGCGGCAAGCTTCGCACTACCGACGCGCTTCCGCCGATGCCTTATGCCTTCCATTTCGACGCTTCGCTCTATGGGCGCTATCTTCGCGGGATCGCCGAGGCGCGCGGGGCGGAGCGGGTCGAAGGCAAGATCGTCGACGTCGCTTTGGACGGGGAGACAGGCAACGTCGCTTCGGTCAAGCTCGAGCGCGGCGAGATCCTCACCGGCGACCTGTTCATCGACTGCTCGGGCTTTCGCGGCCTGCTGATCGAAGGGGCGCTGAAAACCGGGTACGAGGACTGGTCGCAATGGCTTCCCTGCGACCGGGCGATGGCGGTCCCGTGCGCGCACGGGGACGGCCCGCTGACGCCCTACACGCGTTCGACTGCCCGTGCCGCTGGTTGGCAGTGGCGGATTCCGCTGCAGCACCGGATCGGCAACGGCTACGTCTATTGCAGCGGCTTCCTTAGCGACGACGAGGCAGCCTCCACGCTGCTCGCCAATCTCGACGGGGCGCCGCTTGCCGAGCCGCGACCGCTGCGCTTTGTCACCGGCGCGCGGCGCAAGATGTGGAATCGCAACGTCGTCGCCTTGGGCCTGTCATCCGGCTTTCTCGAGCCGCTGGAATCGACGAGCATCCACCTGATTCAGTCGGGCATCCAGCGGCTTTTGAGGCTGCTTCCGCGCGGGTCGGGCACGCCCGCGGAGGCCGAGGAGTTCAACCGCCAGTGCGCCAACGAATATGAGCGCGTGCGCGACTTCCTGATACTGCACTACAAGGCGACGACGCGCGACGATAGGCCCTTCTGGAAACAGTGTGGCGCGATGCCGATTCCGGATTCGCTCGCGCACAAGATCGCGCTGTTTCGGGAATCCGCGCACATCTTCCGAAGCCAGGAGGACCTGTTCACCGAAGTCGCCTGGCTGCAGGTCCTGATCGGCCAGGGGATATATCCACAACGGCATCATCCGATGGCCGACAGCATCGAGCCCGAGGATCTTGGAGCCTACATGGAAACGTGGGAAGCGATCCTTCTGCGCGAAGTGAAGCAGATGCCGCGCCACGAGGATTTCATTGCGCGCCAGTGCGCGGCGGAGGCAGCATGAGACTGAGTTGGGCGCTTGCGTGCGCCACTTTCGCGTTCACCGCTCCGGTGTCGGCAGCCGATTACAGGCAGCGCCTGCCCGAGGACGAGATCATTTATTTCGTGCTTCCCGACCGGTTCGAGAACGGCGACACGGCCAACGACCGAGGCGGGCTTTCCGGCGACCGGCTGGCAACCGGCTTCGACCCCGCGCACAAGGGCTATTATCACGGTGGCGACCTTAAGGGGCTGATCGACCGGCTCGACTATATCCAGGGCATGGGCGTGACTGCACTCTGGTTGGCGCCGGTATTCAAGAACAAGCCCGTACAGGGACCGCCGGGCCAGGAATCCGCCAGCTATCACGGCTATTGGGTGACCGATTTCACCCAGGTCGACCCGCATTTCGGGACCAACGCCGATTTCAAGGCGCTAGTCGACGAGGCGCACCGCCGCGGCATGAAGGTCTATATGGACATTATCGCCAACCACACGGCGGACGTCATCCAGTACAAGGGATGCCCGATCCAGGCCTGCGGCTACCGTTCGATCGCCGATTATCCGTACCAGCGCCGCGGCGGTCTGGTCGGCGCGCCGATCAACGAGGGCTTTGCCGGCGACAGGGACCGCACAGCCGAAAATTTCGCCCGGCTCACCAATCCCAATTACGCCTATGAGGTCGAGGTGCCGCCGGCCGAGAAGTCGGTGAAGGTGCCGGCCTGGCTCAACGAACCGATCTGGTATCACAACCGCGGCAATTCCGAATGGCACGGCGAAAGCACGACCTACGGCGATTTCTCCGGGCTCGACGACCTCTATACCGAACATCCGCGCGTGGTCGCCGGGCTGATCGAGGTGTTCGGAAGCTGGATCGACCGTTTCGGAGTGGACGGCTTCAGGATCGACACGGCCAAGCACGTGAATCCGGAATTCTGGCAGGCATTCGTTCCCGCGATGCTGGAGCGAGCCAAGGCGCGCGGAATCCCCAATTTCCACATTTTCGGCGAGGTCTTCGTCGCAGAAATGGACCCTGCGCAGACCGCCGTTCACACGATCGTCGACAGATTGCCTTCGGTGCTCGACTTTCCATTCGCTCGAGCGATGATCGACACGGTTGGAGGCAACAACCCGACGAGCGAACTGGACCGGCTGTTTCGGTCGGACGCCCTTTATGCTGGCGGGGAGCAGGGGGCGCTGCGACTGCCGACGTTCCTTGGAAACCACGACGCCGGTCGGTTCTCGATGTTCGTGCGCCGCGCCTTCCCCAAGGCGAGCGACGACGAAGTTCTCAACCGCGTCGCACTCGCGCACGCATTGATGCTGCTTCTGCGCGGGGTGCCGACGATCTATTCGGGTGACGAGCAGGGCTTCGTCAGCGACGACGGCGACCAGGCGGCCCGCGAGGACATGTTCGCCTCGAAAGTGGCGGTCTACAACGACAACCGCCTGCTTGGGACAAGCAGGACCACCGCGGATTCCAACTTCGACACCGAGCACCCGCTTTACCGGTTGATCGCAAGCGTCGCCAAGGTCAGGCAGGAGACGCCCGCGCTTCGTCGCGGCCGCCAGCTCGTGCGCTCCTCGGGACCCAAGCCGGGACTGTTCGCCGTTTCGCGATTCGACCCCGAAACCGGCAAGGAAGTCTTGCTTCTGTTCAACACCTCGACCGAGCCGCTTACGGCCAACGTCGTGGTCGAGGTCGCGAGCGAAAGCTTCCGGACGCTTGCCGGGCGCTGCCCGGTGCGATCGTC
>DASTDZ010000076.1:0-31080 GCA_035710105.1 Sphingomicrobium sp. | reverse complement strand
TGTGGGCGGTCTGGCTTCACGGCGAGGCCGGCGCCGCCCTGACATCGCGGGTCGGCAAGGTCGGCTTCCTCGCCCGCGAAATTCCGGGCGAGGTCCCGGCCCTGCTCGCGAGCTAGGCGCTAGCGGCCTTCTTAACGGGTGTGTTTCTCCAGTTCGTCGCCAGCCAGGCGGACGATGTGGATGACGTTGGTTGAGCCGGCAATCCCGAACGGAACGCCAGCCATGATGACCACTCGGTCGCCGCCTTCGGCGATATGGTGGCGAAGCGCCATGCGCTTGGCCTTGGCGACCATTTCCTCGAAGCTTTCGACATCGCGTGTGTGGACCGCGTGCACGCCCCACAGCAGCCCGAGCCGGCGCGCCGTGGTCAGCGAATGGCTCATCGCCAGCAGCGGCACCGCCGGGCGCTCGCGGGCGATCCGCCGGGCGGTCGAGCCCGAGCTCGTATAGCAGAGCATCCCCTTGGCCGAGATGGTGTTGGCGATGTGGCGCGCCGAGCCGGCGAGCGCGTCGGCGGTCGTCGGCTCGAGCTTGGTCCGGGTGAAATGCACCCGCTCGGGATAGACCGGGTCCTGCTCGGCGCTCTGGGCGATCCGGTCCATCATTCTGACCGCTTCGGCCGGATATTTGCCGGTCGCGCTTTCCGCCGACAGCATTACCGCGTCGGCGCCGTCGTAGATGGCTGTCGCGACGTCGCTGACCTCAGCACGGGTAGGAGTCGGCGAGGCGATCATCGATTCCAGCATCTGCGTCGCGACCACCACCGGCTTGCCGAAGTGGCGCGCGGTGGCGACGATCTTGTTCTGGAGCGGCGGCACGTCCTCGGGCGGAAGCTCGACCCCGAGGTCGCCGCGCGCCACCATTACCCCGTCCGACAAGGCGACGATGTCGGATAGCTGATCGATCGCCGCCGGCTTTTCGATCTTCGCCATCAGCGCCGCTTTCTCGCCGATCAGCGCGCGTGCGTCGGCGACGTCTTGCGGCCGCTGCACGAAGGAAAGCGCGATCCAGTCGGCCTTCTGCTCGAGCGCGAATTGCAGGTCGGCGCGATCCTTTTCGGTCAATGCCGGGATCGGAACGACGACGTCGGGGACGTTGACCCCCTTGTGGTCGGAAACGACGCCGCCCACCTCGACCTCGGCGACGATCCTTTTCTCGGCGGCCTCGACGATCTTCAGCCGCACCTTGCCGTCGTCGATCAGCAGCCGGTCGCCGCGGCCGATCGCCTCGAACAGCTCCGGGTGCGGCAGCTCGACCCGGCTCGAATCGCCGAGCGTGCGATCGCGGTCGAACACGATCCTTCCGCCCCTGGAGAGCTCGGCCGAGCCGCCCTTGAAGCTGCCGACCCTGAGCTTGGGCCCCTGCAGGTCGAACAGGATCGTCGTCGGCCGGCGAAACTCCTTTTCAAGCGCTCGGATCGCCTCGACCAGCTTGGCCTTCTGCGCATGCGTTCCGTGGCTCATGTTGATTCGGAACGCGTCGGCGCCGGCGACCATCAGCTTGCGGATCATTGCCGGGCTGCTCGAAGCGGGGCCCAGCGTCGCCAGGATCTTCACCTTGCGCATTCGCGGCTTGAGGCTTTCGCTCATCGCGCACGGCAATAGCGGCTGAACGGGGCGGTTCAACCGCTTGAGCGCGCCGCGCCCCTCGCCTAGACGGCCCAACGAACCCCTGAACGGAGATTGTGAGTGATGGCGGAAGGTACCGTCGCGGCCGACCAGCTGCGGCTGTTTGTCGAGCGTATCGAGCGGCTCGAGGAAGAGAAAAAGGGAATCGCGGACGACATCCGCGACGTCTATGCCGAGGCCAAGGCGAACGGCTACGATCCCAAGATCATGCGCATGGTCGTGCGGCTGAGGAAGATGGAAACTCACACCCGCCAGGAGCAGGACGCGGTGCTCGAAACCTACCGCGCCGCGCTCGGGCTGGGTTAAGGATCAGTCGATGGCAGGCCATTCCAAGTTCAAGAACATCATGTACCGCAAGGGCGCGCAGGACAAGAAGCGCTCGGCGATGTTCTCCAAGCTGTCGCGCGAGATCACGGTCGCGGCGAAGATGGGCCTGCCCGACCCCGAGGCCAATCCGCGGCTTCGCGCCGCGGTGCTCGCGGCCCGGGCGCAGTCGATGCCCAAGGACAATATCCAGCGCGCGATCGACAAGGCGTCGGGCGGCGAGGCCGAGAATTACGAGGAAATCCGCTACGAGGGCTTTGGCCCGGGCGGGGTCGCCTTGATCGTCGAGGCCTTGTCCGACAACCGCAACCGCACCGCGACCAACGTCCGCACAATCTTTTCAAAGAACGGCGGCAATCTGGGCGCGAGCGGCAGCGTCAGCCACGGCTTCGAGCGGCTCGGCCTCATCGAATATCCCGCAAGCGCGGGCGACTCCGACAAGGTTCTGGAAGCGGCGATCGAGTCCGGCGCGGAGGATGTCGAGTCCGACGAGGACGGCCACCGCATCTGGACCAGCGTGGAATCCCTCCATGAAGTGGCCAAGGCGCTCGAGCCGATGCTCGGCGAGGCGGAGAGCGCCAAGCTGGCGTGGAAGCCGCAGACCGAGGTCGAGGTCCGCGGCGACGAGGCGCAGCAGCTGTTGAAGCTGCTCGACGCGCTCGAGGAGGACGACGACGTGCAGACCGTCTGGGGCAACGAGAAGGTCCCGGACGAGGAGCTGGAGCGGCTAGCCTGAGGATCCTCGGCCTCGACCCCGGCCTCGGCACCACCGGCTGGGGCTTGATCCGGGCCGACGGCAACCGCCTGTCCCACCTCGCCAATGGCCAGCTGAAGACCAGCCCGTCGGCGCCGCTTCCGGACCGGCTCGCCGACCTCGCCGGCCAGCTCGAGGCCCTGATCGCCGAGCACCGGCCAGGCGCCGCTGCGGTCGAGGAGGTGTTCGTCAACAAGAACCCGCAATCCACGCTGAAGCTCGGCCAGGCGCGCGGCGTGGCGCTGATGGTCGCCGCCCGGTCTGGAATCGCGGTCGGCGAATATGCGCCGGCGCTGGTCAAGAAAGCGGTGGTCGGAACCGGCGGCGCCGAGAAGGCCCAGGTCCACGCGATGGTCGCCCGCCTGCTCCCGGGCGTCGCCATCGCCGGCCCCGACGCCGCCGACGCGCTCGCCGTCGCCATCACCCACGCGCATCATCTGGCGAGCGCGAGAGCTTTCAAATAGCCGTCATTGCGAGGAGCGAAGCGACGCGGCAATCCCCAATGCGGAAGATGGATTGCTTCGCTGCGCTCGCAATGACGGGAAACTGCGTTAGGGTGCGACCATGATCGCGCGGCTTTCCGGAATCCTTGCCGAAATCGGCGCCGACACGGCGGTGATCGACGTCGGCGGCGTCGGCTACCAGCTGCTCGCTTCCGCCCGAACGCTCGATTCGCTCGGGCCCGTCGGCGGCGAGGTGCTGGTTCTGACCGAGCTGCAGGTGCGCGAGGACGCCTGGACCCTGTTCGGATTCGGCAGCGCGGCCGAGCGCAACGCCTTTCGCGCGCTGACCAGCGTCCAGGGTGTCGGCGGACGACTGGCGATGGCGATCCTTTCTGCCCTCTCGCCCGACGAGCTGGCCCGCGCCGCCGCTCAGGGCGACACGGCAATGATCGGGCGCGCCAACGGAGTCGGGCCCAAGCTTGCCGCGCGTATCGCCAATGAATTGAAGGACAAACTCGGCCCGGCCGGCCTCGGCGGGGGAGCGGCCGTGCCGCGCCAGGGCGCCGCCGCCGACGCGCTCTCGGCGCTCGCCAATCTCGGCTTCAAGCCGGCCGAGGCGAGCGCCGCGGTCAACGCCGCGCAGGACGAGCTCGGTCCCGACGCTGGCCTCGACGCGCTCGTCCGCGTGGCCCTGCGCAAGGCGGCGAAGTGACCGACCGCACCGCCTCTTGCCGTTGCGGCCAGCCGCGCGCCACGGTCAGCGGCGAACCGGTGCGCGTGTCGATTTGCCACTGCCTCAACTGCAAGAAGCGCTCCGGCAGCGCCTTCTCCGTGCAGGCGCGCTGGCCGAGAGACCAGGTCGACATCCAGGGCCGATCGAAAAGCTTCGTCATCACTGCCGACAGCGGCAACCGCGCCACCTTCCGTTTCTGCCCGGAATGCGGGTCCGACGTGCACTACGAGATCGACGGTAAAGTCGACCCGAAGCTCAAGGACCTCGTCGCCATCCCGCTCGGCGCGTTCGACGACCCCTATTTCACCTCGCCGCGCTTCTCCGTCTGGGAAGAGCGCAAGCACGACTGGGTCGAAATCCTCGGCGACGCAGTCGAGCATTCGCATTAGGGAGAGGACATGCTGGAGCAGTTCGCCACCCGGACCGCGGAGAGTGCCGGGCACGTCATCGAGCTGGCTGGAGTCGCGATCATCGGCGTCGGCGCGGCCGCGACGCTACTCATCTTCCTCTATCGCGCCGCGACCGGCACCGACCTGGTCGCTTCGGTCGCCGCCTTCCGTTCCGCCTTCGGGCGGGCGATCCTGCTTGGCCTCGAATTCCTGATCGCCGCCGACATCATCAACACCGTCGCGGTCCGGCCGACGCTTGAAAGCGTCGCCGTGCTCGCCGGGATCGTCCTCATCCGGACCTTCCTCAGCTTCAGCCTGGAGCTTGAGATCGAGGGCCGCTGGCCTTGGCAGCCCGGCTCGGCCAAAAGACAGGGCTGAATGGCCACCGATCCCGCCCGAATCACGACGCCCGAGCGCACCGCCGAGGATTCCGACCTCGCGCTTCGCCCGAAGAGCCTCGACGAGTTCATCGGCCAGAAGGCGGCGCGCGAGAATCTGCGGGTGTTTGTCCAAGCCGCCAAGGGCCGCGGCGAGCCACTCGACCATGTCCTCCTCCACGGGCCGCCTGGGCTCGGCAAGACGACTCTCGCCGGCATCCTCGCGCGCGAGATGGGCGTCGGCTTTCGCGCCACCTCCGGCCCGGTAATCGCCAAGTCGGGCGATCTCGCGGCGCTGCTCACCAACCTCGAGGACGGCGACGTCCTGTTCATCGACGAGATCCACCGCCTCAACCCGGCCGTCGAGGAAGTGCTCTATCCGGCAATGGAGGACCGCGCGCTCGACCTGATGATTGGCGAGGGTCCGTCGGCGCGCTCGGTCAGGATCGACCTGCCGCGCTTCACGCTGGTCGGCGCGACCACCCGGCAGGGATTGCTGACGACTCCGCTTCGCGACCGCTTCGGGATTCCGGTGCGCCTGAACTTCTATTCGGTCGAGGAGCTCGAGCAGGTCGTGCGCCGCGCCGCCCGCCTGCTCGGCGCGCCGACGACGCTCGAAGGTGAGCATGAGATTGCGCGCCGCTCGCGCGGGACTCCGCGCATCGCGGGACGATTGCTGCGGCGCGTTCGCGACTTCGCCCATGCGTCCGGGGCGCCCACCATCGACGCGGAAGTCGCCGACGCGGCGCTCGACCGGCTCGAGATCGACGCGCTCGGGCTCGATGCGATGGACCGGCGCTACCTCGGCATGATCGCCGACATTTATCGCGGCGGGCCGGTCGGAATCGAGACCCTCGCCGCCGGCCTGTCCGAGCCGCGTGACACGATCGAGGACGTAATCGAGCCCTTCCTCATTCAGCTCGGCCTCATCGCCCGCACGGCAAGGGGGCGTTGCCTGAACGAGCGGGGCTGGAAGCACCTCGGGCTTGCACCGCCCAAAGGCAGCCAGACCGGCCTGTTCGACATGGAGAGTGATTCGAAGTGATTGCCGCAATCGCGCTGGGACTGGCCGCCGCCCAGGCGCAGCCCGCCATCGGAACCGTCGATTATTCCAAGCCGTCCAGCTGGCTGTGCCTGCCCGGGCGCCGGGACGTCTGCTCGACCCCGCTCGCGACCACGATTCTCAACCCCGGCGGCTACGGCCCGACCGGGGTCAGCACGATCGCCAGGCACCCGCCGCTCGACTGCTTCTACGTCTATCCGACCATGTCCGGCGACTCGGGATTGAACAGCGACCTGGCCGCCAAGGAAGAGGTCAGCGCCGTCCAGTCGCAATTCGCGCGCTTCGCAAGCGTTTGCCGGACCTTCGCGCCCGTTTATCGCCAGATGACGCTCGACGCGGTCGCGGCCGCGGCGACCGGCGCGGACGTCAGCGAAGCGGCAAAGCTCGCCTATGGCGACGTCCGCTCCGCCTGGAACCATTATCTTCGCAACCACAACAAGGGCCGCCCCTTCGTCCTTATCGGCCACAGCCAGGGCTCGCTGATGCTCCAGCAGCTCATCAGGAACGAAATCGAGGGCAGGCCGGTCGCGGCGCAGATGCGGCTCGCCATCCTCCCGGGCTACAATCTGCTCGTCCCGGCCGGCAAGCGCACTGGCGGCACGCTGAAGTCGACCCCGGTCTGCGCCTCGGCGGGGGAGACCGGCTGCGTCCTTACCTGGGTGAGCTTCCGCGACAAGAACGTCCCACCGGCAGGCGCGATCTTCGGCCGGGCGCCGGCCGGGATGACGGTCGCCTGCACCAATCCCGCCCGCCCCGGCTCGAACCGGTGGGAAAGGCTGGCGAGCTACTGGAATGCGCGCTGGTCGCTGCCGGTTGCTGGCGGGCCGATCCGCTGGTCGAGCGAAGGCCCCGCGCCTTCGCCTTTCCTTCGTACCGACGGGCTTGTTTCGGGCCGCTGCGTCAACGACGGCCCGCTCGGCTTCCTGTCGGTCCGCGTCAACGCCGACCCGAAGGACAAGCGCACCGACCGCGTCTACGGCGAGGTCGGGATGCTCGGCATGTTCATTCCGGGCTGGGGCATGCACCTTGCGGACATCGCAGTGGCGCAGGGCGACCTCATCCGCCTGCTCGGGGAGGTCGGCAAGCGCAAGTGAGCGATCTCGACACACCCTATCGCGGCGGCTTTGCCGGACGCGAGCACCGCTTCGCGCTCACCGTCTATTTCGAAGACACCGACACGGCGGGCATCGTCTATTACGCCAATTACCTGAAGTTCATGGAGCGGGCCCGCTCCGACATGCTGCGCGCCGCGGGGGTCGACCAGAAGGCCGAGCTCGAGCGCACTGGTAGCGCCTATGCGGTCGCCGAGGTCGATATCCGTTACCGCAAGCCCGCCTTTCTCGGCGACGACTTGGTGGTCGTCAGCACGCTTGAGGCGGTCCGGGCCGTTTCCGTCACCATTCAGCAGCGAGTCATGCGCGGGCCCGATCTTCTGACCGACGCGATGGTGACCGCCGCTTTCCTGTCCGCCGACCAGCGCCCGCAGCGGCAGCCGAATGAATGGGTCGAACGGTTCAAGTCGATCGCGGCCAGAGGAGACGAAGACGCTTCGAATGTTTGACCTTCGGCCGAGACGCCTCGCACTTCCACTCCTGCTCGCTTTGTCTTCCGCCGCGGCGGCGCAGCAGTGGCAGGCGCCCGACCCTTCGTCGGGCGATGCCTATGTGATCGCCATCCCGCCACTCGCGACCGCCAAGATCAGCGAGACGGAGGCGGGGGACACCTGGGTGCTCGCCAACCATATCGCCGAGCTGATCTCGGCCGACCTCAAGTCCACTGGCCGGTTCATCGTCGCCGATGTCAGGAAACTTCGAATCCCCTCCTATCCAGAAGTGACTGCGCCCTCTTACCCGCAATGGCGGAAGGCCAATGCGAAACTCCTGCTGTCGGGCTTCGTCAACGCAAGGACCGACGGGAGGCTGGCGATCGGCTGCTACGTTTACGACGTCCAGTCGGGCCGCGAGCTCGCCCGCCAGGGCTTTGCGCTCAGTCCCGGAGACTGGCGCCGAGCCGCGCATCTGTGCGCCGACGCCGCTTATTCCAAAGTCACTGGTAACCCGCCGCTGTTCGACAGCCGGATCGCCTATGTGGCGCAGAGCGGCTCGCCCGACATTCCGGTGAAGCGGCTCGCCGTGATGGACTTCGACGGCGGCAATCACGGCTTCCTTACCGAGGGCGAGGCCATCGTCGTCGCGCCGCGCTGGTCGCCGGCGGGCGACCGGATCGCCTACACGAGCTTCGCGGGCGGTCGTGTTGAGGTGCGGATCGTCGACGTCGCGGCCAGGAACGAGCGGGCGCTGCTTCGCGGTGGCGCGGACAGTTTCGCGCCCGCCTTTTCGCCAGACGGCGAGCGAATCGCCTTGTCGATGGCAGTCAACGGCAACACCGATGTCTATGTCGTGCCTTCGGACGGCGCCTATCCGCAGCAACTGACCACCTCCCCGGCCGTCGACACGAGCCCGGCTTTCTCCCCTGACGGCCGCAGGATCGCTTTCGTCAGCGACCGTTCGGGAAGCCCGCAGCTTTACGTGATGAATGCCGACGGGTCGGACCAGCGCCGGGTCAGCTTCGGGCGCGGCGACTATGGCTCGCCGGCCTGGAGTCCCGACGGCGAGCAAATCGTCTTTACCAATGTCGAGGGTGGGTCCTCGCGCATCGGCGTGATGAACGCCAACGGCTCCGACCAAAGGATTCTGACTTCAGGACCGCAAGACGAACAGCCGGCGTGGAGCCCCGACGGGCGGCGCATTCTGTTCCAGCGACTTGACCCGGCGTCTCGGCGCTCGGCGCTCGCCATCGTCCCCGTTTCGGACGGCGAGGTTCGGCCCCTGGCGACACCGCAAGCGGCGACCGACCCCGCCTGGGCCGCGCGCAGGGAGCAGGGCCGGTGAGGATGCGGCTTGGCCTTTGCCTTCTTGCCGCCGCCGCCGCCAGCAGCACGGCAACCGCCCAGGGCCGCTTCCCGCGGTTGCCCGTAATCGTCCCGCTCCGCAGCGGGGAGCAGCAGCCGCCCGCGCCGCAAACTGTGCCGACGGCGGTGCTCCAGGGTTCGCTGATCACTGCGTCGGGAAGCGATACCGTCTATTTTTCGCCGCGCGGCTTCTCAATCGACTCCAACGCGGCCCGGACTCTGACCGCCCAGGCGCGCTGGCTTCTCGCCAACCCGTTCGTCACCATCCGGCTCGAAGGCCATGGCGGCGCGAGCGACACGCGCGAATATGCGATCGCCATCGGCCACCGCCGGGCAAGCGCGGTGCGCGACTTCTTGGTGCTCCAGGGCGTCGCGCCCGAGCGGATCGCAGTGATGAGCTGGGGCAAGGAGCGGCCGGGATCGATCCGGATCGGCACCACGACGGTCGCCGCCGGGCCGCGGGTTGTGACGAAAATCCAGTAGGCGCTCAGGCCGCGTAGCGTTGGTGCTGGGTCGTGCCGAGCCAGGCGCGGGCCTGGCGCTGCGCCTCGGCGATCTCGCGCGCTGTCATCTCGAGCGCGATCTCGGCGCGGCATTCCTGGCCGCGGGTGCAGCCGGAAAGGGCCGCGAGGTTGAACCATTTGTGCGCCTCGACCAGATCGACGGCAACGCCGCCGCGGCCGGTCGAATAGGTGATTCCAAGCTCGAACAAGGCATCGACATCCCCGCGCTCGGCGTCCGCGATTCGGCTTCGGATCAGGAACTCCTGCGCTTTCTGACTGATCGCCATGACGTTCATACTCCCCTGTTTCCTTGCTGCAGGGGTTTTCCGCCGCACTTCCCGAAGAAATGGTTAACGCCGGAGTGACCTTATTCGGAGGCGGCGACCGCAAGATTGTCGATCAGCCGGGTCCGGCCAATCGTCGCCGCGGCGATCAGCCGCATCCGCCCGGTGGCGGCGCTGAGCGGCTCGAGCGTCTCGCAATCGACGAGCGCGACATAATCGATGGGATCGAATCCGGCTTGTTCGAGATTCCTTCTCGCCTCCGCCAGCACGGAACTGACGTCCTTTCCGTCGGCTATTTTCTCGGCCGCCTTGGCGAGCGTCCGCGGAAGCGCCACCGCGCAGGCGCGCTCTTCGTCGGAGAGGTAGGCGTTGCGCGACGACAGGGCGAGGCCGTCGCCGTCGCGCACGGTCGGCACGCCGACGATGGCGACCGGCAGGTTGAGGTCGAGAGTCATCCGGCGGATGACCGCGAGCTGCTGGAAATCCTTCTCGCCGAAGACCGCGACCTCGGGCCGGACCGCGTTGAACAGCTTGGTGACGACGGTCGCCACCCCGTCGAAATGGCCGGGCCGCGCCTCGCCTTCCCAGCGATTGCTCAGCCCCTTGACGGAAACGGTGGTCGAGAAGCCCGCGGGGTAAATCTGCTCGGGCGTCGGCATCCACAACAGATCGCAACCGGCCCGCTCCAGGACCGCCATGTCCTCGCGCTCCTGCCGCGGATAGCGATCGAGGTCCTCGCCCTCGCCAAACTGCAGCGGGTTGACGAAGATGGTGGCGACGACCCGGTCGGCCCGGCGCTTTGCTTCCTCGACGAGCGCCAGGTGGCCCGCGTGGAGGGCGCCCATCGTCGGCACCAGCGCGATCCGCTTGCCGCCCGCGCGCAAGGCGACGAGCGCGCTTCCCAGCTGGCCTTGATCACGGACCGTTTGCACCGCGGATTCGCCTCCGGTAAGCTGCGCGTCGTGGGCCGCGCTTTGCGACGCGCGGGGGGTCAAGTTCAAGGGGGCCGTGATGGGCCAGCCGCATATCATCGTCTTTGCCAATGAAAAGGGCGGTACCGGCAAGTCGACCACCGCCGTGCACACCGCGATCGCGCTCGCGGCGATAGGAAGCCGCGTCGCGGCGCTCGACCTCGACACGCGCCAGCGGACCATGACGCGCTATCTCGAGAACCGCGAGGCGACGATCCGGCGACTGGACAAGCCGCTGCCGCGGGCAGCGTTCGAAGTGCTCGAGGACGGGGCCTCGCTGGAAGAAGCTGCCGGTCGACTGGCGGACGGCGCCGACGTGCTGGTCATCGACACGCCCGGGCGCGACGACCCGCACGCGCGCGAGGCGATTCTGAAAGCCGACACCCTTGTCACGCCGATGAACGACAGCTTCGTCGACCTCGATCTTATCGGCCAGGTGCATCCGGAGAATTTCAAGGTGACGAAGCCGAGCTTCTATGCCGAGCTGATCTGGAACAGCCGCACCCAGCGCGCCAAGGCGACCGGCAAGAGCGTCGACTGGGTCGTGCTGCGCAACCGCCTGCAGCATGTCGATTCGCACAACCTGCGCCGCGTCGGCGCGGCGCTCGACGAACTCGCCCGCCGGGTCGGCTTCCGGGTCATCCCGGGTCTCGGCGAGCGCGTGATCTACCGCGAACTGTTCCCCAAGGGCCTGACGCTGCTCGACTTCGAGCATCTCGGCGAGGTCGGGATCGGCCACATCACCGCCCGCCAGGAGCTGCGCGAGATGGTGTCGGGCCTCGGCATCCCCGGCGCGAACGAGGCCGAGCAAAAGGTGGCGGCGGCTGGCTGAACCAAGCAAGCGTCCCTACGTTCGGACCGGCATGACCCATCGCTTCCACCCTTCCATCTTGCGCGAATATGACGTGCGCGGAATCGTCGGCGAGACTCTCACGGAAGCCGACGCCTATGCGATCGGCCGCGGTTATTCGGCGCTCGCCAGCGAGGAAGGCGCGAGGCGGGTCGCGGTCGGCCGCGACGGTCGCACCCATTCCCCCGAGCTCGAAGCTGCGCTGGTCCGCGGCCTGACCGAGGGCGGGCTCGACGTGGTTCGGATCGGCATGGGGCCCTCGCCCATGCTTTATTTCGCGACCCATCATCTCGACGTCGACGGCGGCATCCAGGTGACCGGGAGCCACAACCCGGCCGGCTACAACGGCTTCAAGCTGCTGCTGAACGGCCGCTCCGTGTTCGGCGAGGAAATTCAGGCTCTCGGACGGCGCTGCGCCGCAGGCGAGTGGAGCCACGGCTCCGGTTCGGTCGAGGACGTTGACGTCCGCGCCGCTTATGTCGACCGGCTGGTCGAAGATTTCACGGGCACCGGCTTTTGCATCGGCTGGGACGCGGGCAACGGCGCCGCGGGACCGATCGTCGAAAAACTAGTCGAGCGTCTGCCAGGGCAACATTTCACGATCCACACGGAAGTCGACGGCAGCTTTCCCAATCACCACCCCGATCCGACGGTCGAAGCCAATCTCGCTGACCTCAAGGGTCTCGTCGCGGACCATAACCTCGACTTCGGAATCGCCTTCGACGGCGACGGCGATCGAATCGGCGCGGTCGACGGCAAGGGCCGCGTTGTCTGGGGCGACCAGCTGCTGATGATCCTCGCCGAGCCGGTGCTCCGCGAGCTGCCCGGAGCGACGATCATCGCTGACGTCAAGGCCAGCCAGACCTTGTTCGACCGCATTGGCAAGCTCGGCGGCAAGCCCCTGATGTGGAAGACGGGGCATAGCCTCATCAAGTCAAAGATGAAGGAAACCGGGGCTCCGCTCGCCGGCGAGATGAGCGGCCACATCTTCTTCGCGCACCGCTGGTACGGGTTCGACGACGCGCTCTACGCTGCGGTGCGGCTGATCGAGGCGGTGAGCGCCAGCGGCAAAAGCCTGACCGACATCATGGACGCGATGCCGGCATCGGTGGCGACTCCCGAGCTGCGATTCCCGGTTGACGAGGCTCGCAAGTTCGCCATCGTCGAGGAAGTGCGTGGACGCCTCTCGGCCGATGGCGCGAAGGTCGATTCCACCGACGGCGTTCGGGTCAGCACGAACGATGGCTGGTGGCTGCTGCGCGCGTCGAACACGCAGGACGTGCTCGTCGCCCGTGCCGAGGCCACCGATGAAGCGGGGGTCGAGCGCCTCGTTGCCCAGATTGACGACCAGCTTGCGAAATCGGGCGTAGTGCGGAGCCAAGGCCGGCATTGAGGGATCGCTCTGGACGAATTCCTTTCGGCAGGTCACGCTTTCAGCGCTCCGAAGCTAACGGGGGGATTTGATGCGTCGTTACTTATCCTTAGCTGCTCCAGCGATCTTGGTTTTCACTGGTCCAGCTCAATCGACGGCACCTTCCCTCTCCGCGCCGGTCAAGAACGACGTGCAATGCTTCATGCTCTACGCGACCGGCGTTGACCTGGCGAAAAATGACCAGGCCCGCCAAGCAGC
Source organism: Sphingomicrobium sp. (assembly GCA_035710105.1). GTDB lineage: Bacteria > Pseudomonadota > Alphaproteobacteria > Sphingomonadales > Sphingomonadaceae > Sphingomicrobium. Next base: position 18,220 of record DASTDZ010000076.1, on the reverse strand, counting down.
GAGTCTCGGCACCATGTACTTTGTCGGCAAGCTGCAGGTCGGTGCGCCTGGACTCGACCTCGCCGAGGCCGTGCGCAGGGAAGCCGAAGCAATCCAGACCAATCCTAATGCCAAGGATATCGGGGCGGCATGCGATGCCGAGGTTCAGAAGCGTGGAAAAGAGCTGATCGACCTCGGCCAGCAGCTCCAGAACATCGCTCGTCAATCCTCTGCGTCGTTGACCTCATAACGGATGAAGAACTCCCGGCGGCAAGCCGCCCCTCAATGAGGGATTCAGAGCGCGCACCAGTCTCCATTGATGACAGTGGAAGCTGGTATCGGTTGACAGCCGGTCAGGCTTACTTAGGCCCTTGAGCGAACCAAGGGGGAACGATGATGAAAAAATTTCTGACCGCGTGCACCTTGGCCCTCGCATTGAGCATTACCGCCTGCAAGCCTGCTGCCCAAGGTGGCACGTTGCTCGATCTCAAGGGTCGCTGGGTAGGGACTTCAGAGAGCATCGTTAGAGGCAATGCGCTCCACCACGCCGCGCCTGGAGGGAACGAGCCCCTGCGGGACAACGTCGAGTTCACTTTCGCGATCACGGGCCAGGACGGCCGGCGATTCTGGGGCTCGGTATCCTCGAAGGCCGGCAAAGAACCAATAATCGGACTGATCGCGCTCGATGGGAAGACGATCGTTGCCAGCGATTCCGACGGTATTCTGGAGGGCACGATCATCGACCCCGACACGATCGACCTTGTCTATCATCACACGGGGCAATCGATGGTGGTAGCCGCAAACAGGATCAAGCGGCAGAAGTAATCAGGCTGGACAGGCCCGGCCAGCAAAGCTGGGCGCAAACTAATCCCGACTACATCGCTCAGCGCAGCTGCGCGGCGACCCCTGACAGAGTGCGCCTGAGCGCCTGCAGCCGGTTCGCGGCGATGGCGTCGGAGCTCGTCGCCGGGACCGTTCCGGCGAGCGCCCGGAGCCGCGAGGCGAGCGGTGGGTCGCGCCGACCCTGGCCGAAGTCGCCCGAAGCCTCGGCCAGCGCCTGGCGAAGCGCGGCGATCGCCGCCGGCTGTAGATGAGCCGAGCGCTCGAGCTGATCTATGTAGGCCAGCGCGACGACCGGATGATCGGGCCACCGCACCGGGAATTGCTGCTGCGGGTTGAAGCGGCCGCCATAGTCGGCGAGCGCAGCCGCGGCGATCTCGTTCCTCGACAGGTACGCGCTCGGCGTCAGCTCCAGGACGTCGAGGCCGCGCGCGATCTCGGTCGCGTAGACGCGACCCGTGTACCAATAAGCCGACCAGAAGCCGCCGTGGACCAGCTGGTCCTTGTCGATCGGCCCGCGGTCGAAAAAGGCGATTTCCTGCGGCCGACCGGAATCGGTGAAATCGATCACCGAAATGCCGCCCTGGTACCAGGCCTGGACGAAGATATCGCGGCCGGGGATGGGCACGATCGAACCGTTGTGGGCAACGCAATTTTCCTGCTCGGTTTGCGCGGCCGGAAGCTTGTAATGGCTGCGGAAGCGCAGCCTTCCGTCGACGATGTCGTAGACGGCATTGGCGCCCCAGTTGCGCGGATCCTGCACCCGACAGCGGGGCCGGCTGCCGCCGCCCCATTCATCGGTGAACAAGACCTTGGTGCCGTCGTTGTTGAACGTCGCCGAGTGCCAATAGGCGAAGCCGGGATCGAACACCGCGTCGATCCGCCGCGGCTTCCGCGGGTTCGAAATGTCGAAGATGATGCCGTTGCCCGAACAGGCGCCGGCGGCGAGCGACCGGGCCGGGAAGACGGTGATGTCGTGGCACTGGTCGGTGACGCTGGTGCGGTGCTCGGGGTCGTCGTCGTCGCCACCGCGATAAAGACCGGCGAGGTTGCCGGTCGCCGGGTCGGCGAAGACGGCAGGGCTGTCGACGATCCGCGAGGCGGCTGGGTTGGCGACCGGGATTTCGACCACGTCGATCCGGAACAAGGCAGTGCGCGGGTCGCCCGCCACCGCGCCGATGCAGCCGGGAAGCTCGGCTTCCCTGCGGACCGAGGAGGTGCCCGAGACGTAGACGATGATCTTCCCGTCCCGGCCGGGGCCTGAGACGACCGAATGGGTGTGCGAGCCGCGGCAGGTCTGCACCTGGCCCACCTGCACGGGGAGCGCAGGGTTGCGGATGTCGAAGATCCTGAGGCCCCGGAATCGGACCGGGCTGACGGTTTCGCGAACGCCCTGGAGCCCGCAATCGACCCGACCGCGAGTCTGCTCGACCGACATGATCATGAGATGGCCGACGATCGACAGGTCGCCCTGCCCGCCCGGGCAGATCACCGAGCTGATCAGCGCCGGACGCCCGTCCGGACCGAGGCGGTACAGGTTGAAGCCGTGATAATTGCCAACCGCCAGCAGGTCGCCGGAAAAGGCCATGTCGGTGTTCGAAAAGCTGAGCAGCGGCGCGCGCCGGTCTTCGTCTGCCGCCGCTGCGTCCTTGTCCGCTTTCTTGTCGCCTGGCTTGGCCGGCTTTTTCGGCGGGATTCCCGCCGGGTTCTTCGGGTCAAAGAAACCGGGCGGCTTGGGAAGCGAGGCCACGAGCCGCATGTTCGAGGCCGCCTGGCCCGCCTTGTCGAAGCCCGCGGCGAGCGCGCTTCGCGGGTCCGGCGCGAGCGACGGGACGAGCGCCTGCATCCGCTTGATCTCCGCCCGCTGGTCGTTGATCACCTCGTTGACGAACTCGAACAGCAACGGGTCGTAGGCCGACCCGGGCCGGTCGAGCAGCTGCTTGGCCATCGCCACCGCGCCCTCGTGATGCGCGATCATCCGCTCCAAAAACAGGCGATCGAAGGCGGCGCCCTTTGCGGCCGCGAGCGCGGCCATCTGCTGCGGGGTCGCCATGCCCCTGATTGACGCTCCGCCATGACCCGCGTGCGCCGAATGGGCGGCCCCCGGAGCCGGGATAGGCTCGCCGCGCTCGCGCAGCCATCCGCGCATGAACTTCATCTCGTCCGCCTGCGAGGCTTCGATCCGCCGCGCGATTTCGACGATCTCCTTGCGGTTAGTCCGATCCTTGACCAGCGCCACCATGTCGACCGCCTGTTGGTGGTGGACGATCATGTCCTGCATGAAGCGGACGTCGTCGGCCGAGTAGCTGGTGTCGGAGACCTTGATCGCCTGTTGCGGGCTCAGCGCCCTGGTCGGCTGCCCCGGCGGCCCGGGCTGCAGGATCGGCGCTGGCTGGGTCGCCGCTGGCGCGGCAAGCGCAATCAGGGCTGCGGAAAGTGAAAGGAAACGCAAGGCCGGCATGACCACTCCCGGGGCAAACGCAAACGCGCAGAGTCGGTAACACAGCGATCTTGCAAATGTGAACCGGCCGAATCCGTTCCCGTTCCCTAATCCTCCTCGTCTTCGTCCTCATAGCCGACGAGGTTCAATTCGCGCGCCTTGATCTGGCGGGTCATGCACCAATGCTTGAGCGCCTCCTCGCGGCCGTGGGTGATCCACACTTCGCTGGGTTCGAGCTCGCGGATCGTGCCGGTGAGCTCGTCCCAATCGGCATGATCGGAGATGACCAAAGGAAGCTCGACGTTCGCCTGGCGCGCGCGCTGGCGGATTCGCATCCAGCCCGAGGCCATGGCGGTGACCGGGTCAGGGAGACGCCGCGACCAGCGGTCGTTGAGGGCGCCGGGCGGAGCGACGACGATCCGGCCCCTGAGCTCGTCCTTCGAGACGCCGGTCGCGAGGCGTAGCTCGCCAAGCGCCACGCCATGCTCCTCGTACAGCGCGCACATCCGCTCCAGAGCGCCGTGGATGTAGACCGGCTCCTCGTGCCCGCGGCGGCGCAGCTCGGCGATCACCCGCTGCGCCTTGCCGAGCGCATAGGCGCCCACCAGGACGCAGCGCGACGGATCCGAATGCAGCCGGTGCAGAAGCCGGTCGATCTCGCCGCCGGTGTCGGGATGGCGGAACACGGGGAGCCCGAACGTCGCCTCGGAAATGAACACGTCGCAAGGCACCGGCACGAAGGCAGGGCAGGTCGGGTCCTCGCGGCGCTTGTAGTCGCCCGAAACGACGATTCGCTCGCCTTTGTGCTCAAGGACGATCTGCGCCGACCCCAGCACATGGCCCGCGGGGACGAAGCTGACATCGACTTCGCCGATCTTCAGGCTCTCGCCATAGGAGACCGCCTGGCCGTTCTGCGGCCCGTAGCGAAGCCCCATGATGGCCAGCGTATCGGGAGTGGCGAGCACCGCGCCATGCCCGCCGCGGGCGTGGTCGGAATGGCCGTGCGTCACCAGCGCGCGCGGCTTGGGCGCCGACGGATCAATCCAGGCATCCGCCGGACGCACGTAGATTCCTTGCGGAAACACCTCGATCCAGGAACCCAGCCGCGCCATTGCGAGCTATACTAGCCGAAAAGCCGGGCGGTTCCGGCCAAGGAGGTCGATGCTCATGGGCGATACCTGGTGGTGGCTGATCGACGTTGTCGCGCCGGTCATTCTTTTGATTCTTCTGGTCTGGCTCGCTTTCCGCTCCTGGGGCCGGGCGGGCAAGCGCGAGGAGGAGCGGACCGAGCAGGCGACCCGCGACGTCTATCGCGAGGAGGAGTCCCGGCGCCGCGAGGGGACCGACGACCTCTGAGCGAGGCCGGGCTCCCGCCAGAGGTCGAGCGCTGGTTCGACTCGCGCGGCTGGCGTCCGCGCGCGCATCAGCTGGCGATGCTGGAAGCCGCCAGGGCCGGCCGCGATGCGCTGCTGGTCGCGGCGACTGGCTCGGGCAAGACGCTCGCCGGCTTCCTGCCCGCGATCTGCGACCTGATCGAGAATCCAGCGGAGGGCTTGCACACCCTCTATGTTTCGCCGTTGAAAGCGCTCGGTGTCGACGTCCAGCGCAATCTCCTGGGCCCGATCGGCGAGATGGGGCTGCCGATCCGCGTCGAGACGCGAAGCGGCGACACGCCCTCCGACCGCAAGGCGCGCCAGCGCGTGCGGCCGCCGCAAATCCTGCTGACCACGCCGGAATCGCTGAGCCTGCTCTTGAGCTATCCCGACAGCGCGGCGCTCTTCGCCGGTCTCAGGGCGATCGTCGTCGACGAGCTCCACGCCTTCGCGCGCGAGAAGCGCGGGGACCTTCTGGCGCTGTCGATTGCGCGGCTGCAGTCCCTCGCGCCGGGTCTTCGCCGAGTCGGCCTGTCGGCGACGATCAGCGACCCGGACGCCTATCGCGCCTGGCTAGGCAGGGACGCCGACCCCAGCCGGGTCGAGCTGGTGACGGGCGAGCCCGGAGCCGAGCCCGAGCTTTCGATCCTCATTCCCGAAAGCAAGATCCCGTGGGGCGGCCATTCGGGCCGGCACGCGGCGCGCGAGGTGATGGCGCTGATCGAGCGCCACAAGATGACGCTGGTCTTCTGCAACACGCGCAGCCTCGCCGAGCTCATCTTCCAGGACCTGTGGGCAGTGAACGAGCAGGCGCTGCCGATCGGCATCCACCACGGCAGCCTGGCGCTCGAAGCGCGCAGAAAGGTTGAGGCGGCGATGGCGGCGGGGCGGCTGCGCGGCCTCGTCTGCACCTCCAGCCTCGACCTCGGAATCGACTGGGGGGACATCGACCAGGTCGTCCAGATGGGCGCGCCCAAGGGCAGCTCGCGCCTGCTGCAGCGGATCGGCCGCGCCAATCACCGGCTAGACGAGCCTTCGCTCGGGATGATCGTCCCGGGCAACCGCTTCGAATATCTCGAGGCGCGCGCCGCGCTCGACGCCATCGAGGAGGGTGAACTGGATCCCGAGCCGTTCCGCCCGGGAACGCTGGATGTGCTCGCCCAGCACATCCTGGCGATGGCCTGCGCCGCGCCCTTCGACGCCGATTCGCTGCTCGCCGAGATCCGCTCGGCCGCGCCCTATCGTGACCTGAAGCGCGAGACCTTCGAGGAGGTGCTGAGCTTCATCGCCACCGGCGGCTATGCGCTCAAGGCCTACGACCGCTTCCGCAGGCTGGTTCGCGATCCCGACGGGCGCTGGCGCCTCGCCCGCCCGGCGATCGCGCAGCAGCACCGGATGAACGCCGGGGTGATCGTCGAGCAGCCCTTGCTCACCGTCCGCTTCCGCGGCGGCCGCAAGCTGGGAACGATCGAGGAAGGCTATGCCTCGACCCTGTCGCCCGGCGACCATTTCTATTTCTGCGGCCTCAGCCTGGAGGTCGAGCAGTTCAAGGACACCGACATCATCGTCCATGCGAGTTCCAAACCCGCTCGGATCGTCACCTACGGCGGGCAGCGGATGAGCATGTCGACGCACCTCGCCAACCGGGTCCGGCACATGCTCGCCGACCGCAACGACTGGCGGCGCTTCCCCGACGACGTGCGCGAATGGCTGGAAGTGCAGGAGCGCCGATCGGCTATCCCCGAGCCCAACGAGCTGCTGGTCGAGACCTTCGCCCACGAAGGGCTCAATTATATGGTCGCCTACAGCTTCGAAGGCTGGAACGCGCACCAGTCGCTGGGCATGCTGGTCACCCGGCGGATGGAGAGCGCAGGCCTCAAGCCGATGGGCTTTGTCGCCAACGACTATGGCCTCGCCTGCTACGGAATCGAGCCAGTCCGCGACCCAAGATCCCTGTTCTCGCCCGACATTCTCGAACGCGAATTCGTCGAATGGGTCGAGAATAGCTACCTTTTGAAGACCGCGTTCCGGGAAGTCGCGGTGATCGGCGGGCTCGTCGAGCGAGCGCACCCGGGACGCCGCAAGACCGGCCGCCAGGTGAGCTTTTCGACCGACCTCATCTACGACGTGCTCCGCCGCTACGAGCCGCAGCACCTCCTGCTCCGCGCCGCCTGGGACGACGCCCGCGCGCGCATGACCGAGCTTGGGCGGCTGGTGCGCCTCGTCGACCGGGCGGCGGCTACCATGGTCCATGTGGAGGCCGAGCGGATCACGCCGATGGCCGTGCCGCTGATGGTGATCGTCGGCCGCGAGGCGCTTCCGTCGGGGACCCAGGCCGACGAAACCTTGCTGCTGCAGGCCGAACGGCTGGCCGAGGCCGCAATGCAATCGTGATTGCGATTGCAGGGACGCCCAAAGCCTGCGATTCTCGGGGCGTGACCAGGCTCGCCCTCCTCCTGCTGATCTTGCCGCTGCTTGGCGGCTGCGTTGCCGCAACTGTCGTTGACACCGCCGTGACCGCGGTGACCCTGCCAGTGAAGGTCGCGTCAAAGGCGGTCGACCTGGCGACCACGAGCCAGGCCGAAGCTGATCGCAAGCGCGGCCGGGAGCTCCGACTGCAAGACGAGCGGCGGGCGCGCGAGGCCCGGATCGCCGCCCGGCGCTGCCGCGACGGAAAGCCGCTTCCCACCGACGATTGCGCGGCTCTGCTCGGCCGCCACTAGCGTGCCGCCTTCGCCGCCGCCGCAACCTCGTAGAGATAGTCGACGAACAGCTTCGCCTGGCCGTCGAAGCCGTTGACCTTCGGGTTGGCGCTTTCGATCAGCAACCATTCGTCGGGGGCATGCGCGCCGCCCCCTCGGCCCGACCCGAAATGCCCGGCGGGAAGGCCGAGCGGCGGCCCGGTGAAGACCACGCCCGGCCAGCTTCCGGCGCGGCGCGGGTCGAAGCTGTAGTCGATCCCGGCCTTGCGATAGGTTGCGGCCGCGGCCTTGATGATCGCAGCATCCTCGTCGGTCTGGGTCGGGCCGTAGCCGCCGCTGACGACCACCTCGATGTCGGAAAAGCCGCGCTTGGCGAGGTGCGCCTTGAGCTTCGCCTCCGCCTCCTCGCGGGTCATGTTCGGGACGAGCCGGAAGTCCAACTTGGCCTCGGCGCGGCCGGGCAGAACGGTCTTCCCGCCCGGCCCGGTATAGCCCGACACCAAACCCTGGATATTGACGGTCGGCTGCGAGGCCAGCCGGTACATCGCGGTCAGCCCGTCCTCGTCCTTGATCCAGCGCTTGACCCCCAGCTGCTGCATCATCTGCGCATTTTCTTCCTCGCTATAGTTCTGCGCGATCATCTGCTTCTGGCGATCGGTCAGCGGCTGGACGTTTTCGAACCAGCCGTCGATCGCCGGGGTGAAGCCGTCGTCCGCAACCAGAGTGTCGAGCGCCTTGACCAGCCGCCAGGCGGGGCTGTCGACAATCGCCATCAGGCTGGAATGGACGTCCTTGAGCGGCCCGCGGCCCCATTTCTCGCCGCTCGAGACCAGCTGCACCTCGATCACGCCCTTAGCGCCGAGGTCGACCTCGGCGGAGCCGTCGCGGGTCTGACCGGTGGAGGGCATCATCACGCCGACCGCCTTGCGGAGCGCGGCATTGACCTCGGGATCGGCGATGATGTCCCGGAAGTTGGTCGAGCCGATCTCCTCCTCGCCCTCGGCGACAAGGACGAGATTGACGGGCGGCTTGACGCCTGCGTCCTTGAACGCGTGCAGCGCAGCGAGGAAGGTCGCCTGCGGCCCCTTCTGGTTGACCGCGCCGCGCCCGACGATCGCCTTGCCCTCGCCGGGCTTGTCGATCATCCGCGATTCCAGCGGCGGCGACGTCCATTCGGCCGGGTCGTAATGCTTGACGTCGTACATGAAGTAGATTGCGAGCGTCACCGGCGCACCCGCGTCGAGCGTCGCGAACACGCCCGGAACGCCTTTCGTCGGAATGATCCGCGCCTTTTGGAAGCCGGCGTCGAGCGCCAGCTGGCGCATTTGCTCGGCACCCTCCTTGTGGTTGACGCCCATGTTGGCGATGGTCGGAAGCGCGATCCACGTCTTGAGCCGCTGCAGCGCCTCGTCATGGTTCGGCGCGATCTCGGCGACCACCTCGTCCTTCGGCGCGGCCGCCGCCGGCACCGCCATCGCCGTTGCCGCAAGCAACGTGGCGGCCCCGCTCAACACCTGGCGCAATCCCATTTTCGAAAAACCTCCCCTTCCTGAACCATTTGGCAAGTGCCGAGACTGGACTGAGCGGCGCAACGAGTCCAGACCGCTGCGCGTGCGCTATTTCCTCGACACCGAATTCAACGGCACCGGCGGGGCGCTGCTCAGCTTGGCGCTGGTGCCCGAGGACGGTGATGAACTCTATTTGACCCTGCGCACCGACGAGCCGCTGGTCGAATGGGTCGAGCGCAACGTCCTCCCCTATCTCGATTCGGTGCCCGAGCAGCTGGCCTGCCCAAGGCTTTCGCGGGGCGACGCCGCGCACGCGCTCGAACGCTATCTGCAGGGCGACGACGACGCCGTGATCGTCGCCGACTGGCCCGAGGACATCGCCCAATTCTGTAATCTAATGGTGACCGGCCCGGGCACCATGGTCGATATTCGAAGGCTCGCCTTCCGACTGTTGCCGTCCGGCAATTTCAGCACGGCTTCCAACAGCCGCGTGCCGCACAACGCGCTCCACGATGCGCGCGCGCTTAGAGACCACTACCGGACGATCGAATAGCGCATTAAGACTGCGTCATGGTTCCCCTTTCGTTCGCAGGCGAAACGTTCGCGGCCGCCCCGTCCGGGGCGCTCTACTGGCGTGCCCAGGACGCGCTTCTCGTTGCCGACCTGCACCTCGAGAAAGCCAGCTGGTTCGCGCGTTTGGGCCAGCTCCTGCCGCCCTACGACTCGCACGCGACCCTGGCCGCGCTTGCGACCGAGGTCGAGGCGAGCGGCGCCACGCGGCTTTTCTGCCTCGGCGACAGCTTCCACGACCGCTCCGGCTGCGACCGGCTGGCCGCGGACTCGCGCGCGCTCCTCACGAAGATGACCGCGAGCCTGGAATGGACCTGGATCGTCGGCAACCATGACCCGAGCTTTGCCGACCATTGCGGCGGGACCATCGTCGAGGAAGCAGAGGTTGGCGGCATCCTGCTTCGCCACGAAGCGCAAGCCGGCGAAAGCCGCCCCGAAATTTCCGGCCATTTCCACCCGAAGCTCCGGCTGAACCTCAAGGGCCGGCGAGTGTCGCGCCGCTGCTTCGTCGCTTCGGCGCGCAAGCTCATCCTGCCGGCTTTCGGCGCCCTGACCGGAGGGCTCGACGCTAGCCATCCCGAAATCGTCCGGGCCGTTTGCGGCGAAGCGGTGGCGCTGGTCCCGGTCGCCGACCGGCTGCTACGTTTCCCGATCGCCGCCTAATCCGTCTTCAATTCGATCGCCATCGCGCCGCTTGGGCTGAGCAGAAGCCGCGCGGTCCCGGGCCGTTTCTTGCCGAAGGTCGCGGCCTGAAGCTCGTTGCGCGCCTCGTGCCGGTCGAAGCGAAAGCCAGCCACCTGCGCCTGCTGCAAAAGCCTGTCGAGATGCTGCTCGAGATTGGCGATTCCCTCCTCGGGATCGAATTGCATCACTTCTTCGAGATCTCGTTTTTCGGGCCGGTCCATGGCGGACCCATCGCCCCCCGCGGCCGCCCAGACAAGCCCATTTGCGCCGCGATGCGGCTCCTCTAAACCGGCGCAATGATGACGATGAACAAATTGCTCGTCGGGCTTGGTTTGGCGGCGCTCGCGGTCTCCGCCCAAGCGCAGCCGCTCGATTCGAAGACCCAGGCTCGAATCGACCGGATCCTGAAGCGCACGCCGCTGATCGACGGCCACAACGACCTGCCCTGGGCACTTCGCGAGGACCATTCCGGTGAAGTCGGCGGATTGCAGAGCGGGACGGCGCGGCGCGAAAAACCGCTGATGACCGATATCGAGCGGCTCCGCGCCGGCCGCGTCGGAGGCCAGTTCTGGTCGGTCTATATCACCGGCACGATCACCGGCGACGAGGCGATTCGCACAACGCTCGAGCAAATCGACACCGCCCGGCGGATCATCGAATCCTATCCGCGCGACCTCGAGCTCGCCTCGACCGCCGAGGACATGGTCCGGATTCACCGGCGCGGGAAGATCGCCTCGCTGCTCGGGGTCGAGGGCGGCCGGCAGATCGGCGGGTCGATGGCCGCGCTCCGCCGCTTCTACGATCTCGGCGTCCGCTACATGACCCTGACTCACAACCAGACGACCGAATGGGCGGACGCGGGCACCGACGAGCCCAGGCACGGGGGCCTCAGCCCGTTCGGGCTCGACGTCGTCAGGGAGATGAACCGGCTCGGCATGCTGGTCGATCTCAGCCACGTGGCGCCCGAGACGATGAAGGACGCGATCGCCGCCAGCCGGGCGCCGGTGATCTTTTCCCATTCCAACGCGCGCGGGCTCGACCCGCACCCGCGCAACGTCCCCGACGAGGTGCTGCGGCTGCTGCCCGCCAACGGCGGCGTCGTGATGGTGACCTTCGTCCCGCCCTTCCTCGACCGCGAGGTATGGGAATGGTCGAGCCGCAGCGCGGCCGAGGAAGCGCGATTGAAGGCGCTCCACCCCGAGAGCAAGGCGCGGGTGGAAGCCGGTCTTGATGCCTGGGTCGCGGCGAACCCCAAGCCGAGTGCGACCATCGCCGACGTCGCCGACCATATCGAACATATCGTCCGCATCGCCGGCCACGACCATGTCGGCATCGGCGGCGACTTCGACGGAATCACCTCGACGGTCGAGGGCCTCGACGGGGTCGAGGATTATCCGGCACTGTTCGCCGAACTGATCCGCCGCGGCTGGAGTGACCGAAACCTCGCCAAGCTTGCGGGCGGGAATGTCCTGAGGGTGATGCGCGCGGCGGAATCGGTGTCGCGCTCGATGCAGGATGTGCCCGCGTCGATGGCCAAGCTCGACTCGCCGAAATGAGCGAGCCGCCTCTGAAGGCGGCGATCGTCCCGGTCACGCCGCTGCAGCAGAATTGCACCCTGCTGTGGTGCATGAAGACGAAGCGAGGCGCCTTCGTTGATCCCGGCGGCGACCTGCCGAAGCTGCGCGCCGCCGCCGCCCAGGCCGGGGTCACGGTCGAGAAGATCCTTCTGACCCACGCCCATATCGACCATGCCGGGCAGGCGGGCGAGTTCGCGGCCGAGCTGGGAGTCGGGATCGAAGGGCCGCACGAGGCCGACCGCTTCTGGATCGACCGGCTCGAGGAGGACGGGCAGCGCTGGGGCCTTCGGGGCGTGCCGTTCGAGCCCGGCCGCTGGCTTCGGGACGGCGACACGGTCACGGTCGGCGAGCTCGTTCTCCACGTCCGCCACTGCCCGGGCCACACGCCCGGCCACGTCGTCTTCCATCATCCGGAATCGAAGTTGGCGATCGTCGGCGACGTCCTGTTCAAGGGCTCGATCGGCCGCTGGGATTTCCCGATGGGCGATCATAAGCAACTCATAGAATCGATCACCACGCGGCTCTGGCCGATGGGCGACGACACCGCCTTCGTCCCCGGCCACGGGCCGATGTCGACCTTTGGGCACGAGCGGGCGACCAACCCGCTCGTATCCGACCGGGCCCTGGCGTCGGTCTGAGGAGCGCCTTGCGCTTCGCCGAGCTTTCGCTATAGGGGCCGCGGATCGCGATGATCTCGCCGCCGCCGCGGGCAAGCCCGTCGAGATGAGGCGCAGATCGTCGCCAATTTTTTTGAAATCGAGCAGGTGCCGCAATGGCTGTCCCAAAGAGAAAGACCTCGCCTTCCAAGCGCAACATGCGCCGCAGCCACCACGCGCTGAAGGCGACCCAGTTCCAGGAATGCCCGAACTGCGGCGAACTGAAGCTTCCGCACAACCTGTGCCAGGCCTGCGGCCACTATAACGGCCGCGAGATCGTTAGGGACGAGGCCTAGGCCGTCGAGGTCGCGGGGTCCCGGTGATGGACACGAACCCGCGGATCGCGATTGACGCAATGGGCGGGGACACCGGCCCGGTGGCGATGGTCGCCGGGGCCGCGCGCGCGCGCCGCCGCGAGCAGTCGCTGCGCTTCCTTATCTTCGGCGACGAGGCGCTGGTGGGGCCTGAGATCGAGCGCCACGCGGGCCTCGCCAAGGCGGTCGAGCTGATTCACACGCCGGAGTCGATCGCCCCGACGGAAAAGCCGAGCCAGGCGATCCGCCGGGCGCGCACGACCTCGATGGGGATGGCGATCAACGCCGTTAAGGACGGCCAGGCCGATGCCGCGCTCTCCGGCGGCAACACCGGCGCGATGATGGCGATGTCGAAGCTGGCGCTGCGCACCATGCCGGGCATCGACCGGCCCGCGCTCGCAGCCCTCCTGCCGACGCTAGGCGAGACCGATGTCGTCATGCTCGACCTCGGCGCCAACACCGAATGCGACGCCCAGAACCTCGTCCAATTCGCGGTGATGGGTTCGGCCTATGCGCGCACCGTGCTCAGGATCGACATGCCCAGGGTCAGGCTGCTCAATATCGGCACCGAGGAGCTCAAGGGGACCGACGAGCTCAAGGAGGCGGCCGCGCTGCTTCGCGAGGCCGACTATCTGCCGCTCCGCTTCGACGGCTTCACCGAGGGAGACCGGCTGAGCAGGGGCGATGTCGACGTCGTCGTCACCGATGGTTTTTCCGGCAATATCGCGCTGAAGACGGCGGAAGGCACGGCCCGCTTCGTCACCGACTTGCTTCGCCGCGCGTTCAAGAGCTCGCTCCGGTCGAAGGCGGGCTTTGCCCTGTCGCGGCCGGCGCTTAATCTGTTGAAGGTGCACCTCGACCCCAACAACCACAACGGCGCCGTCTTCCTCGGCCTCAACGGGCTGGTCGTCAAAAGCCACGGCAGCGCAAACCCGAAGGGCGTCGCCAACGCGATCAAGGTCGCGGCGCGGATGGTGCGCAACGACATCACCCGCAAGATCGGCGAGGACCTCGACAATTTCCGCGCCCACGCCTTCAACCACGGGGCCCAGTGATGGCCGTACGCTCCGTCGTCCTCGGGGTCGGCTCCGCGCTTCCCAGGCGCCGCGTCGACAATGCGGAGCTCGCGCAAACCGTCGACACCACCGACCAGTGGATCGTCGAGCGGACCGGAATCCGCACGCGTTATCTGGCCGGCGAGGGGGAGACGACGGCAAGCTTGGCGCGCGACGCAGCCATCGCCGCGCTAGACCATGCCGGGGTGGACGCCACGGAGGTCGGCCTTATCGTCCTTGCCACCGCGACGCCGGACCAGACCTTCCCGTCGTCGGCGACCAAGGTGCAGGCGATGCTCGGCATCGACGATTGCGTGGCCTTCGACGTCCACGCGGTGTGCACCGGCTTCCTCTACGCGCTGACCGTCGCCGATTCGATGCTCCGCTCGGGCGCCGCGAAGACCGCGCTCGTCATCGGCTCGGAAACCTTCAGTCGAATCCTCGACTGGGAGGACCGCGGCACCTGCGTTCTGTTCGGCGACGGCGCCGGAGCACTCGTCCTCAGGGCTGAGGATAACGGCGACCGCGGCATCCTCGCTACCCGGCTCCACGCCGACGGCCGCCACAACGACCTTCTGTTCGTCGACGGCGGCCCCTCGACGACGGGCACCGTCGGCAAATTGCGGATGAAGGGCCGCGAGGTTTTCCGCCACGCGGTCGTCAACCTCGCCGAAGTCCTGTCCGAAGTGCTCGCGGCCGCGGGGCTCACCTCGTCCGACGTCGACTGGGTCGTGCCGCACCAGGCCAATGCCCGGATCCTCGATGCGACCGCGAAGAAGCTCGGGCTTCCGCCGGAAAAAGTGGTGGTGACCGTCGACCGGCACGCCAACACCTCCGCGGCCTCGGTTCCGCTCGCCTTCGACACCGCCGTCCGCGACGGGCGAATCAAGCGCGGCGACGTTGTCGTGCTGGAAGCGATGGGTGGTGGCTTTACATGGGGCGCCGCAGCGCTCAGGTATTGAAATAACTTGAAAAAATAGGGCAAAGTCGAATTGCCGACACGCCATGTTTCCGTTACGGTGCTGTAACCGGCACCAGGGAGCCAACTACGGGGGGAGGAGTTCTATATGGCCGACTTGGGAATCGCGCGGGTCAACCGGGAGCATGGCCTGTCGGGGACCTTGACTCGGGCCGACCTGGCCGACGTCGTCCACCGCAACCTCGGGCTGTCGCGGGCCGAATCCGCCCAGTTCGTCGAGCGAATCCTGCATCACATGTGCCATGCCCTGTCGGAAGGGCAGAACGTGAAGATTTCGGGCTTCGGAAGCTTCATCCTTCGCGACAAGGGCCAGCGCATCGGCCGCAACCCCAAGACCGGAGTCGAGGTGCCGATCGCGCCGCGCCGGGTCATGACCTTCCGGGCCAGCCAGATCCTGCGCGACAGGATCGCGAAATAGGACTCGCGTAGTGGCGACCGGCGACAAGGCTCCGGGCGCCTTTAAGACGATCGGCGAGCTTTCCAGGGAGCTCGGGGTCGCGCAGCACATCTTGCGCTATTGGGAAGCCAAGTTCCCGCAGCTCCGGCCGCTGCAGCGCGCCGGCAACCGCCGCTATTACCGCCCCGACGACGTCGCTTTGGCAAGGCGAATCAACCGCCTGCTGAACGAGGAAGGCTATACGGTCCGAGGCGTCCAGAAGCTGTTGAGCAAGGGGTCGCCCGGCGAGGAAGATAGCCGGGATCCGGCGCGCGACCACCAGCTTCGCCCGGCGGAACCCCAGCCTGAAGCTGCATCGCGGTTCGGCGTCGTGGAGCTAATCCGGATTCGCGACCGGCTGCTCGACGCGCTCGGCGACTGACGGCTCCCCGCGGGCGAGCCTGGAGCGGACCCGGGCAATCGCCGTTTCCAGCGGCACGCGGCTGACTGGAACGCCCGGCGGAAAGGCGCGCAGCAGCCGCGAAGGCATTGCCGCCGACAGGATCACGAACAGACCGCAATCGCCTTGACGGCGGATCAGCCGGCCGAACGCCTGCGCGAGCCGCGCGCGAACGACGCGATCGTCATAGCCGCTCCCGCCCCCAGCCATCCGCCGAGCCGCGTGAAGCACGGTCGGCCGCGGCCAGGGCACGCGCTCCATCACCACCAGCCGAAGCGATTCGCCCGGGACGTCGACGCCGTCGCGAAGCGCGTCAGTGCCGAGCAGCGAGGCATGCGGCTCGTCGCGGAAGATGTCGACCAGGGTCCCGGCATCGATCGGATCGACGTGCTGGGCGAACAGCGGCAGGCCGGTTCGAGCCAGCCGGTCGGCGATCCGCGCATGGACCGCCTTCAGGCGCTGGATGGCGGTGAACAGGCCGAGCGTGCCGCCCTCGGCCGCCTCGATCAGCCGCGCGTAGGCGCCGGCAAGCGCAGCCACGTCGCCCTGGCGGATGTCGGTGACGATCAGCACTTCCGAGCAGCCCGCATAGTCGAACGGACTCTCGGCCTCGAAATGGGCGGCCGGCGAATCGAGATGAGCCGCGCCGGTCCGGCCCTCGGCCGTATCCCAGCCGTCGCCGCCGCGTAGAGTCGCCGACGTCACCAGAACGCCCTGGGCAGGCTTGAGGACGACTTCGGCCAGCGGCCGCGTCGGGTCGAGCCAGCGGCGGTGGATCGCGACGTCATATTCGCGGCCCTCGGCCCGCTCGACCGCCAGCCAGTCGACGAAGTCGGGGTCGGCCTGGCCGCCAATCCGGGCGAGCAGCGCGCCCCACGCCGCCAAGGTCTCGCGCCGCCACTGCAAGCCGTTGATCGCGCCCTCGACCCGGGCTCGGGCCTGGCTGTCGAGCCAGTCGGGCGCGTCCCCGACCACCGCTTCAAGGCGCCGGGACAGGACGGCAAGCGGCTTTTGCAGCGATTCCAGCGCTTCCATTGCCGCGGCGGCGCGATCGACGAGGGTGCCGTCGGGCTCGGCCAACTCGGTCTCGAGCCCATAGCCTGCATCCTGCGCCTTGGCCCGCGCATAGACCGTGCCCCGGACCTCGGCGAGAAGCGCCTCGACGGGCCCGAACGGCGCGCCTTCGGCCAGCCGCGCAAGCCAGCCGTCCGACGGCAAAGCGCGCGCCGCCTCGATTGCCTGCTCGAGCGCCCGCGCCCCCTCCTCGTCATAGGAGGCGACGTCCATGAGCCGCGCGGCAAGCCCGCGCCTCCGCCCGCGCGAGCGGCCCTCCGGCCCGACGATCCACCGCCTCAGCTCGATCGCTTCCTGCCCCGTCAAGGCGATTGCGAAGGTCGAATCGGCGGCGTCGAACAGATGGTGGCCCTCGTCGAACACGAGCTGCTGCGGGGCGCTTTCGCGCGATCGCGCCGCGTTGATCATCACCAGCGCATGATTGGCGATCACCAAATCGGCCTCTCGGCCGGCGCGCTCGGCCCGCTCGATGAAGCAGCGCCGGTAATGCGGGCAGCCGCCATAGACGCATTCGCCACGCCGGTCGGTGAGCGCGGTCGAGCCGGCCTTGCGGAACAGGCTCGGAAGCCAGCCGGGCAGGTCGCCGCCGACCATGTCGCCGTCCTTCGAATAGGCGGCCCAGCGCCCGACGAGCTGCGCGAGGATCGCCGGTCGCCCGGAAAAGCCGCCCTGGAGCGCGTCCTCCAGATTGAGCAGGCACAGATAATTCTCGCGGCCCTTGCGGACGACGATCCTTTTCGCCCGCTCGGCGGCCTCGGCGAACAGTTTCGGCCCTTCCGAATCGAGTTGCCGCTGCAGGGCCTTGGTGAAGGTCGACACCCACACCGTTCCGCCCGAGCGCTCGGCCCAGATCGAGGCCGGGGCGAGATAGGCGAGAGTCTTGCCGATGCCCGTCCCGGCCTCGGCAAGCAGCATGTTGGGCGCGTCCCGCGATCTTTTGGGCGCGAACACCGACGCCGCGGCCGCGGCCATCGCCCGCTGCCCCTCGCGGGCTTCGGCGCGGCCGGTCAGCCGGTCGAGCTTGTCCGTCGCCGCTTTCGGCTCGACCACCGCAGCCAGCGGCGGCGGCTTGTCGCCCGCCTCTTCCCACTGCGGCAGGCGCGAGAACAGCATCCGCTCGCCGCGCTCGGGCCGCTCGAGCCGGCGCGCGACGAGCGGCGCCCAGGCCCAGCCGAGCCGATGGAGGCTGGCGTTGACCGTCCAGGCGCCCTCGCGCTCAGACCAATCGGGATCGGCGAGGCGCGCGATCAGGCTTCCGGCGATCCGCTGCAGCGCCGCCGCGGCTTCGGCCTCGCCCGCCGGCGGCTCGAGTCCCGCCGCCCGGCTCAACCCCGACGGAGTCGGGACGGCAAAGCGCGCCGGGTGGACGAAGGCGAAGAGCTCAAGCAGGTCGAGGCCCGACAATTCCGCATAGCCGAGCCTCTGCCCGACCAGCGGCGCGTTGACGATGATGTGCGGGGTTTCGGCGGCCCGGGCGATGGCCTCGCCCCTGGTCGCCTCGCGCACCTCTCCCGACTCATCGGCGAGCCAGATCCCGGCATGGGTTGCGTGAAGCGCTGGAAGAGGCAAAGGAGCGGCCACTTGCCGGACCCTGCCGCCCAGAGAACAAAAGAGCAACGCATTTTGGACGCCG
>DASTDZ010000075.1:0-4091 GCA_035710105.1 Sphingomicrobium sp. | reverse complement strand
GGTCAGCTGGAAGGCGCCGAGAGTGCGGACCAGCGACTTCTTTTCTGCGGTTGCGAGGATTGCGTCGAGTGGCTTGACGCGGCCGAAGAGTCCCCCGCGCGGTGCTGAAGTCGCCATTGATTACCCCTTTATGGCGGATTGATTGCGGCGGAGCCTAGCGGCTGCTGCCGTGGGTGCAACGCCCAAATCGCGTCAACGTGCCAGCATCGGGCCGAGCGGCTCCCCGCCGAAGATGTGGACGTGAAGGTGCGGGACCTCCTGGCCGGCGCGTTTCCCGGTGTTGGCGAGCAGGCGATATCCCTGGACAACGAGCTGCTGGTCGCGCGCGACCTTGCCGACCGCGCGGACGAACCCGGCAATTTCCGAGTCCGAGGCCTTCTCGGCGAAATCGTCCCAGGAGACGTAAGGCCCCTTGGGCACGACCAGGATATGGACCGGCGCAAGCGGGTTGATGTCGTGGAAGGCAAGCGCCCACTCGTCTTCATAGACCTTCTTGCACGGCAGCTCGTCGCGGAGGATCTTCGCGAACACGTTGCTGGCGTCGTAGGGTTGCGTCGGATCGATCGGCATCCAGAAAATCTCCCGCTTGACTCCGCTTGACCGGAAACGCGGCCTCGTTACCACCGGAAGCGATGAGCGACGAGACTCCCGAAAGCCTGATCCCGTACGATGAGATCGTGCAGGAGGCGCTTCGCGACGTCGTCGGGCGCGTGCTCGGCGAGGTCGAGCGCTCCGGCGGGCTTCCGGGCGGCCACCATTTCTACATCACCTTCAACACGCGGGTGCCGGGCGTTTCGATCCCGCCGCATCTCTCCGAGCGGTTCCCCTACGAGATGACGATCGTCATCCAGCATCGCTTCTGGGACCTGAAGGTGGAGGACGACGCCTTTTCGGTCGGCCTTTCGTTCGGCGGAGTCCCCGCGACCCTTCGGGTGCCGTTCGCCGCGGTCACCGATTTCGTCGACCCGGCCGTCGATTTCAGCCTGAAGTTCCAGGCCAACGCGCCAGAGCTCGCCCGCGAGCAGCACGAGCAAGCGGAGAACGACGTTCCCCTGGCCGAGGCCGAGGACGGATCGAACGTCGTCAGCGTGGACTTCACGCGCAAGAAATGACGATCATCGGATCGTCACCCCCGGCTCGCCGGCCGGGATGACGGAGGAACCCCTTGACCAGCACCCGCACCGAAACCGACAGCTTCGGCCCGATCGAGGTCCCGGCCGATTCCTACTGGGGCGCGCAAACTGAGCGCTCGATCGGCAATTTCCCGTTCGGCCCGCGCGAGCAGATGCCGGCCGAAATCGTCCATGCGCTCGGCTTCGTGAAGCAGGCGGCGGCGCGGGTGAATGCCAGGCTGGGCCTGCTTGACGCCGAGATCGCCGAGGCGATCCAGCAGGCGGCCGCGGAGGTGGCGCGCGGCGATCTCGACGGTCAGTTCCCGCTCGTCATCTGGCAGACGGGATCGGGCACCCAGTCAAACATGAACGCCAACGAGGTGATCGCCGGCCGGGCTAACGAGAAGCTAACCGGCAAGCGCGGCGGCAAGGCGCCGGTCCACCCCAACGACCATGTCAACAAGAGCCAATCGTCGAACGACAGCTTCCCGACCGCAATGCATATCGCCGCCGCGCGGGCGTTGAGCGCCAGCCTGCTTCCCGCCGCCAAGGCGATGCACGCAACGCTCGCGAAGCTCGCCAGGGCCTGGGATTCGATCGTCAAGATCGGCCGCACGCATCTGCAGGACGCGACCCCGCTGACTCTTGGCCAGGAATTTTCGGGTTATGCCGCGCAGGTCGAGGCCAACCTCCAGCGCCTGGAGGAGCTGCTCCCCCGCGTCTACCGGCTCGCCCAGGGCGGGACCGCGGTCGGGACCGGCCTCAACGCGCCCAAAGGCTTTGCCGAGGCCTTCGCCAAGGAGATCGCGAACCTCACGCGGTTGCCGTTCACTTCCGCACCAAACAAGTTCGCCGAGATGGCGGCGCACGACACGATGGTCGAGCTGTCGGGGTCGCTGAACACGCTCGCCGTGTCGCTGACCAAGATCGCCAACGACATCAGGTTGATGGGCTCGGGCCCCCGCTGCGGGATCGGCGAGCTGAGGCTTCCGGAGAACGAGCCGGGAAGCTCGATCATGCCGGGCAAGGTCAACCCGACCCAGTGCGAGATGCTGACGATGGTTGCCGCCCAAGTGATGGGCAACCATGTCGCGGTGACCATCGGCGGGCTTCAGGGCCACCTTGAGCTCAACGTCTTCAAGCCGCTGATCGGCGCCAACGTCATCCGCTCGATCAACCTGCTCGCGGTCGGCATGGAAAGCTTCACGGAGCGCTGCCTCGACGGACTGCAGCCCGACGAGGAGCGGATCGCCGAGTTGATGAACCGCTCGCTGATGCTGGTCACGGCCCTGGCGCCGGAGATCGGCTACGACAAGGCGGCCGAGATCGCCAAGCACGCGCACAAGACCGGCAAGACCCTCAAGGAGGCGGGGATCGAGCTCGGCCATGTCGACGAGGAAACTTTCGCCCGGGTCGTGAAGCCGGAAACCATGCTCGGGCGTTGATGCCCCGTGAAACCGCTTGTCCTCGTCGCTCTCTCGCTCGCGTCCTGCGCGAGCGTCCCTCCGGCCGGCGTGCCGGTTACCGGCCAGTGGGGCGGCCAGCACATCGGGCTAACGCTCGACTCATCGGGCGGCCGGATCGAATATGATTGCGCGACGGGGACAATCGGGCCGGTGATTCCGGCCGCAGGAGGCGCCTTCGTCGCGGACCGCACCCACACGCCCGAGCATGGCGGCCCGGTGCGCGAAGGCGAAGTGCTTCCGACCTACAAGGCCCGCTTCACGGGCAGCGTCGCGGGCGACCGGATGACGCTGCGCGCGCGGATAGAGACCGGCGTCGAGCTTGGGCCGTTCACGCTTCGGCGCGGGGCCGAGCCCGGTATTTTCCGCTGCCTCTAGAAGGCGAGGTTCACCCTCACCCCGATCGTGTCGATTCCGGGGTTTTGCTTGCCGAACAAGGTCGCATGGCTGAGGTGGACCCAGCTCAGCTCGGCCGATAGCCGCGGTGCGAGCCGCATTCCCAGCCCGATTTCCGGCGCGAACAGGATTCGCGAGCCGAACTCGACCTTGTCGTTGGTCGGGTCGTCGAAGTCCGCATCCGAGCCGGAATGGACCGCAAGTCCCAGGCCGGGCCGGATATAGACGGAATCGCCGAACTTCGCGGACAGGCCGACCGCCGCGTAATTGGTTTCCCCGGCGGTGTTGATCGCACCCATGACGTAGGGCTGGAAAATCGTGCGCCCGATCCGGTCGCCGCGCCAGCCAAGCTGGACGTCGAACCCGTCTTCGGGGTCGCCGCCAAGGGTGAGGGGCGTGTCGACCCCATGCACATAGACTCCGCCGAAAATCTCGGCCGCGGATGCGGTGGCCGGAACGGTCAGGGCGGCGATGCCGGCGGACAGCGCAATCACGAAACTCTTCACTGGCGGTCTCCCGTTGGGTCAGGGCTGAAATGATCGTGCGGCGAAATTGTGCCGTTCACGACCCCGACTGCCACGACTTGATCGATTCGTTGGGCGCGAGGAACATCCAGACATTCAAGGTGAGGTTGTCGCGGACGGCGGCAAGCGCCGCAACTTCCAGTGCAATGGCGCCCGCGACGGTTAGCCAGAGGGGGAGCCTGCGTGCGAGCCAGAATCCGGCCGCCATCATCAGGATGTCGCTCATCGTGTTGAGGACGCTGTCGCCGGCATAGCCGATCGCGACCGTCGCCTCGCGGTAACGCTGGATCGCCCAGGTCGTGTTCTCGAGCAATTCCCAAGCGCATTCGAGCGCCAAGGCAACGAGGAATCGCCGCTCGACGGGCCACCGCCTCGCGACCAGCCACAGCGCCGCATAGAAGAGGAAGCCATGGATAATGTGGCTCGGCGAATACCAGTCGGCGAGCATCTGGCTAGTACGCGGGCTGTCGCCGCTACTCACCCAAAGGTCGATCTCGCCGCACGTGCAGATCGGCGGCCTGCCCATCGCCAGCAGGATGGCGCCGGTGGCGCCAATGATCAGAAATGCTGCGAGCGCGGCTCGAATGGTTCGGGGC
>DASTDZ010000074.1:0-25292 GCA_035710105.1 Sphingomicrobium sp. | reverse complement strand
TCAAATTGGTCATTCGCAAGGAGCTTCGGTGAAACAGGTCCCCTCAGTCCCCTACACCGCCCTCCCCGACCTCACCGACGCCGAACGGATCGACCGAGTGCGCGCCTTCCGCGAAGAGATGGCATCGCGACGATCCTGCCGCATGTTCTCCGATAAGCCCGTGCCGCGCGAGGTGATCGAGGAGGCAATCCTCGCTGCCGGAAGCGCGCCATCGGGCGCCAACCACCAGCCCTGGCATTTCGCCATCGTTTCCTCGACCGAGCGCAAGCATCGCATCCGGCTCGCCGCCGAAAGGGAGGAGCGGGAATTCTACGCGGGCAAGGCGGGCCAGGAATGGCTGGAGGCCCTCGCCCCGCTCGGCACCGACGAGGACAAATCCTATCTCGACGTCGCCCCGTGGCACATCGTCGTCTTCGGCCAGCGCCGCGGCGGCATCGAACCCGGTGAGAAGAAGACCAACTATTATGTTACGGAGAGCGTCGGCATCGCCTGCGGCCTGTTGCTCGCCGCGCTTCACAAGGGGGGCCTCGCGACGCTTACCCATACCCCGAACCCGATGGGCTTCCTGCGCGAGCTGTGCGGCCGCCCAGGCGACGAAAAACCGCTGATGATCGTCGTCGCCGGCCATCCGGCCGAGGACGCGGTTGTCCCGGCCCACGCGCTGAAGAAGAAACCGCTCGAACAGATTAGCAGCTGGCTCTGACAAATTTTAAGTTGCGAATGGTTCGCATTATCGACTATATCGATCTCCATGATCGTCTGCGTCTGCAATGCCATCACCGAAGACGAGCTCCGCGAGCTCGCCACTGCCGGCGCAAGCACGCCCGAAGAAGCCTATGCGGCGCTCAAGTCCGAGCCGCAGTGCGGAAGCTGCCTGTGCTATGCGCAGCAGCTGATCGACGAGCACCGCCGCCAGTTGCCGCCGCCGCGCCTGCGCATCGTCGCCTGACGGGCGGCGCCGCAGCTTCCACCTGCGACTGATACTCAACAGCATAAATGGCGGATTTCCGCCGTTTTTCGCTTCCTTTCGCCCGCGTCGTGCGTTACGGCCCTCGTCAGCAGGAGAAGCGCATGAAGGGCGATCCCAAGGTCATCGATTTCCTCAACGAGACGCTCAAGAACGAGCTGACCGCGGTCAATCAATATTGGCTGCATTACCGGCTGCTCGACAACAAGGGCTTCAAGCGCCTCGCCGAGTTCGAGCGGCACGAATCGATCGACGAGATGAAGCATGCCGACAAGCTCGCCGAGCGGATCCTGTTCCTCGACGGCCTTCCCAACTTCCAGCTGCTTGGCCGGCTGCGCATCGGCGAGACAGTCGAGGAAATGCTTCGCGCCGACCTCGAGCTGGAGCTCGAGGCGGTCGCCCAGCTGAAGGACGCGATCGCCCATTGCGAGAAGGTCCGCGACTATGTCAGCCGTGACCTGTTTGCCGAGATTCTCGAGAACGAGGAAGAGCATGTCGACACGCTCGAGCAGCAATTCGAGATGATCGCTGCGATGGGTATCCAGAACTACATCCAGCTGCAGTCGGAGGCCGCCGAGGAATAGGCAAGTCCCCCTCCCGTCGCGTAAGCGGCGCGGAAAGGGAGCAGAATGGCGACGACCTCACCCGGACGCATAGCCACGCTCGACATCGTCCGCGGCGTTGCCGTGATGGGCATATTGGCGATGAACATCGTCGCCTTCGCGATGCCGCCGGCGGCCTACGTCAACCCGCTCGCCTATGGCGCGGAAAGCGCGGTCGACTTCGCCGTCTATGCGTTAAACGCGGTCCTCGTCGACGGGCGGATGCGCGGCCTTTTCTCCTTCCTGTTCGGCGCCTCGATGCTGCTCGTCATCCAGCTTGCCGAGTCCAAGGATGAATCGCCGGCCGCGATCACGTTCCGCCGGCTGCTGTGGCTGCTGTTCTTTGGGATGCTTCATTATTACCTGGTTTGGTACGGCGACATCCTGATTGGCTACGCGCTGGTCGGAACGGCGGCTTTCGCCTTTCGCGAGCGCAGTCCCAGTGCGCTCGTCCGGTTCGGCGTCGCGCTGGTCGCCGTCCAGTTCCTCATCATGGGCGCGCTCGCCGCTTATGCCTTTTCACTGGCAACCGCGGTCGCCTCGGCCAATCCCAGTCCGGACGACCTCAAGGCCTGGGCCGAAATCAGCCGAGAAATCGCGGTGCCGAGCCCCTCCCAGCTCCGTGCGGACCTGGCGCTTCACCTCGGTCCCTGGACCGGGATCGTCGAAGAGCAGGTGACGAAGAAGGCGCTGATGCCGCTCGTCTACACCCTGCTGTTCGGCTGGGAGACGCTTGCCTACATGCTGTTCGGGATGGCGGCGCTCAAAAGCGGCTTCCTGACCGGGGGGTGGGACCGGGCCCGCTACGTCCGTATTGCTGCGATCGGCCTCGGAATTGCCATTCCCGCGTACGTCGTCCTGGTCGCCATGCTGTTCAGCGACGGCTTTACCGTGCCCGGAATCTACGCCTGGTCGTTCGCGGCGACGGTGCCGTTCCGGCCGCTGATGGTCCTCGCCTATGCGGCGCTAATTATCCTGCTCACGCAGAACGGCGGCTGGCTGGTGGATCGGATCGCGGCCGCGGGCCGCGCCGCCTTCACCAACTATCTCGGCACCAGCATCCTGATGACCGGCCTGTTCTACGGCTGGGGCTTGGGACTTTACGGCTCGCTGTCGCGCGCCCAGCTGTATCCCGTGGTTTTCGCGATGTGGGCGTTGATGCTCTTGTGGTCGAAGCCGTGGCTCGACCGCTTCCGCTACGGTCCGTTCGAATGGCTATGGCGAAGCCTCGCGCGGTGGCAGGTGCAGCCGATGCTTGCGCGCGGGAAAGCGGCCGCCAGCGAAGCCTAGATCCGCCCGAAATCCTGGTTCGCAACCTTGCGGCCGAAGCCCGCGGCCGGGCGGGCCCGCGACTGCAGCGGGTTGGTCGCCTTGTCGAACAAGGCGACGGTCTGCTCGAACAGCCGCCTGAGTTCGACCACGTCCTTGACCAGCTCGTCAGGGAAGCGGTGGGTCTCGACGCAAAAGCGCGCCGTGCTCTCGATTAGCTCGGCCGCGCTTGCCAGCGGCTCGGCGCCAAGCTGCCGCGCCTCGCCCTTGAGCGTATGCGCCGGGATCACCAGCGCGGCGGTGTTCTGCTCGCGCATTGCCTGCTCGATCTGCATCAGCGACTTGGTGCCGTCTTCGCGGAAATAACCGAGGATACGGATGAAGCCCGGCCCAAGCTCGGCTCGGCTCCGCTCGAAATGCACCCAGTCGACGATGTCCTGGTCGTCGCTCACCTGGCTCTCCTCGGCGCCCGACGCTTCGGGCAGTGGTCCCACCCGCCCGCAGCTACGCGGAAATCGTAAAATTTGGCTTAGCGGTCGCCGCGCCGCCCGCGGTCGAACGGGTTCTTCGGGGAGCGCATGGTAAGCCGCAGCGGAACCGGGCCGAGCCCGAGGTCGCGGCGCATCGCGTTCACCAGGTAGCGGCGATAGCTTTCGGGAAGCTCGCTGGTGCGCGTGCCGAAGACGACAAAGCTCGGTGGCCTCGTCTTCACCTGCGTGATGTAGCGCAGCTTGATCCTCTTGCCGCCGGGCGCGGGCGGCGGGTTGGCCTCGACCGCGTCTTCGAACCAGCGGTTCAATTCGCCGGTCGCGATCCGCCGCGACCATTGGCCGCGAAGCTCGAACGCCGCGCCGAGCAGCTGGTCGATGCCCTTGCCGGTCTTCGCCGAGACAGTGAGCACCGGCACACCCCGCACCTGCGCCAGGCCCTCGTCGAGCGCCGCCTTGATGCCGTTGAACAGGGAGGAGGCGTTTTCCGCCACGTCCCACTTGTTGATCGCGACGATCAGCGCCCGCCCTTCTTCGATCACCAGCTCGGCGATCTTGAGGTCCTGGACTTCGAGGCCGCGAGTCGAGTCGAGCAAAAGCACGACGACCTCCGCGAGGTCGATCGCCCGGCGCGCGTCGGCGCTCGACAGCTTTTCCAGCTTGTCGGTGATCTTGGCCCGTTTCCTGAGGCCCGCGGTGTCGACGAGGCGGACGGCTTTGCCCTGCCATTCCCAGTCGAGCGCGATCGAATCGCGCGTAATCCCGGCCTCCGGCCCGGTGATCATCCGCTCCTCGCCAAGCATCCGGTTGACCAGGGTCGACTTGCCAGCGTTGGGCCGGCCGACAACCGCGAGCTTGAGCGGGCCCGTTTCCTCCGCTTCTTCGCCCTCGGAGTCGGAAGCGGCAGGCTCCTCCTCTGCTGCCGCCTCGACCAGCGGCCGAAGCGCCTCGAACAGGTCGGCGACACCCTCGCCATGCTCGGCGCTGATCGCCACCGGCTCTCCGAAGCCGAGGCGGTAGGAATCGAGCAGCCCCGCCTCCGCCGCCCGCGATTCGGCCTTGTTGGCGACCAGCACGACGGGCGTCTTGGCGACGCGCAGCCAGCGCGCGATTTCCGAATCGAGCGGAGTCACGCCTTCGCGCGCGTCGATCAGGAACAAGGCAACGTCGGCTTCGCGGACCGCGGCCTCGGTCTGCCTGCGCATCCGGCCGGGAAGCGTCTGCGGGTCCTCGTCCTCATAGCCCGCCGTGTCGATCACCCTAAAGTCCAGGCCGAGCAGACGCGCCTCGCCTTCACGCCGGTCGCGGGTCACGCCCGGCCGGTCGTCGACCAGCGCCAGACGCCTGCCGACCAGCCGGTTGAACAGGGTGGACTTGCCGACGTTCGGGCGGCCGACGATGGCGACGGTGGGTAGCGGCATGGCAAGCCGCCTAGCAGGCCCTCTCCGCCAGCGGGAGAGGCCGCAATCCCTTTTCAGCTACGCTCGGCAGTTTACCGAAACGCGCGCAGCCTGCCGTCGTCGTCGAGAACGTACAGCGTCGAGTTCGCCACCGCGAACGGCAACGTGATCGGCGCCTTGATGCTCGTCTGGCTCTGCACGCTTCCGCCGACCGGGTCGATGTTGATCAGCGAACCGTTCGATCCGGCGACGATCAGGCGGCCGCCGGCGAGCACCGGCCCGACATAGCTGATCAGGCCGCTCTTGCTCTTCTCGCTCCGGAACTGCGGGAGCTGCGTGATCCAGCGGATCTTGCCCGTGGCGCGCGCGATAGCCAGGACCTTGGCGTCGTCGGTCACGACGAACACCCAGTCGCCTGCCACCCACGGCGTCGAGATGCCGGCGATGTTCAGCTCCCACATCCGCTGGCCGCTGATCAGCTCGAGCGCGACCATGCGGCCGCCCTGGCCGATCGCGATCACCTGGCCGCTGTCGATCACCGGGTCGGCGTTGATGTCGGCGAGCGAGGAGACGCTCGTTCGGATGCTGGTCCGCGCGAGCGCGTCCTGCCAGACGATCCGACCGTTCTCGTAGCGATAGGCGTTGAGCTCGCCCGAGGAGAAGCCGGCGACGATCGTGCCTTGCGCGAAGGCCGGCGAGGCGACTCCGAAGACGCCCGCGATCTCGAGCGCCGCGGCCTGGCTCCAGTTGGTCGTGCCGTCCGCCGTCTTGAGCGAATAGATCTGGTTGTCCTGGCTCATCACGTAGAGGGCGTCGCCGGCGATGGTCGGCGCCCCGCGAAGCGGTCCGCCCGGGCGCACCTGCCAGGCGATACCGCCGTTGCCCGCGTCGAGCGCGGCGACGAAGCCGAGCCCGTTGGTCGCGTAGACCCGCCCGTTGCCATAGGCGAGGCCACCGCCGAACAGCGACGGCTCGTTGCCGCGCTCGGTGCCGAACTGGGTCGCCCAGGCCTGCCTTCCGGTTCGCGCGTCGAAGGCGCGGACGGTCGCGGTCGTGTCGATCGTGTACACCCTGCCGTCGGCGACCACCGGCCCCGCGCCGAGCCGGGCGGAAAGCGTCGTGCCGCGGCCGATCGAGACCTCCCACGCCTGGCCGAGCGCGGTTCCGAGCTCGACATGGCCCATCGACTTGGAGGCATTGCCGCCGCGCTGCGCCCATTCGCTGTTGGCGACCGGCGCCGGAAGGGTCATCGGCAGGGACGCGGTGGCGGAATCGACCTCGACGTCGGTTTCGCTGGCGAGCACCGAGATCCGCTCGCCGACGATCGGCGTCGACGGCCTGCTGCCGCGCTTGAACAGGCTGCACCCGCTCACCGCGAGCGCGCCGGCAACCAGAACGGCAATACGGAACGTGATTGATTTCATTCGCTAGTTTCCTGGCTGTGCGGGCTGCTGAAGCGCGGCGCTCGCGTCGACCCCGAGCGAGCCGGCGATCTGCACCGCGCGGTTGCGAAGCGTTTCGGGTGCCTGGCGGTCGGCGGCAATCGCCGCGAACAGGCGGCCCGCTCGCTGTTTCTGCCCCTGCTTCAGGTAGGCCATGGCCGTCATTTCGCCGACCGTCCCGAACCACGGGCTGCCCGGCTTGGTCAGCGGCTCGAGGCGGCTGATCACCTCTTCGGGCTTGAGCTTGTCGAACTCGAGCGCGGTGGCCCGGATGAGGCCGAGGTTGCGATAGGATTCGGGCATTCCCTTGTCGTCAGCGATCGCCCGGTAATTGGCGAGGGCGGAATCGCGGTCGTTGCCCTCGAGCGCGATCGCCGCCTCGGTCAGCAGGGCGAGCGCCCGCACGACCCCGTCGCCGTCGCTCTTGAGCGGCTGCAGCCGCCGCTTCGCTTCCTCGGGCTTGCCGGCGCCGATGTCGGCATAGATGGCGGCGAGTTCCTCCGAATGGGCGGCCGACTTCCTCGCCTGCCGGTCCTGCCAGAAGAGCCAGCCGGCGACCGCGACGAGGAACAGCACCAGCGCGGCAATCAGCCAGCGCCCGTATTTCTTGGCGAAGCCCTGAAGCTGGTCCCGGCGCAGGTTCTCGTCAACCTCACGCAAGAAGGCTTCGTTGGGGGTGTCAGGAGTTAGCGCCAAAGACTGCCTCGAACGTGCAAGAGCCCAAGAAATGAAAGGCCGCTTCCTCCCCCCGCGAAGATGAACGGAAGCTGGCGCCGCTCCGTCTAGCGGCTGCGCGGCCAAAGGCAAAGAGGCTCGGCTATTGCAATGGCTGCGCCGCCTTACCCCTTCGGCCGGTAGGTCTGCTCGGGCGTCGGGAAGGCGCGCGAGCGCACCTCGGCCGCGTAGGTCTCGGCCGCCCTGGCGATCTCCTCGGCGAGGTTGCCGTAGCGTTTCACGAACCGCGGCGCGCGCTCGAACAGGCCGAGCATGTCCTCGGTGACCAGCACCTGGCCGTCGCATTCGGCCGAGGCGCCGATGCCGATGACCGGGACCTCGACCTCGCGCGCGGCTTTGGTCGCGATCTCCTCCATCACCCCTTCGACGACCAGGCAGAAGGCGCCGGCCTCGGCCACGGCGCGGGCGTCGGCCAGAATTTTGTCCGCCTCGCCGCCGTCGCGGCCGCGCACGCCATAGCCGCCGAGCACGTTGACCGCCTGGGGGGTCAACCCGACATGGCCGATCACCGGGATGCCGCGGTGCGTGAGGAAATGGATGGTCTCGGCCATCGCCTCGCCGCCTTCCAGCTTGACCGCGGCGCAGCCGGTTTCCTTCAAGATCCGCGAGGCGCTGTCGAACGCATCCTCGGGCGAGGCCTCATAGCTTCCGAACGGCATGTCGACCCCGACCAAGGCGTGCCAGCTACCGCGCACTACCGCTGCACCGTGCGCGCACATCATCTCCAGCGTGACGGGGATGGTCGAGGGCAGGCCGTAGATCACCTGGCCGAGGCTGTCGCCGACCAGCAGCATGTCGCAATAAGGATCGAGCAATTGCGCCATGCGCATCGTGTAGGCGGTGAGCATGACAATCGGCTGCTCGGTCCTGCCGTCCGCCTTGCGCGCGCGGATCGACGGCACCGTCGTCCGCTTGCCCGGGACCGGCGAGGGCGTGGCGCGGCTGGTGCTGGTATCGATCGTCACTTTCGACATGGCGCGGCTTTCTACCCGCCCGGCTCGCATCCCGCCAGCGCGATGCCGTTTCGGTACCGCAACGCTCGGAACTCCGGGGTCCGCTCAGGCGTCGGATCGTCAGGTGCGGCGCAAACTGCGCGCCGTGGGTAAAGATTGGAATTGACTATGTTAGATCGTCGCCTGGTGACCGATATCGGACTTGCATTTCTGATAGCCTTCCCGGCGGTCCTGCCGGCAGCGCCGACGCCGTGGAGCGCCGACGACAAGGCTGGCAAGCCGTCCGTCGTCGAGCAGCGAGCCGAGGCCGCCCCTGTCCCGCTGGAAGCCGTCCCGCAGGCTCCTGCGCAGCTTTGACCTCTCAAGCGTCCGCTAGCGAAGCCAGCCGCGCTGCGCGGAATGGCGCGCGAACCAGAAAATCGTCCAGGTGATGACGAGGATGG
Source organism: Sphingomicrobium sp. (assembly GCA_035710105.1). Taxonomy (GTDB): domain Bacteria; phylum Pseudomonadota; class Alphaproteobacteria; order Sphingomonadales; family Sphingomonadaceae; genus Sphingomicrobium. The sequence continues at coordinate 16,993 of DASTDZ010000074.1, read as the reverse complement.
CGATCGCCACCGCGATGTCGTTGGTGGTGATGACGTCGCGCACGCCCGGCACCAGCGCATAGGGCAGGAAAGTCACGACCGCGGCGGCGAGCGAGAGCAGCAGCAGCGGCTGCGCGAGCTTTTTCTTCAGCAGCAGCAACACCGTCCCCGCCAGGCCCGCCCAGACGGCGATCGCATAGGCCGCCATCGCCCACATCGGCCGCGCCGCGGCGACGACGCGCTGATCGATCGGCAGGTCCGCCGGGTCGGTGGTGACGTCAACCAGATAGCCACCGACCGCGACCAGCATGAACAACAGCGCGGCGATGGCCGCGGCCATGTACCAGCCGGCGACCGGCCTCTTCGTGTAGCGATCATCGCGCATCCCTGTTCCCCCATTTTTGAATGCACCGACCATAGCGGACTCGGCGCCGCTCGCCAGCCGCGTAAAATCAGCCCTCGCGGCGCTCGACAATCTCAATGGTGACGTGCGCGAGGGTCGAAATCCCGGCAAGGCGGCGGCGGATCTCGTCGGCTTGGCGCGGCCCTTCGGCGGAAACGATCGCGGCGTGCGCCTGCGGCCCGATCCGCCACACGTGAAGGTCGGCGATGGTCGCCTCCCCGCCCTCCTCGACCGCCGAGCGGATGCGCTCCATCAGCCGCGAGTCGGCCGTGTCGAGCAGGACCTCTGCCGTCTGCCGAAGCAGGATCCACGACCAGCGGGCGATGACGATGGCGCCGACGATCCCCATCACCGGGTCGAGCCACACCCAGCCGAGATAGCGGCCGGCGGTCAGAGCGACGATCGCCAGCACCGAGGTCAAAGCGTCGGCGAGGACGTGCAGATAAGCGGCGCGCAGGTTGTGGTCGTGATGGTGGTGGTGATGTTGCCCCGCAGCCCATTCGTGGTCGTGGCTATGCGTGTGGCCGTGCGAAAGCATCGCGGCGCTGACCAGGTTCACCCCCAGCCCGAGCACCGCGACGACGATGGCGTCGCCGAAATCGACCCGCACCGGGTCGAGCAGCCTCAGCACCGATTCGGTCGCGATTCCCAGCGCCGCGACGCCCAGGATCAGCGCCGAGGCGAAGCCCGCGAGGTCGCCGACCTTGCCGGTGCCGAAGGTGAAGCGCGGGTTGGCGACGTGGCGCCTCGCGAACCAATAGGCGGCGGCCGCAACGGCGAGAGCCCCGGCATGGGTCGCCATGTGGAAGCCGTCAGCGAGAAGCGCCATCGAGCCGGTGATCAGGCCCGCCGCGATCTCCGCGACCATCATCACCGAGGTCAGGGCGACGACCCACCAGGTCCGCTTCGCGTTGCGATCATGCGACGCGCCCAGAAAATCGTGGTCGTGGGCGGCGTCTTCGAGCTCGTGCCGAGTGGCCATTGCCGCTTAATAGACCGGCTGACCTGCGATTATCAGCCCTCGATGATCACCTCGGTGCCAATTTTCGTCATGCCGTAAAGCTTCTCGGCGAACTTGAGCGGGAGCCGGACGCAGCCGCGGCTTGCCGGATAGCCAGGGTTGGCGCCGGCGTGGAAAGCAAGGCCCTTCTCGTCGTACATCTGCATGTAGGGCATCGGCGCGTTGTCGTACTTGCGGCTGTAGCCCTTGACCTTCTTCAGCCGCACTTTCCAGTAACCGAGCTGCGTTTCCTTGCCCTTCTTGCCGCTTGAGATGGTGGCGACCCCGGCCAGCTTGTCGCCGCGGTAGACGTAGAACAGCTGGGTCAGGAGGTCGACGACGACCTTGGTCTCGCCCTCCTGGGGGATGTCGGTGGCCCAGCGATATTCGCCGGGCTTCAGCGCCAGCGGCCCAAACAGGGCGACCGCCTCCTGGTAGGCCTTGGGCGCATTGCCGTGCGTCCATTTGTATGGGAGCTCCTTGGGCTCCGGCGGTGGCGGGGGCGCCTGAACCACCTGCCTCGGCGCGGTCGAGCAGGCCGCTAGCAGCGCCGCGCCCGCAGCCGCAAGCCCCCATTTGGCGATCGTCCTCATGGGATTGCCTGACAGCGCAGGACGCGCGCTTCGTCAATCCGATGGTAAACGAGAATTTAGCGGTTAACCGCGAAAAAGAGGGCCATTAGCGAATCATTGGCCCCTGTCCAAGCTTTCGATCCACTTGTCGAAATCGGGATCGAGCTCAGTTTCTGCGGCCGCGTCCAGCCTTGCGGCACGTTCCCTCATCCGCTGCATGTAAGCATCGAAATCTTCGGAAGGGGTCGCGCTAGCCTGTTGCAGCTGTGCTCGTTGCTGTGGCGGCTGCGGCTTGGGAACGGTCATCCGGAACGGAACGTCGTTTGTCAGCCCGAACGCGTCGGCACCCATACCGCGCAGGTAAAGGCCGATCGACCCGAGGCGAACAAAGGTCATCGGATTGAAAAGCTCGATGGGCCCCCTTGGCTTCCCGTCGGGGCCGAGGCGCAACGAATCGAGCCAGTTCCGAACCAGTCCCATTCTCGCCGCCAGCGCGTTGAGGTCAGCGACGGTTTCGGCGAGGTCCTGCAATTTCTCCGTAATGTGCCTGCGGCGCTCTTCCATCTCGGCCCTGTGCTGTTGCTTCCACCCGTCGCTGCCGGAATCATAGACACGCTGGAGCTCATCTAGCGCCCGCCGCAGATCCGCCGGGCCCCGGGTACCAAGATAGGTGTTCGGCCCGCTGAGTCCCGCCCTCTGGAGCGTATTCTGAAGCTGGCCGAGCGCACTGGACGCAGCGTCGAGGCTGGTTCCGAGCTCGACCAGGGACTTTTGCTCGTTCTGGAGAAGGTCGAGCAGCATATTTTGGGCTTCCAGCGTGTAATAGAAGCTCGCCGTCGTCGCTGATGGAGACGTGATAAACTCCCATAATTCGCCGACCACGGCCCGCCCATACCCTTGGCCGTCGGTAAACCGGTCGGTGACCCCGAACTGGTCGACGACATTGCCGAGCCCAACTTGGCCGAGCTCACCCAATCCGCTCATCACGTTCTGCAGCTGCGCGTCAGTCGGCTTGCCGCCTGGCGCCGTCGCGCCCTGGCTTGCGCCCGCTTGCGTGAGCTTTGCTCCCGTGTCGAGCACTCCGCACGCGCCCTGTCCCGCTTGGGCCGCCCCCGGAATCGCCGATCCCGCACGTGCCAACCCGTTCAACGAAGCCTGCGCGATGGGACCCACGGCATTACGGAGCTGCGCAGCATCGCCGCCAGTATCGAGCACCTTCAAGAGCAGATTGATGTCCGCCTCGTCATAGTATTTGATGATCTCGGTGATGGGTTTGGACTCGCCGGCAACAATTCCCCCCGCGACTTCCCCGGCAGCCGTGCGAAGATATTGCGCGAAGTTCATTCCCTGGCTTTCGACGTAGGTCTTCAGGGACTTCAGCAGTTCAAGGTCCTTGGGATTGATCTTGGCGTCCTTGACCCCGCCAAGAATCTTGCGGGCCTGAAGCAGGGTGTTGGTAATGGGGGTATTCGCCCATGTCGGGATGTCGTGCCAGCCCCGCGCCTTCGCGATCGCCTTCAGGAGCGCCCACTCTTTCTCAGCAACATTGGCGCCTTTCGCGACCGCTTCCACGTTAACCCCGGCCTCACGCGCGAGCTTGATGATCCCGGCGTCAATTTCTGCGAACGCCGCCGCGGCCTTCGCCGCCTGGTTCGCTTCGTATCCGGCCGGACCCATTTTGATCAGATTGTCGATTTCAGTCTGGGCAATCAGTTTTTCGAAGCCAGTCTTTGCGCTCGCGAGCTTTTGCTTCGCCCCTTCGAGAGCGGTTGCATAGGCCGTGCCGGCCTCGGCCACCTTCCCGGTGGCGGAAGACACGCCCGTATAGCCCTTCATTCCGAGCACGTTCGGCTGCTGGCCAGGCGGGATGAGGGTGCGGTTGAAAGCCTGCGTCTCGCCCAAAGTGGCAGAGGCTTTTCCGCTGGCCGCTGCTTCAGCCGCGCCTGCACCTTTGGCGGCTGCCACACTACCTTCCGCTGCGCCGGCGCCTTTCGCCAGGAACTTGTAGGCTTTGAAGCCGAGCTTACCCACGCCCACGCCGAGGTTTAGCAAGGCAAATGCCAGGTCGGCCTTTTCGTAGATTGCGCGCGATTCGTACCAGTTGGTCAACAGCCCCTGAAGGCCAGTCGTCGAGGAGGCAATATAGGCATAGCGTTCCTGCCACGTCGACGCGGCGGCAAGATAGGCGTTGATGTGCCTCGCGACGTCACCTTGGACGATCGCTAGCTCCTTGACGATTTTGTTCTGGACCTGCTGCTCCTGATAGAGCGCCCTTTCCCATTTCACGTTCGTGTCCGCGTCACGCGGGTCAGGAGCCGCTGAACCGGGGGCATAGCCCGACTTCGCCGCGGCATCGGCAATCAGTTTCAGCAAGTCGTCGGGCTGCGCGATTTCACAGGCTACCGGTTGGGGCGGCGCTTGCGCGATCCGGCCAGTGTAATCCCCACCGATCTGCCGCGGCCGGATCCAGGTGTTCGGTGCTGAAGCGACCTGTTGCGTCTGAACCGGGATCCCGACCGGCTTGCCGTCCTTATTGCCGCCGGGGTCATAGTGGCAGACGAGCCATGAAGAGCCGATCCCGGCTGCCCTGGCACAGCCGATCATCACCGTCTGTATCCAAATCATCTGCGCCCAGTGGCCGATGTCGTACCAATTGTTGGTGCGGCTGACATTGGGGAAGATTCCCGGAACGAAGTTCTTCTTTTCCTTCGTCCAGTTTTCGAGCAGCTGCCGCGTCGACCACCATGGCAGCCCCTGGCTGATGTTCTCGCGCACGGTTCCGCGGCCCGCGCGGGAGGAATGTTCCAGAGTACCAGTGCGGACGCGCTGTCCCGCGACCGTCCCCGAGGACTGCACAAGGGCGGGATCCCAGACGAGCGGCGGCGCCCCGTACTCGGCGCGCGCTATGTTGTGCACCTTGTAGACTTCGATCATGTCGAGGTCGGCCGGCTGCACGCAATTGAGATCGATGGCCGGCTTGCCGTCGATCAGCACATCCGGCTGCCTCGAGATAGTCGGGATGGTGTTGGAAGGGCAGGTCCTGATCAGGTCTTCCAGGCGCCGTCCGGCTGGCAGCTTTTCAAGCTGCTCCCGGGTGACGCTGGTGACCGGCGACGCAGACGTGGTATCGACGAGCGGCGCGGGAGCAGCAGCCGATGGACGTGCAGCAATCGGAGTCAGCGCGGCTGCACAAAGGAGCTCATAGCGGAATGATCGTGCGATCATGACGACCCCCTGCGTCACCCACTAACGGCAGGATACGCTTTCCGCTTTGTGCCAGCAACGCTCCAGAAAGCACGTTTCGACAATGTAACGGTTTGACTTGTCCCGCTATAAGGCGCAGGCCCGAAGCCCTCGGCACGCCGAAACGGGATGTTTGTGCCGGTCACCAGAAAATCCGTTTGCGGCACAACAGGGGATTCGACATGAAACCCACGACCACCTTGCGCAACCTCGCCATCTGCGGGGCCGCGATCATGATGTTCGCAGCGCCTGCCCTGGCCGCAGACGATCCGCGCGTCGCCGCCGAAATCATGGCGCTTGCGCGCTCGCAATGGGCCGCCGACATTGCCGGCCAGCCGGCGCAACGGATGATGGAAACCGTCGCCGACGATTACACCGAGTTCAACGGCGACTATCCGACGCGGATCGACGGCAAGGCGATGAACCTCGCAATGGCCGCGATCACTCCGAGCACGAAGAGCCTCTACGGCGACATGCAGAACGCGAAGGTGCAGGCCTATGGCGACACCGCCATCCTGACCTACAACTATGCGGGCATTTCGCGCACCGCCGACGGCAAGACCGAGCCATCGGTCGCCAAGTCCACGCGCGTCTATGTGCGGCAAAGCGGCAGGTGGATGCTGGTCCACGCCAATTTCGCCCCGGTTCCGGGCGCCGGCAACTAAGCCTCAATGAGTGAGCGGACGACGCCTGTCCCCCGGACAGCCTGTTCTACTTTGAGTGAGCCTCGGTCGAGCATCCCCCGGATGCTCGATCCGGCTCACTCCCACTCGATCGTTCCGGGCGGCTTCGAGGTATAGTCGTAGACGACCCGGTTGATGCCGGGCACCTCGTTGACGATGCGCGTCGCCACCCGGCTGAGGAAGGCGGCGTCGAACGGATAGACATCGGCGGTCATGCCGTCGACGCTGGTCACCGCCCGCAGGCCGCAGACGAATTCGTAGGTGCGCGCGTCGCCCATCACGCCCACCGTCTGCACCGGGAGCAGCACCGCGAATGCCTGCCAGATCGCGTCGTACAGGCCCGCGTTGCGGATTTCGTCGAGATAGATGGAATCCGCCTTCCGCAGAATATCGCACTTCTCCTGCGTCACCTCGCCAGGGATGCGAATGGCGAGGCCCGGGCCCGGGAACGGATGGCGCTCGACGAAGGCTTCCGGAAGGCCGAGTTCGCGGCCCAGCTCGCGCACCTCGTCCTTGAACAATTCGCGAAGCGGCTCGACCAGCTTCATATTCATCCGCTCGGGCAAACCGCCGACATTGTGGTGGCTCTTGATCGTCACCGATGGCCCGCCGGTGAAGCTGACGCTTTCGATCACGTCCGGATAGAGCGTGCCCTGCGCCAAAAAATCGGCGCCGCCGATTTTGTTCGCTTCGGCCTCGAACACGTTGACGAACTCTGCGCCGATGAACTTGCGCTTGGCTTCGGGGTCGGTGACGCCCTTCAAGCCGGCAAGGAAGTCCGCGCTCGCGTCGACGTGCACCAGCGGGATGTTGTAGCTGCCGCGGAATAGCCCGACCACCTGCTCGGCCTCGTTGGCGCGCATCAGGCCGTGATCGACGAAGACGCAGGTCAGCTGCTCGCCGACCGCCTCGTGGATCAGGACCGCGGCGACGGCGCTGTCGACGCCACCGGAAAGCCCGCAGATCACGCGCCCGCCGCCAACCTGATCGCGGATCTCGGCGATCTTCGCTTCGCGGAAGCTCGCCATTGTCCAGTCGCCTGCGCAGCCGCAGATGTGGCGCGCGAAATTGGCGAGCAGCCGGCCGCCATCGGGCGTGTGCACCACTTCCGGGTGGAACATCAGGCTGTAGCGCTTGGCTTCCTCGTTGGTGGCGATGGCGAAGGGCGCGCCCTCGGACCGCGCGACGACCTCGAACCCGGGCGCCAGAGTCTCGACCCGGTCGCCGTGGCTCATCCAAACCTGGTGGGTCTCGCCGACTTCCCACAGACCGTCGAACAAGGCGGAGGGGGCAACGATGTCGATATAGGCGCGGCCGAATTCCTTCTGGTCGGAGGTGACGACCTTGCCGCCAAGCTGCTGATGGAGCGTCTGCTGGCCATAGCAGATGCCGAGCAGCGGCAGGCCGCTGTCGAACAGGATTTGCGGCGCGCGCGGGCTATCCTCGGCGGTCACCGAGGCCGGCCCGCCGGAAAAAATGATGCCCTTTGGCTGCAGCCGCTCGAACGCCTCCTCGGCGGCGTTGAACGGGGCGATCTCGCAATATACCCCGGCCTCGCGCACGCGGCGCGCTATCAGCTGCGTGACCTGGCTTCCGAAGTCGACGATTAGGATGTTGTCTGTCGGCTGGACCGTCATGCCCGGCGGATAGCCATTCCTGCGCCGGAGTAAAGCCGGGCCGGCGTCAGGCCGGAGCGCGCAACCTTTGCGCCAGGCTAGCGAGCTGCGCGCAGGCAATGTCCAGCCGTTGCAGCGCATCGAGTGCGAGCGCGACGACTTCCGGCGCGGAGGCGAGGTCTTCGGCTGCCCCGCGCAGATGCTCGCAGATCGCTTCCATCTCGGTGGCGGCCTGGAGGCAGTCGACCCGCGCTGGGATACAGGGTTGGAGGGCAGTCCCGAGACCGGCCGTGCCAGATCGCGCGCTTTCGACCATCGCGTCGACCCGCTGCTGGCCGCAGCTGGCGGTGCCATAGCTGATCTATTGCTCGACCGGGACAGGCGCTGAAAAGCGCAGGCCGCAGCTCTTCTCCTTGCGCCATACGACCCTTGCGCCGACCGTATAGGGCCCGCGCTGCAGCCGAACGGCATTGCCCTCGTCCGGCAGGTCCCCGCCCTCGGCGAGCGCGCCTTCCGACGACAGGTTGCGGATCCGCACCGGAAAGGCGCCGCCGGCGGCGTGGAGGACTCCGGACAGGAAGACGTTCGCCCGTCGCCCGTTGCGCGGGTCGTCACCTTCGGCCCAGCATGGTTGAGTCATCGTCCCGCCCCCGACTGCTATCGCAAGCACTCCCTAATTGCCGAGGCGTGAACGATCGCTTGGAACTTGGTCCGTTCCGGATTGAATAAGGGCCTGCGGTTGCCTCGCCCGATCCTCACAAGCGCCGGGGTCTGGGCCGCAAAAGCCAATTCGATTATGGTGCGCTCGCGGTCGGGGACCTTGGGGGGAGGAACCCATGGACCGTCTGCGCGCATTCGCTGCAGCGCTCGCGCTGGGTTTGCTCGGTGCTATGTTGCCCCCCGAAGTTGCGGCGCAATCCACTCCGCTCCAGCAACTCGAGCGCCTGTCCGACCAAGCAAGGGCTGCCGACGACGAGCACGCCGAGGCCGCGAAAGTCTGCGACCGGGAGGCGATGGCCCGGCATTCGCAGACGCTCAACCGGCTCGCGCGCGAGGCACGGCGGGTCGCGGAAGCGGCGCGCGCGGCCGGAGAATTCGCCACGATCGACCCGGAGACCGCCGCTCGGCTCGCTGCGATCATCGCCACCCGCGCCCGAGTCGCAGCGGGTCGCCAGCCGGAAAATTGCGGTGAGCGGGAAGCAGCCCGGAAGGAATATTTCGACAAGATCGAGGGCATGCTGAGCGCGATGGAATCGGCACGCCTTCGCGGCGATTGCGAAGCCGTTCGCGAGTTGGCCGAGCAGGCTGCCCACGACATCACCGCCGACCGGCCGATCGGCTATGTCGATGGCGCGGAAGCCGACGCCCTTCAGCGTCGTCTCCGGGAGGCGCAGGGTAGGCTCTGCCCGCCCGTCCCGAACCCAACTGGAGACCCGGCAGGCGGCGGGATTCGGCAACAGCCGCCCACCGAAGCGCCGCGGCAAGCCGCAGGGCAGACCCAATTCGAGCCCCCGCCCCCCAACGTCGACCGGGCGCTCACGCTCAATTTCGAGCACGCGAAGGCGGCGAACCGGTGCGACGGGCCGGAGATGACCAGGCTTCTGCAGGAACTCGAGCACCTTGCCAAGGACGCCGAAATGGAAATGCACCGTTGGGACAGCGAGTTGACGCGTGGCACGTGGGAGCAGAGATCGCGCGAATATAGAGAAATCCTCAAGATCCTCGAGGCTGCGCGCGCCCGGCAGCGCATGCCGTGCCCAAGGCATAGGATGCCGCGTATCCCGCAAACCGGGCAACAGCAGCAGCAGCAACCCGATCCCGGGGCGCGCCTTTTCGGCCGCGCGTTCGAACAGCTGCTTTCGCCGCCGGGCAGGCGGGAAGAGGAACCCGTGCTTGGGTTCCCGCCGCTCGGAACGGACCGGGACTCTGTGCGCAAGGATGGAAATGCACAGCGACCGTGGCGTCGCACGCCCGCTCCGCAGATGATCGACGATCCCGATTCTGAAGAGCTCATCGACATTCCCGATGGCGGCGTGACCGACGGAAAGATCGTGCCGATAACAAGGGATGATGCCGCGCCGCCCAGTCGTCGGCCAAGCCGATCCAACCCGTCTCCCCGCGATCGCGGCCGCGACTTTTGCGACGACGGTTCGGCAGTGAGCGGCGAGGGCGATTGCGACAGCAGGGCCCAATGCGCGGGCGGGGCGATTTGCGTAAATGACAATGGCGGACGATATGGTTCAACAGACCCGGCACAAGGGGAACAGGACGACCATTGCGCTCCCGCATCCGGTCCGAAGTGCACTCCCGACGCCGGTGCCCGGTTCCTGGATGAATGCTCCGCTGACAGTGCCTCGTGCACGCCTCAGCCAGACTGCAGCGAACCCGGAACAGACCCCCGGCGCTGTTCGGACCAGGGGCCGGGGGTGTCGCTCCCGGCGGGCTCCAAACTCGACTGCAGCCAGCCCGGGGCCGACCCGCGGCGCTGTCCCAATGAAGAGCCGCCGCCACCGCAGCGAACAACAGGTGAGGAGATCGAACAATCGGACCGCGCCGGGGAAGAACAGGAGAGAGCGAGGACTGGCACCCAGCCTTCCCCGCCGGTTCCAGTCCAGCCTCCGCCAACGCACGGACCGCCTGCCGGCACTCAGCCTCCACCCGCACGGTCTTCTCCGCCACCACCGCCTCCGCAGCGAACAACGGGTGAGGAAGTTGAGGAATACGATCGAGCGATAGAAGAGCATCGTCGCGCTGGCTCAAGCGCTCGGGCGACTAACCCGCCGCCCAATGACCAACCGCCCCCGCCGAGGCCGACGGCCTCAGACGAGGCGCCCGACGGACAAGAAGATCGCCATCCCGTGGCATTGCTGGCCGAGGATGCATGGCAGCGGTTCGAAACTGCGCGCAGGACCTGCGATCGGGAAGCGATTGACGATGCGATTGCCGAACTCCGCTACGCGATCGAGGAGATGGGGAAGAGGTTTGACGCAGCAGGGCTCGCGGGAAGCCATTCAAAGGTTGATCGCGGAGACGTGGCTCGCAACCTTCAGCGAGCAAGCGAGCGCCTCGAAGTTATGGTGACGGCCCCTCGGAGCTGTCCGCACGTCCATGAGCCGGACTTGCTTTTGAAATATCCACGACGTTCGACGCCGCCTCCCCCGCCACCGTCTCCTCCCCCGCCCCCTCCGCCATAGGATTGGGCCTGAAGACGCTTTAACAACGCTGGTCGGGCAGCCAGCCTAAGGGAGGTCGTCATGCGAAAAGCCTGGTTAGTGTTCATGCTCGGTCTCGCCGGGGCGGCTTTCGCTTCGGGAGAAGCACGCGCCGCGGGGTTCGATTGCTCGAAGGCCAGTGCGCCCGACGAAAGGGCGGTGTGCGCCAATCCGCGGCTCTCGGCGCTCGACAGCCAGATGACCGGGCTATGGTACGCTTATTCGCGCGTGCCGATGCTGATGGGATCGAGCGGCAACCGCCAGGACGAGGCCGAGGCCTTTCTCGCCCGCCGCCGCCAGTGCGGCTCGGACGTCACCTGCATCAGCTCCGCCTACAGCGCACGGATCGCCACCCTGGAAAGCGAGATCACGTCTTCGATGAACGCGATGGCACCGCTCGTCACCGGCGGCTGCCCGCAACCGTAGGCGCAAAAAAAGCGCCGGAGGCTTTCGCCCCCGGCGCTCCTGGTCTCGACCGGCCGTCGCTTAGTAGCGGCGGTCGATGTCGATGTCGCGGATATAGCCGCGATAGTCGACGTCGCAGCGGAAGCTGAGGTCGGCAGGCTGCTGCGCGCTATAGGCGCCGTAGCTGCCATAACCGCCGGCATAGCCGCCATAGCCGCCGCCGTACGGGCTTCCGTAGGCCATGCCGCTCGTCGCCAGCCCGCGCACGCGCAGGGTCGTCGCCGAGCGCTGGTCGACCCGGGTGATGGCGACCACCTGGCCGCCGCTATAGGCGTTGCCGTAGCCGCTGTAGCCGTACGGCTGATAGCCGCCGTAGCCGCCATAACCGCCGTAACCGCCGTAACCGGCACCGTAGCGCGCGAGCCGCTGGTTGACGGCATTGGCGCACTGGTTGACCGCGACCTGCGGGTTGACCCCGCGGTTGTAGCCGAACTGGCCATAGGGGTTGAGGATCGTGTTCAGCACCTGGCCGATCACGTTGCCGGTGCTGTTGCCGTATCCATACGGGTAACCGCCGTAACCGGGATACTGGGCAGCGGCCGGGGCCGCGACACCGAGCGCGGCAATGCCCGCCGCGCCGAGGATCATAAACTTCACAGCCTTCATGGCCACTCTCCTTGCAATAGCCCCCGATCCGTGACGCGCACGAATCGACGATGCCGAAGGATTAGCGGCCCCGCCTTGCACCGGCGCTGAATGCGCGCGTTTGCTCCCGTTCAGCTTGGGTGGCTCTAAGGCGCTGCTATTTCTAGGGAAAAAGCGACCGGCGAGAGCCGGTCGGAGCGTCGGCTCAGGCGTCTTCGAACGCTTCTTCGCTCTCGACCGGCCCTGAGTCCTGGCCCTTGGCGGCAACGTCGCGGTCGACGAACTCGATGATGGCGATCTGGGCAGCGTCGCTTATGCGGATGCCGGCCTTGATCACCCGCGTATAGCCGCCGTTGCGGTCGGCGTAGCGCGGGCCGATGACCTCGAACAGCTTGCGCTCCTGCGCCTCGTCCATGATCCGCGCGTGCGCGATCCGGCGGTTGGAAAGCGCACCCTTCTTGGCCAGAGTCACCAGCTTCTCGACATAGGGGCGAAGCTCCTTCGCCTTGGCGGTGGTGGTGGTGATCTGCTCGTGCTTGATCAGAGCCGCCGCCAGGTTGCGAAGCAGGGCGGTGCGGTGGCTAGAGGTACGCTGAAGCTTGCGATGGCCAACCTTGTGGCGCATGTCTTTTACTCCGTTCGTTCGGGGACCGTGTCAGGTATCCCCGGCCAGGCGGGCTTCGTCGCGGGAGCCGCCCCTTTTCCCGTCACTTTTGGGTGAGCGCCGCGCTCAAGCCGAGGCAGCCGCGAAAGTCAAGCTTCGCGCCCGCTCCCGACTAGGGAAGAGTGCGTATTTCGCGCTGCCTTGCCTCGCCTAGACTCGCGCCGAGCATTCGGAAGGAGTCCGTCATGCGTTTGAAGACAGCAGCAGCAGCCTTGGCCATCGCTCTTGTGTCCGTCACCGCAGGTTGCGCCACCTATCCGACGCCCTACCAACCCTATGTCCCGGAAGGAGGCCGCGGAATCCACGGCGGATATTCCGACCAGCAGCTTGCGCCCGACCGCTATATCGTCCGCTTTCATGGCAACGCGTTCACCTCGCGCGAGCGGGTGGAAGGCGGCCTGCTCTACCGTTCGGCGCAGCTGGCGCTACAGAACGGCTACGACAGCTTCCTGATGGTCGACCGCCAGACCGAGCACGACGTCGAAACCTACGTCCGTCCCGACCCGTTCTACAGACCGTGGTACGGGCCCTCCTACGGCTACTGGCACCCCGACTGGCGCTATTACATACCAGGCTCGGGCTGGAGCTACTGGCACCCGGGCATGGGCCCGTTCTGGCGCGACCGTCCCGACATCGTTCGCGTCGAGGCATTCGAGGCGAGCGCGGAGATCCTTCTTCGCAAGGGCCCCCCGCCGCCCGGCGATCCGCGAGCGTTCGACGCCCGCAAGGTCCTCGCCGACCTCGGCCCAGAGGTCCAGCCGGCGCCGCGCTAGGGCCGCGCAAGAAACGGCTGCCCCGCCGCGGCAGGACGCTGGCTCTACCGCCCTTCCCAGCGGCGAAAGTGGTAGCGGCCACGGGTCGGCGCGGCGCGGTATGACTGGCCCGACGAGCAGGTCACCTTGAACACGCCCGCAGCGGCGCCCTCGACCGGTGTGGTCGACGCGACCTCGCCGCAGGAATAGCCGATCCGCTCGATCGTCCGGGCAACCACCTTGTTCGGTAGGGGGAGTGTGGCCGCGACTGCAGGAGCAGTGGGCGCTTGCGCGTCGGCTCGCTGGACGACGATGTCGTCGAGCTCGCTTGCCTCAACGGCGTCTCCCGCAAACTCCTCTTCCGCAATGCGGGGTGGCGCTGGCGCGTCCGGCTGAGCCTGGGCAACCGGCGCGCGCCTGGACCGCGGCGGATTGACGTTGGTAGGCGCCGGCGTTTCGGGCTCAGCTTTGTCCGCGCTCGGCCGTACCTCTGACGCCGCGACGGACCCTGACGGTCGCGCCTGTGCGTCAGGAGCGACGATGCTGGCGACGGTTTCGGCCGGTTCGGCCTCGATGTCGCTCGCCGCCCACCAGCCCGCGAGGGCGCCAATCAGCGCGACAGCGCCTATCAACCCTCCGACGGCCAGTTCCGGCCGCTTCCACTCGCTCGCGATTTCCCCGAAGCCAGCGGTGCGATCCGTGCCGGAGCGTCGCATCGCCAGGAAGTCCTCGATGCGCTGCTCGACAGCCGGCCCCGCCGCATCTTGCGGTCCGGGCCGGGACGGCGCTTGCGGCCGCGCCGCCCGGGAGGGCTCCGACGCAGCCGATTGCAGGGGCTCGCGAGGCGCGAAAGAACTGACGGGTCCCGGTCTCTGCGCCGGCGGCGGCTCCCGCCGCGCATGCGGCTCGGCGGCCGGACCGCGGGGAAGCAAGTAGTCGGCTTGCCTTTTTGCAGCGGTCGGTGGTGCGATCACCCATGCTCCGCGCAGCGCACCTGCCGAGGCTCGCGGAATGGGTGGCTTCGGCTCGCGATTCAGGCCGAGCGAAGCGTCGTAGGCGCGCCGTTTTACGGGGTCGCGAAGCGTTTCATAGGCAATGCTGACTTGCGCGATTCCGCCAAGCGCGCGTGGCCTGTAGGGACTGATTTCCCTGGCGAATGCCGCCGCAATCTCCGCGGCGGTCGCCGCCGGCGTGAGCCCAAGCGTTTCGTAATGATTCGGTCGCGTCCGCACCGCGTTGGCCATTTGCACCCCCTCGAGTCCCGCTCTTCTTCCGAGTCTCAGCGGGAGAAAGGCTTCTCTTCTTTGCGGGGGAAATCCAGCTCGGGCCGGCGCAAATGCAGCCCCTTCCGGCGTCTACGGCCCGAAGCGAGGAGCGGTATACGCTAAGTGAATCGAAATGGGGCTTAGCCCTCAACGCCGCAAATCGATTGCCGTGGTGACTAACACTCGCCCCCTGAACCGATCTCGCCCGCGACTTCGACGTTCCTGACCACCGACACGAAACGGGCCGAGAAATGCGAAGCGTCGCACTCGACGTTGGTTTCATATTCATCGGCGACGATTGTCGCCTGGCCGCGGATCAGCGGCAGCCTGCCGGCCTTGAGCTTGGCGAGTTCCTCTTCCGAGACAACCGAGCGCGCGAACTCCAGCGCATTGCTGATATACAACTCATCCACGGCCTCGCGTCCGTCCCAGTAAGGAAGCAGCGCGCGCGACTTGGCGTCCGGCCACAGCCTCGCGTAGATATCTTTCCCATAGAGCTCGATCTCATAGGTCCCGCTGACCTCGACCCGGCCGGTAAAGGTCGCTGCGAGTTCATTGCCGCGCTTGATTGAAGCGAGCCGCAGCGGGCTGCCACTGGGCATGACGATGCCTTGGGCTGGCACCGTGTCTGCCGCACTGGAGTCCGCGGCGGCCGGCTCCGGGCTCGCTTGCGCAAGCCCCGGGCCAGCGGTGACGCAGAGCGCCGCTGCGATCGTGAGGAGATTTCGCATTGGCTTTCCTCCCCCTCAGCCGGACTGGCGCCCGTCCCGTGGCCGCGGCACCATAGCATCTTGCGGCCTAGCTTCCAGCCACGCGGGCGGCCGATAAGAAAAGGGCCACCGCAACGGGTGGCCCTTTTTCCGGAAATGGTTGGGGCTTAGCCCAACATCTCCTGCTCGAGCTTCTTGGCCATTTCCTCGATGTTCTCGGGCGGCCAGCCGGGGATGTCCATGCCGAGCCGAAGCCCCATGCTGGCCAGCACTTCCTTGATCTCGTTGAGGCTCTTGCGGCCGAAGTTCGGGGTCCGAAGCATCTCCGCCTCGGTCTTCTGAACGAGGTCGCCGATGTAGATGATATTGTCGTTCTTCAGGCAATTGGCGCTGCGCACCGAAAGCTCGAGCTCGTCGACCTTCTTCAAGAGGTAACGGTTGAGCTGGTTGGTGTCGGCCTGGACGGCTTCGGCGGCCATCGCCGGCTGGCCGATCATCGCCGAGGGCGCCGCGGTGCGGATCGCAGCCTCGTCGAAGTGGACGAACAATTGCAGCTGGTCCTGGAGGATCCGTGCCGCATAAGCCAGCGCGTCCTCGGGGGTCACCGTGCCGTCGGTCTCGATGGTCAGCGTCAGCTTGTCGTAGTCGAGCTCCTGGCCGACGCGGGTGTTCTCGACCTTGTAGGCGACCTGGCGGACCGGGCGGTAGAGCGCGTCGACCGGGATGAGGCCGATCGGCGCGTCGGCCGGGCGGTTGGCCTGGCTCGGCACATAGCCTTTGCCGACGTCGGCGGTGAGCTCCATGTTGAGCGTCGCGCCCTCGTCGAGGTGGCAGATGACGAGACCGGGGTTGGTAATCTCGATGTCGCCCGGGCAGCTGATCTGCGCCGCGGTGACTTCGCCCGGTCCGGTCGCCGACAGGGTCAGGCGCTTGGGGCCCTCGCCTTCCATCTTGAGCGCGAGCTGCTTGATGTTGAGGACGATGTCGGTGACGTCCTCGCGAACCCCGGTCAGGCTCGAGAACTCGTGAAGCACGCCCTCGATCTTGATCGAGGTCACCGCGGCACCTTGCAGCGAGCTCAGCAGGACGCGGCGCAGCGAGTTGCCGAGCGTCATGCCGAAGCCGCGCTCGAGCGGCTCCGCGACGAACACGGCCTTGCGGCGGGCATCGCCGCCGACCTTGCGCTCCAGCGCGTTGGGCTTCTTGAGTTCCTGCCAGTTCTTTGCGTTGACGGCCATTTTGCTTCCTTGGCAGTGGGGGCGGCGGCGTCCCGCCAGGTCCCCTATGGGAGTGGTATGTTCTTTCCGATCGCGGCCGAAGCGCTGGGCTCCGGCCGGCGGATCAGACGCGGCGACGCTTGGACGGGCGAACGCCGTTGTGCGGGATCGGGGTCACGTCGCGGATCGAGGTGATCTGGAAGCCGACGGCCTGCAGCGCGCGGAGCGCCGATTCGCGGCCCGAACCCGGGCCCTTGACCTCGACCTCAAGGGTGCGGACGCCATGTTCGGCGGCCTTGCGGCCGGCGTCCTCGGCGGCGACCTGGGCGGCATAGGGCGTCGACTTGCGCGACCCCTTGAAGCCCATCATGCCGGCCGACGACCAGGCGATCGCATTGCCCTGCGCGTCGGTGATGGTGATCATCGTGTTGTTGAACGAGGCGTTCACGTGGGCGACGCCCGCCGTGATGTTCTTGCGCTCGCGGCGCCGAAGGCGCTGGGGTTCGCGTGCCATGTGTTTGTTTCCGTTCCTACATCCGTTCGTCCTGAGCGAAGTCGAAGGACGATGGTGGTTCCTGTGGAGACCTGTCTCCGACGGAGTAACTGCAGCGCCACTATCCCCCGGAT
>DASTDZ010000073.1:0-17117 GCA_035710105.1 Sphingomicrobium sp. | reverse complement strand
TTTGATGGCCACGGTCGGAATGCCGATGCCTTCGAAGAGACAATGATCTACCGACTCGAACTGAACACGGTCCGCCCTCCGTATGAGGTGGTGGTAAAGAACGCACCGGAACAGCTTGCGCCATTCCTGCGCAAGTTTGCCAGTTGGATAGCTGAGACCCGTCAGGATCGCCGAGAAGATCCTGCTTGGGGAGGTGACGTCGAGGTTTCGGTCAAGGTCGTCTAGGCTGATGACCGCAATGGGTGGAAAGCGGACATTGCGACTTTACGTCCCGCCTCATACTCTGGCGCCATGTTCACTGACGAAGTCATCGCTGTGATTGCGCGGGCAATCAAATCGGAAGTCGCACATCCTCTGGGAGCGATGCGGCATTTACCGGCATCCGAAGAGGAAGTGGCCCTTACCGTCCTCAACGCACTCGATGAGGCCGGTTTCAACGTGGTCAGCCGTGAGCAACTGCCGTCCGCCTAATGGCAGGAATGGGTCGGAAGCGGTCATTATCCTTTAGTCCGGTCTGGTTCGTAGCTGCCTGGGTCGTGCCGATAGAGAAGTACAGGCACTAATCCCGATCGGGGGCGCCCAACGGAAAGTAGTGACGAAAAGGCCGAGCTTCGTCCACGGCACGGGCGAAGGACGGTCGATCCAACAGGCGCGCCCGGTAGGAAATGAGGTTTCCATATTGCTCGGGGATAGGGTGGGTCCAGTCGGCGTAGAACAGGGAAGGCGCCGCGGCGCAGTCGGCCAGCGTAAAGTCCTCGCCGACGGCCCAAGTGCGCCCCTGCATACGCTCGTCGAGCCAGGCGTAGCTCGTGTCGAGCATCTTCCGAGCCTCCCCAACACCGTAGGGATCGCGATCCTCGGGTGGGCGGAGGGCGTCAAACACGAACTTGCCCTGGGGCGTCATGACGTAATTGTCGAAGAATCGATCGAGCATTCGCGCCTGAAGGGCCAGGTCCGGATCCTCGGGAATCAACCTGACCGGCCCAGGATGATGGACGTGAAGATATTCGATCAAGATCGTGGCTTCGAGCACCACGCGGTCATTCTCACGAAGGATGGGGAACCGCTTGATCGGCCACAGCGCTTCGAGCTCCTCGCCGACCCCGGCGTCCTCCAGCATCCGGTAAGTGAACGAGATGTCATTCTCATAGAAGGCGATAAGCGCCTTCTGGCAGTATGACGAGAAAGGGTGCGCGAAAAGCTCGATCGTCACGCGAAGGCCCTCGCTTCACGCCCCTCCATAAGGGCCACGAGGTTGTCGATATGCCACGTCGTGCCGTGCTCGCGGCTCCTCACTGCCTCGTCTCCGCCTGTAAGATAGCAGCCTTGTTCGGTGTGGATCAGGCGGGTTCTGTCACCCTCGGACTTGAGTTCCACGGAAAGCAGCGACACCGACAGCTTAGCGCCGTTGTGAAACATGTCATAGACGAGGATGATCCGCTCGTCCTGGACGATGTCGTGATAAGTGGCATCGAAGTCAGTGGTCATGCCGCTCGGCCAGCGGGCGTGGAACCGTTCCTTGCCGCCGACACGGAAGTCGAAATCCCGGTCGAGGGTCTCGATGTCCGACGGCGCCTTGAACCAGGCACTTTTGGCCTCAAGGCTGGAATAGGCCGCGAAAACCCGCCCAGGCGAAGCGTTCAGCAGACGCTCGATGGCGAACGTAGCGTTAGTGAGAGTCATCGGTTTTCTCCTCAAGGGCGGTAGAGGCGAGATATGCCTCCAGTTGATCGTATTGCTGTTCCCAAAAGCGTTTGCGATCGGTGATCCATCGTTCGACCTGGGCCATCGCGTCGATTTCCAGTGCGCAGGTGCGGACGCGACCCAGCTTCCGGCTCTTCACCAGCCCAGCTTCCTCCAGCACCTTCAAATGTTTGAGAAAGCTCGGCAGCGCCATCTTATGCGGGGCGGCCAGTTCGGACACGGCCGCGGGCCCGCCGGCAAGGCGGGTGATCACCGCGCGCCGAGTTGGGTCTGCGAGACCGTGGAAGACAGTGTCAAGGTTAGCCATATGGCTACCTATAGCCGTGACCAACTCTGCGTCAAGACACTTAGCCTCTTGGCTATCTAATCCTGTAGGTAACCCCCAGATCCTCGCCAATCTCGGCGGTATCGCCAACTGTGCCGAGATACTGCCTCGATGGCCGGAACGGGTCGAAAGCGGTCATTAGCGGCCTAGCGCTTCTCCGCGCTGAGCCGGCTCATCAGGATAGCGGCGCGCTTGGCCTGTAGCCAGATTGATGGGATGTCGACTGCTTCGCCTGGCGCGTGGTCGCCGGTCGAATAGGGGCCGAGGCCGGCCAGTCCGTCGACATCCTTGGCGACGAAGCTGATGTCCGCCGCGCCGCGCTTGACCGGGTCCAACTCGCCCATTTCTGGGAGGCCCATGTCGCGGTTGACGAGATTGAGGCGCTGCAGCAGCGCACGGTTGCCTTCGGTCGGCGCCATCGGCGGGTAGCCGTCGGGATGGAACTCGATGCTGGCGGTTGCGCCGTTCAGCGGCTGGGCGACGATCGCGCGCATCTTCTCCCGAGTGCGCTCAATCTGCTCGACAGACAGCGCTCGCATGTCGCCGCGGGCGATCGCCGTGCTGGCGATGATATTGGTCTTGCCGGTCGCTGCAATCCGCACCCGGCCTCCATCCAGCTCCGCGCCGTCCCCGCCGCCGATCAGTCCGACGTTGAACGTGAGATTGGGTTCCGGGAGTTCGCGGCGGAAGGTATCGATGATCCGCGCCGCCTCATAAATCGCTCCGTTGCCGGAGCCGGACGTGAAGATGCCGCTGGAATGGCCGCCGCGCGCCTTGACCGTCAGCGTCCACTCGTCGCTGCTGCGCCGAGCGATCGAACCCATGTCCCGCCCGCCGTCGCGCACTAGTCCTTCGAAGTCGAGCGCGACGTCGGCCTTGCGGCCCTCCGCCAGCAGGTCGCGCCGGCTTGTCTCGACGGGTCCGGCATCCTCCTCGTCGCCGGTCAGGAAAACCGTAACGTCGGCGGACTTCAATGTCCCGGCCCGGTGCATCGCCCGCAAGGCTGCGACGATCACCGCCACGCCCCCCTTGTCGTCGCCGGCGCCGGGACCGACGCCCTGGTCGCCCTTCCGCTCCCAGCGCTGGAACGGACTGTCGGGTTCGAACACCGTGTCCAGGTGACCGATCAGCAGCAGCTTCTTTCCCTTGCCGGCGTGGCGGGCGACGAGATGGCCCGACCGGCCCGCGGCGCTCATGTCGATCCATTCGACCTTGAATCCCAATGGCTCCAGCTCGGCCCGGACCATATCGCCCACCTTGCGGACGCCCTCGGCATTGAGCGTGCCGCTGTTCTGGTTGACCCATTTCTCCAGCATCTGGAGCGTTCGCTCCTGCTCTGCGTCAACGGCCTGGACCATCTTCGCCTCGGCCGGGGCCAGCTTTGCTGAAGCGGTGGAGGGGAAAAGGGCGAGGGCGGCCAGGGCCAGGGTGAAGTTGCGGAACATGGCATGAGCCTAACGTGCCGGATGCGAGGCACAACCACTTCTTTCGTCATTCAAGCTCGTTCCAGCATCCATTGCGTTAGGGTGCGGTGCGCATGGACGAACGGAAGTGAAGCAGCCCCAGGGTGTCAGTAAAGGTTAAATATCTATACTACAAAGAACCATATAGGTTATAATGGCGCGACTCGAATGAGGAGCAGCGCATGACCATCGACGAATTGATAGACGAACTGATCGAGCGGGAAGGGGATTACATCAATCATCCCGCCGACAGGGGCGGGCCGACGCGCTTCGGGATTACCGAGGCGGTCGCCCGTGCGCATGGCTATGGCGGGGCGATGGCGGAGCTGCCGCGCGAGGAGGCTGCGGCGATATACCGCCGGCTCTATTGGCTTCGGCCGAGGTTCGACCAGGTTGCCGAACGCTGCTCGCGCATCGCGGCCGAACTGTTCGACACCGGCGCCAACATGGGACCAGCGGTCGCCGCCACCTTCCTGCAGCGCGCGCTGACCGCGCTCAACCGCGGAGGCACGGACTATCCCGACCTCACGCCAGACGGACGCGTCGGGCCGGCGACGCTGGCCGCGCTCGACACCTTCCTGGAAACGCGGGGGACGATGGGCGGAGAAACCGTTCTTCTGAGAGCGCTCGAAGCATTGCAGGGCGAGCGCTACCTCCGGCTGGCCGAGAAGCGGCCCGCCAACGAGGCTTTTCTCTACGGCTGGCTTGCAAACCGAATTGGTTCGAATGACGCATAAGTTCACACCGTTCGGGCAAATTGTTGCCGCATCTTGAGGCTTTAGTGAAGTTAAGGAGCTTATAATGGCAATTCTCGAAGCGATCGTCGGGCCGGTCTCCAAGCTGCTCGACAAGATCATTCCGGACCCTGAGGCTCGCGACCGCGCCAAGCTGGAACTGATCAAGCTGCAGGGCGACCAGGATATGGCGGCCATCGGCGCGCAAATGCAGGCGATCGTCGCGGAGGCGCAGTCGGCCGATCCCTGGACCAGCCGGGCGCGGCCGAGCTTCCTTTACGTCATGTATGCGATGATCATCTGGGCGATCCCGATGGGCCTGATTGCTGCCGTGAACCCATCGATGGCGCTGGGCATCGGCAACGGCATGACCGCCTACCTGCGCGGCCTGCCGGAAGAGCTCTACGCGCTGTTTGGAACCGGCTACCTCGGTTACACCGCCGCCCGAACCTGGGGTAAGGCGAAGGGCGTCGAGCGTTAGAGTCCGGGGCGGCCAGCTCTTTCGACTTGCAGCGCCGCTCCCGCTTTCCCACATCCCGCTCAAGAAGGAGCGGGAGCGGCATGGCGAAGGCCTATTGGATCAATATATTTCGGTCGATCAGCGACCCGGAGCGACTGCAGCGCTACATCGAGCTTGCCGGGCCGGCGATGCGGTCCGCCGGCGGCCGGTTCCGTGCGCGAGGCAATCCCGCCGCCGCATTTGAATCGGGGTCGACCGACCGTGTCACGCTGATCGAATTTCCAAGCGTGGAGGCGGCAGTCGCGGCCTATCACAGCCCGGCCTACCAGGATGCGCTCGCGGTTCTCGGCGACGCCGCATTGCGGGACATCCGGATCATCGAAGAGGCGAGCGAATAAGCATGGAAGTCTATCACGGCACCACCATCCTCGGGGTGAAGAAGGGCGGCCGGACCGTCATTGCCGGCGACGGGCAGGTAAGCCTCGGCAATACGGTGATCAAGCCCAACGCCAAGAAGGTACGGCGGCTCGGCGCCGACGGATCGGTGATCGGAGGATTTGCCGGCGCCACCGCCGACGCCTTCACCCTGTTCGAGCGGCTGGAGAAGAAGCTGGAGGCGAGCCGCGGACAGCTGCTCCGCGCCGCGGTCGAACTGGCCAAGGACTGGCGGACCGACAAATATCTGCGCAACCTCGAGGCGATGATGATCGTCGCCGACAAGGAAACGCTGCTCATTCTGACCGGCAATGGAGACGTGCTGGAACCGGAAGGGGGGATCGCCGCGATCGGCTCGGGCGGCAACTATGCCCTGGCCGCGGCGCGGGCGCTGTCCGATTATGAGCAGGACCCGGAGAAGCTGGCCCGGCGGGCAATGGCCATTGCGGCCGAGGTCTGCGTCTTCACCAACGACCAGCTGACCATCGAAACGATTGAAGGCTGACGCAAAGCGCGGCTAGGTTCGCCGCGTGTTGCTGGACCGTCGAGCCTTTTCTGCCAGTTCCGCCGCGCTGCTTTCCGGCTGCGCAACCGTTAGCGCACGACCGCGCAGCGTAAGTGATTGCTCCGCCCTGCCGCGGGTAAAGGTCGATGCCGGACGGGTCATTCGAACCGTCGCCGGGCTGCGCCCCTATCGCGCCTCGGGCTTTGTCGTGCGTCGCGAGGCCTTGGGCGACAAGGCGTTGGTGCACAATTACGGCCACGGCGGCGGCGGCATCACGCTATGTTGGGGCAGTTCGCGGTTGGCGACGAACCTCGGCCTTAAAGGTCATAGCGGTCCGGTCGCGGTTCTGGGTGCCGGCGCTCTCGGGCTGACGACTGCCCGCCTAGTGCAAGAAGGCGGCTTCCCGGTGACCATCTACGCCAAGGCGCTTCCTCCGCACACCACGTCCAACATCGCCGGAGGGCAGATCGAGCCGGCCTATCTTTACAAGGATGAATCGGTCACGCCCGAGTGGCGCGCCCAGCTTCTGGCCGCGATGGATTATAGCTGGCGTCGCTGGCAGATTATGGTCGGCGACGAATATGGCATCCGCTGGCTACCTACCTATGAGGAAATCGTTGAACTCAAGCCGTCGCCGCTCGATCCCTATTTCCCGGCGACCAAGCGCCTGTCGCAGGCAGAGCACCCGTTCCCGCTGGACAACATCGTCCGGTTCGAGACCATGTATGTGGAGACCGGTCACTTCCTGCGACAGATGATGCGCGACATTTCGATCGCTGGCGGCAAGTTCGAAGTGCGCGACTTCCCGACTTCACAAGCAGTATTGGGGTTGCCCGAAAGGCTGGTCTTCAATTGCACAGGCCTGGGGTCACGCGACCTGTTCGGAGATCAAGAGCTTCGTCCGGCTAGGGGACAACTGGCTGTCCTCCTGCCCCAGCCGGAGGTCCAATATGCGGTCAGCGGTGGGCCCGGCTATATGTTTCCTCGGGCTGACGGCATCATCCTCGGCGGTTCGTTCGAGCTCGATCAATGGGATACCGATCCCGATCCCGCGAGGATCGCGCGGCTGATCGATCGGCATAAGCAGTTCTTCGAGGGATTCCGCTGCGCCGCTTGAACGGCCCAGCACTGCTTCCAATGTAACCCGTGACGTGAATATCCTTTCCACCATCGCCGCGGACGGCGGCATCGAGAACCAGGCGGAAGCTTTGAAAGACAGTCTCACCCCCAAGGCCATCGTCGCCGCACTGGACGAGCATATCATCGGCCAGAATGACGCGAAGAAGGCGGTCGCGGTGGCGCTTCGCAACCGCTGGCGTCGGCAGCGGCTGTCCGCCGAACTGCGTGAGGAAGTGACCCCGAAGAACATTTTGATGATCGGGCCGACCGGCTGCGGCAAGACCGAGATCAGCCGCCGCCTGGCCAAACTGGCCGATGCGCCGTTCGTCAAGGTCGAGGCGACCAAGTTCACCGAGGTCGGCTATGTCGGCCGCGACGTCGAGCAGATCGCCCGCGACCTGGTCGAGGAATCGGTCCGGCTCGAGCGGGAACGCCGCCGCGAGAAGGTGCGCAAGGCCGCCGAGGACGCGGCGATGGAGCGGCTGCTCGACGCGCTCACCGGCAAGGGGTCGAGCACGGCGACCCGCGACAGTTTCCGCCAGCGCTTCGCCGAAGGCAGCCTCGCCCAGGCCGAGGTCGAGGTCGAGGTTCACGAGGCGCCGTCCATGCCGTTCGACATCCCGGGCATGGGCGGCCAGGTCGGCGTCCTCAACCTCACCGAGATGATGGGCAAGGCGTTCGGCCAGGGCCCGACAAAGCGCCGCAAATTGAAGGTGCCCGACGCCTTCGCCAGGCTGACCGAGGAGGAGGCCGACAAGAGGCTCGACCCCGAGGACATCAACCGCGCCGCCCTAACCGACGCAGAGGCTAACGGGATCGTCTTCCTCGACGAGATCACAAGATCGCGGTCAGCGACGTGCGCGGCGGCTCGGTCAGCCGCGAGGGCGTCCAGCGCGACCTGCTGCCGCTGATCGAGGGAACGACGGTCGCGACCAAATACGGGCCGCTCAAGACCGACCATATCCTATTCATCGCTTCTGGCGCGTTCCACATCGCCAAGCCCGCCGACCTGCTTCCGGAGCTCCAGGGGCGCCTGCCCATCCGGGTCGAGCTGAAGGCGCTGACGGAGGAGGATTTCGTCCGAATCCTGTCGCAGACCCGCGCCAGCCTGACCGAGCAATATCGCGCGCTGCTGGGCACCGAGGGAGTTACGATCGACTTCGCCGACGACGGCATAAGGGCGCTCGCCAGGATCGCCGCGGAAGTGAACGAAGCGGTCGAGAATATCGGGGCCCGGCGGCTGCAGACGGTGATGGAGAAACTGCTCGAGGACGTCAGCTTCACCGCCGAGGAGCGCAGCGGCGAGACCCTCAAGGTCGACGCCGCCTTCGTCGATCAGCAGCTCGCCGACATCGCCCGGAACGCCGACCTCAGCCGCTACGTGCTCTGACCGGCTTTCCGGTACCGCCACAGCAGGCCCTGGACGAAGGGCGGCCACAGGCTGGTCTCGACGCCGGCGAGGCGAAGCTTGTGCGCGGCCCAAGTGTTGCAGGTGCTGAGCGCGCTGAACCGCCCGCCAGCCCAATAGAAGGAGTCGCAGCAGCCGTAGCCCGGGTGCTCCACCAGGATGGGACGGCCGTCCGGCCCGAGCCGGAAGTCGGCGCGGATCGCGGCCCACAGCCGCCGGTATTCCTCAGGCCTCAAGCGGATCTCGCGCGCCGCGTAGGAAGGGTCGCGGACCCATTCGACGTGCATCACGCGCTGGCTCCCGGTCAGCGCCGCCCAGATCGTGCCCGGGCGAATATCCCACCAGGTCGGTGTCTCGAGATAGACCTTCTCTTCGCCCGAGCCGAACGCGACCCAGCGCGCGGCCGGCGGTGCCGCGGCGGTGTCCGACTTCGGCACCAGCGGCGCCCAATCGAGCCCGAGCGCGCTTGCGGGCATGACGATGTCGGCGTGGATGCCGTTGTCGGCAAGATAGACGGTGATTCCCTTGTCGGTCTCGGCCCAGCCCCGGTTGACCGACACCAGCGAACCGAAAAGCGCGGCGATGAGGTAGAGCGCCGGAATGCAGAGCAGCGCTGCGCCGACCCGAAGGGCAATTGGCCCTGCCCCCGACCGCCGCCTTCGCCTTCGTTTCGCCCGCTTTGCCTTGCCTTCGCCCATGCGCCTGCCTAGATGCGCCTCGCCGTTGGCAACAATGGCACCAGTCGGGGCGTAGCGCAGCCTGGTAGCGCATCACACTGGGGGTGTGGAGGTCGCTGGTTCGAATCCAGTCGCCCCGACCATCCCGCCAAGGAAAGTCGTCGTCAGCGAATGTCCAGCGCAGATCTCTTCATCCTTTCGACAGCAGCCGCGGGCACCCAGCCCGGCGGGACTTCCGCCTTCCTGGTCGGAATCCTCCCCTGGCTGCTGATCTTCGTCATTTTCTGGTTCCTCCTCATCCGCCCTCAGCAGAAGCGCGCGAAGGAGCACCAGGCGATGATCGCGGCCGTCAAGAAGGGCGACGAGGTGATCACCGGCGGCGGCCTCCGAGGCCGGGTGACCAAGGTTTCAGACGCCGAGGTCGAGGTCGAGATCGCCCAGGGCGTCAAGGTGCGCGCGGTCAAATCGACCCTGAGCCAGGTGCTGCAGCCGGCCGGCAAGCCCGCGAACGACTGAGCCGTGCTCGATTTCCCCCGCTGGAAGGTCCTCTCGATCTGGGCAGTCGTCCTTATCGGGATCCTGCTCGCCATACCCAGCCTGCTCCCGGAGCGGCTGGTCGCGACCTGGCCCTCCGCGCTTCCGAGCGCCAGGATCAGCCTCGGGCTCGACCTCGCTGGCGGCAGCCAGCTTCTTCTCGAGGCTGATTCGCGCGACTTCTTGAAGCAGCGCATGCAGGCGATGGAGGAAACCGTCGCGACCGAGATGCGCCGTGGCGACCCGCCGATCGGAATCTCGGACATCTCGTCGAGCGGCGGCAGGGTCTCGTTCGTCGTCCCCGACCCGACCCAGGTGGATGCCGCGGTCGAGCGCATGCGGACCGTCACCCAGCCGGTCGGGCTGACCGGGTCGCGCGACTGGGATGTCGGGGTCGTCGACCTCAACCGGGTCGTCCTCACCCCGACTTCGGGCGGGTCGCAGCAGGCGCTGAAGAACGCGATGACCGTCGCCCGCGACGTCGTGCGCCGCCGCATCGACCCGCAGGGGACCAAGGAAGTCACCGTCATCAATCAGGGCGACCGCCGGATCCTGGTCCAGGTCCCCGGAGTCGAGGACCCGGAGGCATTGAAGGCGCTGATCGGCCAGACCGCCCGGCTCGAGTTCAAGCTCGTCGACCTCACCGCCGACCCGCAGCAGGTCCAGCAGGGGCGGGCGCCGGCCGGAAGCGAGGTCCTGCCGATGGCCGACGGCACCGGCTTCATGGCGGTCAAGCGCCGCGCGATCGTCTCGGGCGATCAGCTGGTCGATGCCAAGCAGAGCTTCGACCAGGACGGCCGCCCGGTTGTGGACATCGGCTTCAACTCGGCCGGCGCCCGGCGCTTCGGCCGGGTGACCCAGGAGAATGTCAACAAGCCGTTCGCGATCATCCTCGACGACAAGATCCTTTCCGCGCCCAACATCAACGAGCCGATCCTTGGCGGGCGCGCCCAGATCAGCGGCAATTTCACCGTCCAGAGCGCCAACGACCTCGCCATCAGTCTCGCTTCGGGCAAGCTGCCGGTGAAGCTCAACGTCATCGAGGAACGCACGGTCGGGCCGGACCTGGGCAAGGATTCGATCAACAAGGGCGTCATCGCGAGCATCGTCGCGACCGTCGTCGTCATCCTGTTCATGCTGATCACCTACGGGCGATTCGGGGTCTATGCGACGGCGGCGCTGATCGTGAACGCGCTTCTCATCCTTGCCGGGCTCGCGGTGTTCGGCTCGGCGCTGACTCTGCCCGGAATCGCCGGCTTTGTCCTTACCATCGGCGCGGCGGTCGACGCCAACGTGCTGATAAACGAGCGGATCCGCGAGGAGCAAAGGCGCGGGCGCAAGATCATCGACGCGATCGAAACCGGCTACAAGGAAGCCTCGACCGCCATCTTCGATGCCAACATCACCAACGTCATCGCGGCGGCAATCATGTGGTATTTCGGCTCCGGCCCGATCCGCGGCTTCGCCGTCGTGCTGATGATCGGAATCATCACCTCGGTGTTCACCGCGGTCAATTTCACCCGGATGCTGGTGGCCCAGTGGGTCCGCCGGGCGCGTCCGCGCGTGCTCCATATCTGAGGACTGAAGATGAAGCTTCTGAAGCTCGTTCCCGACAACACCAACATCGACTTCATGCGCTGGCGCAACGTCGCGCTGGTGCTGTCGATCATCGCGACGGTTGCGAGCCTGGTGGTGGTCGGGGTGCGCGGGCTCAACCTCGGCGTCGACTTCGTCGGCGGCCAGATGATCCGGGTGACCTTCGCCCAGCCGATCAATGTCGAGGAGCTCAGGAGCGACGTCGGCAGGCTCAACCTCGGCGAAGCCAGCATCCAGGAATCCGGCGGGCCCCGGACTTACCAGATCCGGCTTCCCAGGCCCGAAGGCGGCGAGGCCGCGGCCAACCGCGCCGCGAGCCAGGTGCGGGCCATGCTCGGCCAGGAATTTCCGGGCTCCCGGGTCGACGCGGTCGAGACCGTTTCGGGCAAGGTCAGCGAGGAGCTGGCGACCGACGGCGCGCTGGCGATCGCGCTGGCGATGCTCGGGATCGCCATCTACATCTGGCTCCGTTTCGAATGGCAATTCGGGGTCGGGGCGCTCGTCACCCTGTTCCACGACGTGGCGATGACCCTGGGCTTTTTCTCGATCACGCAGCTCCAGGTCGACCTCAACGTCGTCGCCGCGATCCTGACCATCGTCGGCTATTCCTTGAACGACACCGTCGTCATCTATGACCGGATCCGAGAGAACCTTCGAAAATACCGCAAGATGGCGATCATCCCGCTCCTGAACCTGTCGCTCAACGAGACCCTGTCGCGCACCATCGTCACCTCGGTGTCGATCCTGCTGGCGCTCGGGATGCTGCTGCTGTTCGGGCCGGAGGTGCTGTTCGGGCTGACGATCGCCATTTTCCTCGGGATTTTCATCGGCACCTACTCGTCGATCTACATCTCCTCGCCGATCCTGGTCTGGCTGGGCGTCACCCCTGACAGCTTCGTCAAGGCGGACAGCGGCGAGACCGGCGGGCCGCAGCGGCCCGACCCATTCATCGCGGGTTCGTGATTCAGCGCGCACGCACGCTTGCCTGCCCCAGAGGCGACGCTAATGAGGATTGCATGTCGAACATGACCCGTATCGCGGCCGTGATCCTGGCCAGTGCTGTGATCGTCACCGCCGCCGGTTGCTCGCGCGACCGCAGCGGCAGCGACACCGGCTATGTCGCGCGCGACGTCAACACGCTCTACGCGCTCGCCAAGCAGCGGCTCGACGAGGGCGATTATGAGATGGCGGCCAAGCTGTTCGACGAGGTCGAGCGGCAACACCCCTATTCGGTCTGGGCCCGGCGCGCGCAGCTGATGAGCGCATTCAGCTATTACATCGCCCGCAAGTACAATGAGGCAATCAGCTCGGCGCAGCGCTTCCTGACCATCCACCCGGGCAACAAGGATGCGCCCTACGCCCATTACCTGGTGGCGATGAGCTATTACGAGCAGATCGAGGACGTGGGCCGCGACCAGCGGACCACCCAGCAGGCGCTCGATTCGTTCGGCGAGCTAGTCCGCCGCTATCCGCAGAGCCGCTACGCGTCCGATGCGCGGCTGAAGATGGATCTCCTGAACGACCATCTCGCCGGCAAGGAGATGGAGATTGGCCGCTTCTATGAGCGGTCGGGCAAGTGGCTCGCGGCCAACCTGAGGTTCCGCAAGGTGGTCGAGCAATATCAGACGACGAGCCACACCCCCGAAGCGCTCCACCGGCTCGTCGAGACCTATCTGGCGCTCGGCATCCCGGAGGAGGCGGTCGAGGCCGCGGCCGTGCTCGGCGCCAATTATCCGGGCAACAAATGGTACCGGCGCTCCTACGAGCTCATCCGGCGCAAGGCGCCGGCGGCGCAGCTTCAGCAGCCGCAGCCCCAGCCGCAGGGATGAGGCCCTGACGCGAGATGCTGAGGCAGCTCGCGATCCGCAACGTCGTCCTCGTCGACAGCCTCGACATCGAGTTCGAGCAAGGGCTCGGAGTGCTGACTGGCGAGACCGGGGCCGGCAAATCGATCCTGCTTGATTCGCTCGGACTTGCGCTTGGCGTGCGCGCCGACGTCGGCCTCGTCCGCCAGGGCGCGGACAGCGCCTCGGTCACCGCCGAAATCGCGCTTCCTCCCGGCCATCCCGCCCTTGGCCTGCTCGCGGAGCAGGGAATCGAGGCCGATCCCGGCGAACCGCTCCTGCTTCGCCGCACGCTGCGGAGCGACGGCGGCAGTCGCGCCTTCATCGGGTCCTCGCCGGTCGCGGCCGGCACGCTGCGCGATCTCGCCGGGTTGGCGGTGGAAATCCACGGGCAACATGACGACCGCGGGCTGTTGAACCCGCGCGGGCACCGGGCGTTGCTGGACGCCTTCGGCGCGATCGACACCGGCGCGGTCGCCGATTCCTGGGCGACCGTCACGCACGTCGAATCGGAGCTCGCCCGGCAGCGCGCCGAGGCCGCCGAGGCCGAGCGCGACCGCGAGTATCTGACGCACGCAGTGGCCGAGATCGAAGCGCTCGACCCGCAACCCGGCGAGGAAACCAGCCTGGCCGAGGAGCGCTCGGCGATCCAGGCCGGTGTCAAGGCCGGCGAATCGCTCGAAGGCCTCGACGAGCTCCTCGGCGGGTCCGACGGTGCTTTGTCGCTGCTCCGCCAGGCGGCGCGACGGATCGAGCGCGGCGCGGCCGATCATCCCCTGCTCGCCGAGGCGCTTGCAGCGCTCGACCGGGCGTTGATCGAGGGGCACGAGGCCGAGGAGAGGATCGCGCGGGCCGGGGACGCGCTTGCGTACGACCCCGCCCGACTCGAGACGGTCGAGGCGCGGCTGTTCGACATCCGCGGCCTGGCGCGCAAGCACCGCGTCGAGCCCGACGCGCTCGCCGATCTGGGCGAGCGGATGCGCGCGCAGCTTGCCGCCATCGAGGCCGGCGGTGAGCGGATCGAGGCGCTCGACCGCGAACTCGCCGAGGCCCGGCTCGCTTATTCCCGGCTGGCGGAAGAGCTCAGCGCAAGGCGGCACGAGGCGGCCGCGAAACTCGACAAGGCTGTGGCGGCGGAGCTGGCTCCGCTGAAGCTCGAATCCGCCCGCTTCCGAACCGTGATCGCCGAGGCCGAGCCGGGACCTGCCGGGACCGACCGGGTCGAGTTCGAGGTGTCGACCAATCCTGGCGCGCCGTTCGGGCCGCTGACGAGGATCGCCAGCGGCGGCGAGCTGTCGCGCTTTATCCTCGCGCTCAAGGTGGCGCTGGCGGAGGCGGGAAGCGCGGCGACCATGATCTTCGACGAGATCGACCGCGGGGTCGGCGGCGCGGTGGCAAGCGCGATCGGCGAGCGTCTGGCGCGGCTGGCGAAGGATAGCCAGGTGCTGGTCGTCACCCATTCGCCGCAGGTGGCGGCGCGCGCCAGCCATCATTACCGGATCGAAAAGTCGCACGAAGGCGGCTCGACCCGGACGCTGGTCCGGCGCCTGACCGCCGAGGAAAGGCGCGAGGAAATCGCCCGGATGCTGTCGGGATCGTCTGTCACCGACGAGGCCCGGGCCCAGGCATCGCGCCTGCTCGACGCGGCGTGACAAGCTACGTCGCGCTCCTGCGGGGGGTGAACCTGCTGGGGGTGAGCACGCTCAGGATGACCGATCTGCAGACCATTGCCAAAGAGCTCGGGCTCGGCTCGCCGCGCACGTTCATTGCCAGCGGCAATCTTCTCTTCAAGAGCGACAAGTCGGAGACCGAGGTGAAGCGGTTGCTCGAAGAACGGCTCACCGCTCACATGGGCCGGAAAGTCGTCGCGATCGTCCGCACGGCCGCGGCGATGGCCGACGCGGCCCGCGCCAATCCCTTTCCCGATGCGCCGGCCAACACCGTCCAGGCCTTTTTCATGGACGAGCCGCCGCCCGAGAATCTGCTCGACACCGTACGCAACCGGGCTGCCGACGAGCGTATCGCTGCAGGCGCGCGCGAGGTCTATGTCGCTTATGGCGAAAGAGGTATCGGCCGCTCGCGACTGCGAATTCCCGCCGCCGAGGCGGGAACCGCTCGCAACATGAATACTGTGGCCAAACTGGCCGAGCTGGCGAAGGAGGCAGGATGAGCAGGGAACGACCAATCCCCCATGAGTTCGAGGGCGAGGAGCTGGAAAGCGTGTTCGTCGGGCGGCGCGACGGCGAGGCGCGGCCGACCGTGATCCTGATCCCGACGGTGATGGGCGTGTCCGACCTCGAGCTCGGCTTTGCCCGGCAGCTCGTCGAGCTCGGCTACAATGCGGTGGTCGCCGACCTCTTCGGAAAGAAATTCCGCGGCGCCGAACGCGACGTCATGTTCGGCGAGATGGGCCGGATCAAGGAGGACCGCGCAGCGCTCCGCCGCCGACTCACCCACGTCCTCGAGCTGACTCGCGAGATCGACGAGGTCGAGGACGAGCAGATCGTCGTCGCCGGCTATTGCTTCGGCGGAATGTGCGCGCTCGACTTGGCGCGCAGCGGCGCCGCCATTGCGGCTGCGGTCAGCTTCCACGGCCTGTTCGACCCGCCGGGGCTGGAGCCCGAGCGGATCCGCGGCAAGGTCGTCGCCTTCCACGGCTGGGACGACCCGATGGTTCCGCCGGAAGCCGTGGTCGCGTTGGGCAACGAGCTGACCGAAGCCGGCGCCGATTGGCAGATCCACGCCTACGGCAACGTCGCGCACGGTTTCACCAACCCCAACGCGCACGAGATCGGAATCGAGGGCGTTCGCTATAACGCGCTCGCCGCCGAGCGGTCGTGGACCAGCTTCGTCAGCCTGCTCGAGGAAGTGTTCGGATAAGTGACGGCGGGGACGCTCAGCGAATCCGAGGCCGCTAAGCGCCTGGAGCAGCTGGCAAAGCTGATCGCGCATCACGACCAGCTGTATCACGCCGAGGATTCGCCGCAGATCAGCGACGCCGAATATGACGCGCTGGTCCGCGAGAACCGCGAGCTCGAAGCGCGCTTCCCGCATCTGGTACGGCCCGATTCCCCGTCGAAACGCCTCGGCGCAGCTCCGGCCGGGGCGCTCGCCAAGGTCGGTCACGCGCGGCCGATGCTCAGCCTCGAGAACGCCTTTTCGGACGAGGAGGTCGCCGAGTTCGTCGGCCGGGTCAGGCGCTTCCTCAACCTGCCTGACAACGCGGCGGTGGCGTTGACCGCAGAGCCGAAGATCGACGGGCTGTCCTGCTCGCTGCGCTACGAGGGTGGCAGACTGGTTCTCGGCGCGACCCGCGGCGACGGCACGACCGGCGAGGACGTGACGGCCAACGTGCGGACGATAACCGACATTCCGCAACGCATCGCGGGGGCGCCGCAAGTGCTCGAAGTGCGCGGCGAGATCTATATGTCCAAGGTCGACTTCGAGGCTCTGAACGCGCGGCAGGAGGCTGCGGGCGGCAAGATCTTCGCCAACCCGCGCAATGCCGCCGCGGGCTCGCTTCGCCAGAAGGACCCGTCGGTCACCGCCGCCCGGCCGCTGCGCTTCTTCGCCCACGGCTGGGGCGAGGTGTCGGAGCCGCTTGCCGAGACCCAATTCGCGGCGATGAAGCGGATCGAAGGCTTCGGCTTTCCGGTGCCCGATCTGCTCGTCCCCTGCGCAGGCCTGGATGAGATGATTGCCCACTATCGCGCGATCGAGAAGGCGCGGGCCGACCTTCCGTTCGACATCGACGGTGTCGTCTACAAGGTCGACCGGCTCGACTGGCAGGAACGCCTGGGCCAGGTCGCACGGGCGCCGCGCTGGGCGCTCGCGCACAAGTTCCCGGCGGAGAAGGCGCAAACCACACTCGAAGGGATCGATATCCAGGTCGGGCGGACCGGCAAGCTGACTCCGGTCGGACGGCTGAAGCCGGTCGGGGTCGGCGGGGTGATCGTCGCCAACGTCACCTTGCACAACCGCGACGAGATCGCCCGGCTTGGGCTTCGGATCGGCGACCGGCTGCTGATCCAGCGCGCCGGCGACGTCATCCCGCAGGTGGTCGAGAATCTGACACGCGACGAGCCGCGGCCGGCCTACGTCTTCCCGGACCATTGCCCCGAATGCGGCAGCGAAGCGGTGAGCGAGGAGGGCGAGGTCGACGTGCGCTGCACGGGCGGGCTCATCTGCCCCGCACAGAGGTTCGAGCGGCTACGGCACTTCGTTTCGCGCGGGGCGCTCGACATCGAGGGACTGGGCGAGAAGAGCATCGCCGAGTTCCTCGAGCTCGGCTGGATCCGCTCGCCGGCCGACAT
>DASTDZ010000072.1:0-2328 GCA_035710105.1 Sphingomicrobium sp. | reverse complement strand
ATGGTGGCGCGAGCGATCGACCGCGCGCCTTCGCGACTACTACCGGGTCGAGGACCGCGAAGGCCGCCGCTACTGGATCTTCCGCGAAGGCCTTGCCGGCGACGGCCGAGGCGGCGCGCCCCCCTGGTACATGCACGGCCTGTTCGGATGAACATTTCTGCAAAGGCGCTCGGCTGATGCCCGAGCAAGAGGGATTCGCGCGCAAGCGGCTGGTCCGTCCGTCGGTGCCGCCGTCCGAAATCCGCCGCTCGGCCTTTGTCGAGCTTGGCGTCACTTCCCCCTTCTCCTTCCTTCGCGGGGCATCGGACTCGATCGAACTGGTGCTGCGCGCGCTCGAGCTCGGCATGGATTGCCTCGGGATCGCCGACCGCAACACGCTCGCCGGGGTCGTCCGCATGCACAGCGCCTGCAAGGAAGCCGGGCTCAAGCCCCTGATCGGCTGCCGGCTCGACCTCGATGACGCGCCGAGCCTGCTCGCCTATCCGGTCGACCGCGACGGATACGGGCGGCTGTCGCGGCTGCTGAGCCTGGGCAAGATGCGCGCCAAGAAAGGGGAATGCGCGCTGACTCTGGCCGATGTCGCCGGGCACGCGCAGGCAATCGCCTTTATCGCCTGGCCTTGGCACGATCTCGACGCGTTCGCCGCCGAGCTTCCGCGCCTTCGCGAGGCCATTCCCTCGCTCGCCCATGTCGCCGCGTCCTGGCTCTACCGCGGCGACGACAACGGGCGGATCGCGCGGCTCGACCGGATCGCGCGGGCGAACGGCTGCACGATCCTCGCCACCAACGACGTCCACTACCACGCGCCCGACAAACGCCCGCTCCAGGACGTGATGACCTGCATCCGGGAGAAGACGACCATTGCCAGGGCTGGCTTCCTTCTGAACCCCAATGCCGAGCGGCATCTGAAGTCTGCGGAGGAAATGGCGCGGCTGTTTGCCCGCTGGCCGCACGCGATCTCGGTGACGCGCGAGTTCGCCGATGCGCTCGACTTCAGCCTCGACGAGCTTGCTTATGAATATCCCAGGGAAACCGTGCCCGACGGGCGCAGCCCGCAGCAGCATCTCGAACAGCTGACCTGGGCCGGGGCGCGCGAGCGCTGGGGAGAGCGGATTCCTTACAAGGTGCTGACCCAGCTCAACCATGAGCTCAAGCTGATCGAGCGGCTGGATTTCGCGCGCTATTTCCTGACCGTCCACGACATCGTCGCCTTTGCGCGCAGCCTCGACCCGCCGATCCTGTGCCAGGGCCGCGGCTCGGCGGCGAACAGCGCGGTCTGCTATTGCCTCGGGATTACCGCGGTCGATCCCGCGACCAG
Source organism: Sphingomicrobium sp. (assembly GCA_035710105.1). Lineage (GTDB taxonomy): Bacteria > Pseudomonadota > Alphaproteobacteria > Sphingomonadales > Sphingomonadaceae > Sphingomicrobium. Next base: position 1,010 of record DASTDZ010000072.1, on the reverse strand, counting down.
CGACCTTCTGTTCGAGCGCTTCATTTCCGAGGAGCGCCGCGAGCCGCCCGATATCGATGTCGATTTCGAGCACGAGCGGCGCGAGGAGGTCATCCAGCACATCTACGAGAAATACGGCCGCGAACGCGCCGGGATCGCCGCGACCGTGATCCATTACCGCCCGCGCTCGGCGATCCGCGAGGTCGGCAAGGTGATGGGGCTTTCCGAGGACGTGTGCGGGGCGCTCGCCTCGACCATCTGGGGCCATATGGAAGGCGAGATGCGGCAGGAGCGCGCGGCCGACGCCGGGCTCGACCTTGCCGATCCGCATTTGAAGCGCACGCTCAAGCTCGCCCAGCAGCTGATCGGCATGCCGCGTCACCTGTCGCAGCATGTCGGCGGCTTCGTCCTGACCGAGCGGCCGCTGGTCGAGACCGTCCCGGTCGGCAACGGCGCCATGGCCGACCGCACCTTCATCGAATGGGACAAGGACGACATCGACGAGCTCGGCATCCTCAAGATCGATGTGCTCGCGCTGGGCATGCTGACCTGCATCCGCAAATGCTTCGACCTGGTCGAGAAGCACCACGACGAGAAATGGACTCTGGCGAGCGTCCCGCCCGAGGAGCCGGCGGTCTATGCCATGCTTTCGCGCGGCGATTCCCTGGGCGTCTTCCAGGTCGAGAGCCGGGCGCAGATGAACATGCTTCCACGCCTCAAGCCGCGCTGCTTCTACGATCTCGTCATCGAGGTGGCGATCGTCCGCCCCGGCCCGATCCAGGGCGACATGGTCCACCCCTATCTAAAACGGCGGGCGGGCAAGGAGCCGGTGACCTTCCCCTGCCCCGATCCGGCGCACGGGCCGCCGGATGAGCTTGAGAAAATCCTCGGGCGGACTCTGGGCGTGCCCATCTTCCAGGAGCAGGCGATGAAGATCGCGCTCGATGCGGCGAAGTTCAGCTCCGAGGAGGCAAACCAGCTGAGGAAGGCGATGGCGACCTTCCGCAGCCGCGGGAACATTGAGGTGCTTC
>DASTDZ010000071.1:0-6593 GCA_035710105.1 Sphingomicrobium sp. | reverse complement strand
CTCCTCGGGCAGGTAGCCAACCTCATGCGCCGCCTCGAGCGGCCTGTCGCGGCCCAGCAGCGTCCGGCTCCCCGTGTCGGGATCGATAATCCCCAGTAGCATCCGGATGCTCGTCGTCTTGCCCGCGCCATTGGGGCCGAGGATCCCGTAGATCGACCCGGCCGGCACCGCGAGGCTCACGCCCGCGACCGCCGTCGTGTCGCCGAACCTTTTCACCATGTCGGTCGCCGTAGCGGCGTAGTTGGCGGACATGGCCCCTGTGCTAAGGCCGAAAGTGTAAATGACAATGACCATTGAGCAGGAAATCCGCGAAAAGGCGGCAGAGCTGGGCTTCGTCGCCTGCGGCTTCGCGCGCGCCGATGCCGCCCCGGAGGCGGGGCCGAACCTGCTTCGCTGGATCGACGAGGGCCGCCACGGCGAGATGGTCTGGATGGACAGCCGCAAGGAGCAGCGCGCCAGTCCAACCAGCCTGTGGCCCGAAGCGAAGAGCGTCATCGCGCTCGGCATGAGCTATGCCCCGGCCCGCGACCCGCTCGAGCTCGCCGACGAAAGAGGGGTAGGGCGGATCTCTGCCTATGCCCAGGGCGGCGACTATCACAAGACGGTCAAGAAGGCGCTCAAGGCGCTCGCCCGCTGGCTGGTCGACGAGGCGGGCGGCGAGCTCAAGGTCTTCGTCGACACCGCGCCGGTGATGGAAAAGCCGCTCGCCTCCGCCGCGGGGATCGGCTGGGAAGGCAAGCACACCAACCTCGTTTCGCGCGAGCACGGCAGCTGGCTGTTCCTCGGAATCATCCTCACGACTCTCGACCTGCCGCCCGACGAGCCGGCGGGTGCGGGCGTCCATTGCGGCAGCTGCCGCCGCTGCCTCGACGCGTGCCCGACCGGGGCCTTCGACTCCGCGCACCGGATCGATGCGCGCAAATGCATTTCCTATCTGACGATCGAGCATTCGGGTCCGATCCCGAACGAGTACCGGCGCGCCATCGGCAACCGGATTTACGGCTGCGACGACTGCCTTGCGGTGTGCCCGTGGAACCGCTTCGCCGACGCCGCCGCGGCCAACCGCGCCTTCCTTCCGCGAGAGGAGCTGCGGGCGCCGAGCCTCGCCAGCCTGCTCTCGCTCGACGATGCCGGCTTTAGGGCGATGTTCGCCGGTTCGCCGATCAAGCGAATCGGGGTCAGGCGAATGATCCGTAATTGCCTGATCGCTGCCGGCAACAGCGGCGACCCCGCGCTCGCAGAGGCGGTCGAGCCGCACCTGTCCAATCCCGACCCGGTCATTGCCGAGGCCGCGCGCTGGGCCCTCTCAGAACTTCAGGGCGCGTCGAGCGACCGTATGCAAACCGCCTGATCGATCGCTGCCAGGGCGCGCGTCCTGGTGTCGACATGCGTGACCCGGTGCGGCGCCGTCCCGCTCGGGTAGAGATAGGCGTCGAGCACGCACAGGTCGCTGCGGAACTGCAGCTTCAGGCTCTCCCCTTCGCGGATCTGGAGGTCGGGCGACCCAAACCTTTGCACCAGCTCGGCCGCCGTCATCCCCAGGATCGCACTTCGCACATGCGGGGCCTGCACGGGCTGAACGGGCTCGGCGGGCTTGGGCGCGGTGGCGCAGGCTGCGAGCGTCAGCGAGGTCGCGACAAGGAGGATGCGGCGCATGTTGTTATGCATGACGGCAGCGCGCCAGCCGCGCAAGTTGCGGGCGAGGCGGACGGCGGCTAGGCGGCGGCATGACTTCCAAACCACTCGACGTGCTGGCGATCGGCAATGCCATCGTCGACGTTATCGCCGACGCCGACGACAGCTTCCTCGAACGGCATGCAATGACCAAGGGCTCGATGCGGCTGATCGACGCCGCCGAGGCCGAGCGGCTGTACGCCGACATGGGCCCCGGCCGCGAGCTCAGCGGCGGGTCGGCTGCCAACACGGTCGCAGGGCTCGCCGCGCTCGGCCTCTCGACCGGCTTCATCGGCCAGATCGCCGACGACGAGCTCGGGCGGATCTTCGCCCACGACATAAAATCGCTCGGGGTCGGGTTCGAAACGCCGGCGCGCGGCGACACCGGGCCGACCGGGCGCTGCCTGATCGTCGTCACCCCCGACGCACAGCGGACGATGAGCACCTTTCTCGGCGCCGCGCAGCGGCTTGCCCCGGACGCGGTGACAAGGGCCGGGGTCGCGCGGGCGAAGATCCTCTACCTCGAAGGCTATTTGTGGGACCCGGCCGAGCCGCGCGCCGCCATGGAAGCCGCGATCGAAATCGCGCGCGCATCGGACACGAAGGTCGCCTTCACGCTGTCCGACGGCTTCGTGGTTGAGCGGCACCGCGCCGATTTCCTGCGGCTGATCGATACTGGCAAGATCGACATATTGTTCGCGAACGAGGTCGAGTTCCTGCACCTCGCGCACGAGACCGACCTCAAGCCGGCCTTCGACAAATTCGCGCATCAGGTCCCGACGCTGGTCGTCACCAGGAGCGAGCATGGCGCGATGGCCGCCTCGGGCCGGGAGCGCGCGCATGTGCCGGCCGTACCGGTCAAGCGGCTCGTCGACACGACCGGCGCAGGCGACCTGTTCGCCGCCGGCTTCCTCGCCGGCCAGGCGCGCGGGCGCTCGCTCAGGCAGTCGTTGCAGCTCGGCGCGGTCGCCGCGTCCGAGGTCATCCAGCATTATGGCGCCAGGCCGGAGCTAGACCTCGCTGCCCTCGCCGAGCCGCTCCTGAAATAGGAAAGAGGCCCCGCCGTTGCCGGCGAGGCCTCAGTTCCTTGCGGTCGCTCAGCCGCGCTCGGGCGCCGGCGGCGGCGGGGGCGGCGGTGGCGGCGGAGCCGGGCAGGTCTCGGTCGCCAGGATCACTGTTCCGTCCGGGCACGTCTGGGTCGCCGGCGGCGGCGGCGGAGGCGGCGGCGGAGGCGGCGGCTCGCTGACCACCGGCGCCGGCCGCGGAGAGAAGTTGGCGCGGAAGGTGATTCCGAAGGTCCGCGGCTCGCCGAGGAATGCGCCGAACAGCTGCGTCGCCCGCGGGTAGAAGCCCTGCAGGACTCCGCGCTCTGTGCCCGATCCCTGGATGGGTGCGTCGAACGCGACCTGCGTGAAGTCCTTGTCGAACAGGTTCTGCGCCCACAGCTCGACCGACCAATTATTGTCCGGCCCGCGCACGCCAAGGCGAGCATTGACGACGGTGAAGGCCTTCTGGAACTTCTCCAGGTCGAGGTCGGAACCGGTGTTGAACCCGCTCATATGGCGCGCATCGGCATAGACGATGGCGCTCAGTTCTGTTCCCGGGATCGGCGGGGTCCAGGCGGCCGCGCCGGTCAAAGTCCACTTGTTGGAGTTGGATATCCGCCGGCCCGGAAGCTGGAACAGCGCATTGGTGAGCGGGCGGCCGTCCGCGCCGACCAGGTTCTTGCGGTACTTGGTGTCGGCGTATGTCACGCCGAAGTTGACATCGAGGTAGCGCATCGGCCGGGTGAAGGCCTCGACCTCGACCCCGCGACTGCGGACACCGGCCTTGGTGCCGCCGGTGCAGGCGCCGGTCGCAGGATTGTTGTCGGTGTCGGCCCCGCTCAGGTCGTCCTTGCAGGCGTTGATGTTCTCGACGACGAAGTTGAGGCCGTTGAACGTGTTAAGCTGGAAGTCCTTGAATAGCTGGTGGAACAGCGCGACGTTGATGTCGAAACCGGGGCCATTGTACTTGGCGCCGAGCTCGATTGCGTTGTTGACCTCCGGCTTGAACTGGAGGTCCGCACCCGACGCAGCGATCCCGCCGCAGCCTGGCTGCAGCGCGCTCACGCAGACCGCGCCGTTGCCGTTCGCCCGGCGAAGCGCCGCCCGGTCGAGGTTGAAGCCGCCCGCCTTGTAGCCGCGCGAGAAGCTCGCATAGGTCAGGAGCGAGTCGGTCGGCTTGTAGCTGAGCACCACCGTTCCCGAGAGCTTGTTCTCGCTCTTGCTGTCGCTGACCCGGAACCCGGCCGGACCGACCGTCGGATTGACGCACGGAAGCGTCTGGAGCGACGGGATTGCGGCCGAGAAGAAGCCGCACAGGACGTTGTTGTCGGAAAGCGTCCCGTCGACCGTCTTCTTCTCGTGCGTGTAACGCGCGCCGATGGTTAGATCGAGGCCGTCGACGATCTCGAAGATATTGTGGGTGAACAGCGCCCAATTGTCGCTGCTCTGCTTCCACAGATCGTTCATCCCGACATTGTTGAGGGTTTGGCCGGGAAGCCCGAGCGCGGTCGCGAGGTTGGCGAAGCCGCTGTTGCCGAATGGCGCGCCGGCGAACACGCCGAGCCTGGCGAAGGCGGCCAGCACCGTCTGCTGGCTGGGCGGAAGGAAGGGCAGGATCGCGCCGGCGACGGCAGGGTTGAAGCAGGTCGGCGAAACTCCCGGAGCGATCAGCCCCGGCTGGCCGGTGGCGGAAACGAAATTGGCCGCGACCAGGCAGTTAGCATAGCGCGCATAATCGTTGCCGTATGTCAGATTGTCCTTCACCCGCAGCGCTTCGTCGGCAAAGTAACCGCCGACCAGCCAGTCGAGCCGGCCGCCCATCGTCTCGCCCTGGAGGCGAAGCTCCTGGGTGAAGGTCTTGAAGCGGTTCGCCGATCCGCCGCCGCCGTCGCGGTACAGGATATCGAGATTGTTGAAGTCGGCGTCCTGGCCGCGGACGAAGTCGTTGTAGCGATAGGCGGTGATCGAGGTCAGGGTCGCGGCGCCGAAATCCCAGTTAATCTCGTTCGACACGCCCCAGTCGTCGACGTCGCTGTTGTAGTCGCGGCCCGGCGTGATCGACACGTCGCGTTCGAACGTGTCATCGTTGATCACACCACCGAGCGCCCGCTCGATCGCGGCAATGGTCGAGGGCTGGGGCCCGGCAAGCGTGAAGTCGCGCGCCGGCAGGTAGGGCGCGGCGCAGCATTCCTCGCGGCGCCGCGTGACGTCCGCGACGAAGCGGACGGTGAGGTCGTCGTTGGGCTGGAACAATAGCTGGCCGCGGACCAGGTACCGGTTGCGGTCATTGACATCGCGGCCCGAGATGACGTCCTCGAGGAAGCCGTCGCGCTTCAAGTAGACGGCATCGATCCGGGCAGCGAGCGTGCTCGAAAGCGGCCCGGTGGCGCTGAGTTCGCCGCGGCGAAGATCGTAATTGCCGATCGTGATTGCGCCCCCGAAGCTGGGTTCGAAGCGCGGCTGGGCGGTGATCACCGAAATCAGGCCGGCCGAAGTGTTGCGGCCGAACAGCGTGCCTTGCGGGCCGCGAAGCACCTCGATCCGCTCGAGCGGGCCGAGCTCGGTCAGGCCCATGCCGGTGCGCGAGCGATAGACTCCGTCGATGAACACGCCGACCGAGCTTTCGAGGCCCGGGTTGTCGCCGACCGTGCCGATGCCGCGGATGCGGGCGACCGAAGCGCCGCCTTCGGACTGGGTCGAGGAAACCAGAAGCGATGGCGACAGCTGGTTGAGCTGGCGAATGTCGGTCGCGCCGGACAGCTGCAAATTCTCGGCCGTGACCGCGCTGACCGCCAGCGGGACGTCGGACAGCGCCTGGTTGCGGCGGGTCGCGGTAACGACGATGTCGCTGCTGTCGACCGGCTCCTGGCTGAGGTCGGTGTCGGCGACCGCGCCCGGCTCGGCGGTGTTGGGAGGGTTGATTTCGCCTTCGCCCTGCGGGCCGGTCGGCTCGGTCGGCTGGCCGGGATCGGCCTGCTGCGCGAAAAGCGGCGCGGGAATGGCGAAAAGCGCTGCCGAAAGCAGCCAGGTTGATTTGCGCATCATGTCCTCCCCAGGCCCGGATGCGGACCCGCTGCGGGAAGCTAATGCAGGTGAAACCCGGACGGAAGCGTTGCGCTATGTCAACGACCGCAATCGGTCGGCTGTTGCTGCTTTCTTGCAACAGCCTCACTTTCGTTAGTTTGCCGCTGAATTGGGTCCTATTTAGGAGCGAGCACCATCAGCATCTGGCGGCCTTCCATGCGCGGATGGGCCTCGACCTTGGCGAGCGCGGCGGTCTGCTCCTGCACTCGGCGGAGGACTGCCATGCCGAGCTCGCCGTGCGCCATTTCGCGGCCGCGAAAGCGCATCGTCACCTTCACCTTGTCGCCCTCCTCGAGGAATTCGAACACCTTGCGCATCTTCACGTCATAGTCGTGATCGTCGATGTTCGGACGCATCTTGATCTCCTTGATCTCCTGCGTCTTCTGTTTCTTGCGCTGCTCGTTCGCCTTCTTCTGGGTCTCGTACTTGTAGCGGCCGATATCGAGGAACTTGCAGACCGGCGGGTCGACGTTCGGGGAAACTTCGACGAGGTCGAGCCCGGCCTCGGCCGCCTGCTCGATCGCCTCGCGGGTGTACATCACGCCCAGGTTTTCGCCGTTTTCATCGATGACCCGGACCTTCGGGCTCTGGATGAATTCGTTGTAGCGGGGGCCGGACAGGGCCGGCGGCGCCATGGGACGGCGCGGATAGGGCGGTGGTATAGCAGTCTCTCCGATTGTTGTTTTGGACGATCAACGAATTAGGCGTTCGCCCGCCCTTTGAAAAGGCCGGGCGATTCGGGTGAGGCAGATTTGCAGCGCGCTGTTGCGGGCGGGCGTCAGGCGGCCG
>DASTDZ010000070.1:0-3443 GCA_035710105.1 Sphingomicrobium sp. | reverse complement strand
CGCCAGTTGACCGGAGTCGCCACGCCGTGCCGCTCGGTCAGCTGCACGGAATCGAGCAAGCGAAGGATCTCGTCGAAATTGCGGCCCGAGCTCATCGGATAGCTGAACATCGCCCGGATCTTCTTGTCGGGCCCGATGATGAACACGGTGCGCACCGTCGCGTTGGAGGCTGCGGTCCTCCCCTCGGTCTCGGTCTCCTCGGCGGGAAGCATGTTGTAGAGCTTCGACACGTTGAGATCGTGATCGCCGATCATCGGGAAGTTCACTTCGTGGCCGCTGACGTCCTTGATGTCCTTCGCCCAGCCCTCATGGTCGCCGACCTTGTCGACGCTCAGCCCGATTACCTTGGTGTTGCGCTTGTCGAACTCGGGCTTGAGCCGGGCGACCTCGCCGAGCTCGGTCGTGCACACCGGAGTGTAATCCTTCGGGTGCGAAAACAGGATCGCCCAGCTGTCACCGATCCAGTCGTGAAAGCGGATCGGCCCTTGCGTGGTCTCGGCGGTAAAATCTGGCGCGGTGCTGCCAATGGCGAGTGCGGTCATGACGTCTGCTCCTCTGGTAGAATGAAATCGGGTTGGATGTCGGTGGGGCGCTCCAGCCACGGCGGCGGTGGAAGCCCCTTCGATTGCAGGAATTCGCGGTTGAACAGCCGCGACTGGTAGCGGGCGGCGGGGTCGCACAGCATGGTGACGATGGTCTTTCCGGGCCCCAGCTTCTTCGCCAGGCGGATGGCGCCGGCGACATTGACTCCGGACGAGGTTCCGAGCGCGAGGCCCTCGTCCTCGATCAGCGAATAGACGGTTCGAACCGTCTCCTCGTCGGGAATGAGGAAAGCCTCGTCGACGCTCAGCCCCGCGAGGTTGGCGGTGATCCGTCCCTGGCCGATGCCCTCGGTGATCGAACTGCCTTCGGCCTTGAGCTCGCCAGTCTTGTAATAATTGTAGAGCGCCGCGCCCGGCACGTCGGCGAGGGCGATGACGACATCGGGATTGCGCTCGCGAAGCGCGATCGCGACTCCGGCGAGCGTGCCGCCGGTGCCGACGGCGCTGACGAAGGCGTCGACCGTGCCGTCCGTCTGGTCCCAGATTTCTGGGCCGGTGGTCGTCACATGCGCGTCGCGGTTGGCGACATTGTCGAACTGGTTGGCGAAGATCGCGCCATGCTCATGCTCGCGGGCGAGGCGCTCGGCGAGGCGGCCGGCGACCTTCACATAATTGTTCGGGTTGCGGTACGGCACCGCTGGCACCTCGACGACGCTCGCGCCGAGCATCCGCAGCGCGTCTTTCTTCTCCTCGGTCTGGGTTTCGGGAATGACGATGACGGTGCGCATTCCCAGCGCGTTGCCGACGACGGTGAGCCCGATTCCCGTATTGCCTGCGGTCCCGTCGACGATGATCCCGCCCGGGCGAAGCTCGCCCTTGCGCACCGCGTCGGTCACAATCCCCAGCGCCGCGCGGTCCTTGACCGACTGGCCGGGGTTCATGAACTCGGCCTTGCCCAGGATTGTGCAGGCGGTTTCCTCCGAGGCTCGGCGGAGCTTGATCAGCGGCGTGTTGCCGATCGCATTAAGGACGGAGTCGCGGATTTGCATGCGGGCGCGATGTAGGAGCGGCAAGGCCGGGGCGAAAGGTCAGCCGAGCCGGCGGTAGCGCAAATAATGGGGCCGGCGGCCCTCGCGCCTCGACTTGGCGCCGTACCGAGTCTCGATCCAGCCGCCCGGGGGCTCCAGGAAATCCGAGGGCTTCTCGGCCAGCCATCCGAACTGGTGGCCATGGCGACGCATTACCATCAGCGCCCAGGCGAGATAGGTCGGGTCGTCCGTCGCGACCCGGAACTCCCCGCTCGCCTTGAGCTTGGCGGCGATGAGGTCGACCGGCCCGTCGTTGACCATCCGACGCTTGGCGTGCCGGGCCTTGGGCCACGGGTCGGGGTGAAGCAGGTAGACGAAGGCGAGGCTTGCGTCCGGGACCCGGCGAAGGACGTCGAGCGCATCGCCGCGCCACAGGCGGACGTTGGCGAGATTGCGTTCGCGAATATGGGCGAGCGCGGTCGCGACTCCGTTGAGGAAGGGCTCGCAACCGATGAAGCCATGGTCGGGCAGAAGGTCGGCCCGATAGGCGAGGTGCTCGCCGCCGCCGAAGCCGATTTCCAGGTGCAGCGGCCGCTCGTCGCCGAACAGGCGAAGCGCGCTGATTTCGCCTTCCGGCGGTACCGCGATCTGCGGAAGCAGCGTATCAACGAGCTGCTGCTGGCCGGGCCTCAGCTTGTGGCCGCTCGACCGCCCGTAAAGCCGGTTGAGGGTGGTGGGATCGCCTGGCTTGTGCGCGGTCATGATTCGGGCGACTAGTCGCTCAACCCGGGGTTCAGCAAGGAAGGCGCAGCCTGCCGGCGATGACCAGGATTCTGCTTGCCCTGTCGCTCGCATTTGTCGCCGCGAGCCCGGCCTATGCGACCGGCGGGATGACCTGCAGCACGGCCGGGCCTCGCCCGATCGACGTCCAGCTGGTGATTGGGCATACTGTCGTGTCCAATGTCGTCCAGGCGCGGCTGACCGACGGCGGTCGCGATATCGCGGTAACGGTCGCCCAGGCATGGCTCGAGCCGAACGAAATCCGGCTCGACCTCACTGACCCTAATGCCGAGCGGCACGAGCTTCGGCTGCGCGCGAGGCGCAGGGGTGAAGCTTATGACGGGTCGCTGTGGCGCGGCGGCAAGCGACGCTGGGTGCGCTGCCGCGAGAGCTAGCGCTTCGGAACTTTCCGCGATGCCGCTGCGTCCATGACACTCGACGGCAGGAGGAGGGCGATGATGGACAATGAAAATCAGCGGGTGACGCGCAATCCGAAGAGCACGGCGACGGTCGGCGGTCACCCGATCCACCCGATGCTGGTGCCGTTCCCGATCGTCTGCTTCACCGGCGCGTTCGCGAGCGACATCCTCTTCGCCTATGGCGGCGGCGAGGGCTGGGCGAACGTGTCGAACTGGCTGCTTGGAATCGGTCTTTTGACCGCCGCGCTCGCCGCCTTCGCCGGGCTCACGGACTTCATGGGCGACGACCGCATCCGCAAGATCGGCCAGGCGGTCCGGCACATGATCGCCAACGTCACCGTCGTGGTGATCGAGGCGATCAACCTGCTGATCAGGGTGACGACCCCAGACAGCATCCTGACGATCGGCATCTTCCTTTCGGGAATCGCTGTCCTGGTCCTGCTCTACAGCGGCTGGCTCGGCGGGGAGCTGGTTTTCCGCCACCGCGTCGGAGTCCAGGACTCCGACCGCTGAGAGTTACTCAGGCTTCGACGGCGGCCTTGAGCTCCTCGACCAGATCGAGCCGCTCCCACGGGAAATAATCGCCCTCCGGCTTGCGGCCGAAATGGCCGTAGGCCGCGGTGCGCCGGTAGATCGGCTTGTTGAGCCCGAGGTGCATGCGAATGCCGCGCGGG
>DASTDZ010000069.1:0-4873 GCA_035710105.1 Sphingomicrobium sp. | reverse complement strand
AGAGTCGCCGCCCGCTGCTGCAGCCCGAAACGCTCGAGCAGCCCGATCACCGGAAGGACGATCCAGACGATGGCGATGATCCGGTTGTCGTTGAACGCCTTGCCGAAGGTCGAGACGACTTCGATCGGGTCCATCCCGGCCAAAAGCCCGGTGACGATCGCCGAGGCAGTTACCACCAGCATCGGGTTGAGCTTGAGCGCGAAGCCCGCGACGACCAGAAGAATCCCGAGGAGCGGCAGGTAGGTCATCGGGCTGTCCCGAACCCGCCGCCGCCCGGAGTCTCGATGACGAAGCGGTCGCCGGGGCGCATCTCGGCCGAGCCGCAGGCGGCCAGGACCTCGACTTTCCCGTCCGTCCGCTCGACCCAGTTGCGGCCCGGCATGGCATCGCCGCCGCCCATGATCCCGCGCGGCGGAACGCGCCGCCGGTTGGCCAGGATGTTGGCACTCATCGGCTCGAGAAACAGGACGTCGCGGATCACGCCGTCGCCGCCCCGGTGCGCGCCCGTGCCGCCCGAGCCGCGGCGGACCGCGAAGCGCTCCAGCCGCACCGGATGGCGGGTCTCGAGGATCTCGGGATCGGTCAGCCGGCTGTTGGTCATGTGCGTCTGAACTGCGCTCGTCCCATCGTGATCCGCGCCGGCGCCCGACCCGCCCGCGATCGTCTCATAATATTGGTGATGATCATTTCCGAAGGTGAAATTGTTCATCGTGCCCTGGCTTGGCGCCAGCCGGCCGGTAGCGGCGAACAGGGCGTCGGTGACGACCTGGCTGGTCTCGACATTGCCGGCGACCACCGCCGCCGGATGACGGGGCGAGAGCATCGATCCTTCGGGCACGACCAGCTCGACGGGCTCGAGGCAGCCGTCGTTCATCGGGATCGGATCGTCGATCAGCGTCCGGAGCACGTAGAGCGAGGCGGCGCGGACGATCGAATAAGGCGCGTTGAAATTGTCTGGGAGCTGGTCGCTCGTGCCCGTGAAGTCGAAAGTCGCGGACCGTTTCGCCTTGTCGATCCGGATGGCGACTTTGACCCTGGCGCCGTTGTCCATTTCATAGTCGAACGCGCCGTCGTCGAGCCGGTCGAGAAGGCGCCGCACCGATTCTTCGGCATTGGCGAGGACATGGGCCATGTAGGCGTCGACGACCTGTGCGCCGTAATCGCGGACCGCGTCGAGCAGGCCCTGGGCGCCGCGGACACAGGCGGCGAGCTGGGCGCGAAGGTCGGAAATGTTGCGGTCGATATTGCGCGCCGGGTGCGGACCGGAGCCGAGCAGCGCGCGCATCTCGGCCTCGAGGAAACGGCCTTCGTCGACCAGCAGCGCATTGTCGATCAGCACGCCCTCGTCCTCGATGGTCCGGCTATCGGGCGGCATTGAACCGGGCGCGATCCCGCCAACGTCGGCATGGTGGCCGCGCGCTGCGACAAAGGCGGAGGGCTCGGCCTCCTCTTCGGAATAGAAAACCGGCATGATGACGGTGATGTCGGGCAGGTGGGTGCCGCCACGATAGGGGTCGTTAAGGACGTAGGCGTCGCCGCGCCGGATGCCGCGCCCGTCCCGGCCCTGCCCCCTGCTCTCGATGATTGTGCGGATGCTCTCGCCCATTGAGCCCAGGTGCACCGGGATGTGCGGGGCGTTGGCGATCAACGCGCCGGTGCGGTCGAACAAGGCGCAGGAGAAATCGAGCCTCTCCTTGATGTTGACGCTGGTCGCCGTCGACTGCAGCGCAACCCCCATTTCTTCGGCAATCGCCATGAACAGATTGTTGAAGATCTCCAGCATCACCGGGTCGGCGTCGGTGCCCGCCGCATGGGCGCGCTTCGCAGGGGCGGAACGGGTCAGCACGAGAGTCCCGTCGCCGGCGCGCGTCGCGGTCCAGCCGGGCTCGACGACGGTAGTCGAGGTGGCATCGGCAATGAGCGCCGGGCCCTGCCAGGCTTCGCCAGCACCTTCCACCAGCTGCGTTGCTCGCACGCCCCCTTTCCCGGAGCAACCGATGCCCTCGACGACCAGCGTGTCGAGGATCACTTCCGCCTGCTGGTCCGAATAGCCGAAGCGCCTGGCGTGCAGCGCCTCGAAGGCGCGGCGCATCCGCTCCGGCGAGTCGAGCTGGAGCTCGAGCGCGGTGTCGCTGCCAGAATAGCGAAGCCGGGCGCGGCGATGGAGCGCGATCGCCGACAGCTCGATTCGCTGCTCGACGAGCGCGCGCGTGACGGCCCGCTCGAGCGACGCGAGGGGCTTCGACAGGTCCGCGCCAAGCGGCTTCAGCAGGCTCTGCTCGCGGATCGCCTTCACGTCGGCAAGGCCGATCCCGTAAGCGGACAGAACGCCCGCGAGGGGGTGGATGAGAATGCGCTCCATTCCCAGCGTGTCGGCGATCCGGCAGGCGTGCTGGCCGCCCGCGCCGCCGAAGCAGGCAAGCGTGTAGCGGGTGACGTCATGGCCGCGCGCGATCGAAATCTTGCGGATCGCATTGGCCATGTTGTCGACGGCGATGCGCAGGAAACCCTCGGCGATGTCCTCGAGCGACTTGGAGCCGCCAAGACCGTCGGCGACCTCCTGCAGCCGCGCGCGCGCCGCCTCGACATCCAGCGGCTCGTCACCGCCGGGGCCGAACACCGCAGGGAAATTGGCGGGGTCGATGCGCCCCAAGAACAGGTTGCAGTCGGTGACCGTCAGCGGGCCGCCGTTCCGGTAGCAGGCGGGGCCGGGGCTTGCGCCGGCCGATTCCGGACCGACCCGGAAGCGCATTCCATCGAAGCGGCAGATCGACCCGCCGCCCGCGGCGACCGTGTGGATCTGCATCATCGGCGCACGGATCCGCACCCCGGCGACCTGGCTTTCGTCGGCAAGCTCGAACCGGCCCGAATAATGCGACACGTCGGTCGAGGTGCCGCCCATGTCGAATCCGATCAGGCGCACCGGCTCGCCCTCTTCGAAATGGGGCGCGCTCGCCGCGACCATACCGACGACCCCGCCCGCCGGCCCGGAGAGGATCGCATCCTTGCCCCGAAACGCCTGCGCGTCGGCGAGCCCGCCGTTCGATTGCATGAACTGCAACCGCGTGCCGGCGGCGAGGCCCGACGCGACCTGGCTGACGTAGCGTCGCAGAACCGGCGACAGATAGGCGTCCACCAGAGTGGTGTCGCCGCGTCCGATGAGCTTGATCAGCGGCGCGACCTCGTGGCTCACGGAAGTTTGCGTGAAGCCGAGCTCGCGCGCGATCTCGGCGAGCCGGCGCTCGTGCTGCCGGTATTTCCAGCCATGGACGAGCACGATGGCGAGCGCCTCGATCCCGGCGGCCCGAACCGCGCTCAGGGCCGCCCGCGCGCCCTCCTCGTCGAGCGGCCGGACGGTTTCGCCTTCCGCACTCATGCGCTCGTCGATCTCGACCACGCGTTCATAGGGCTGCTCGGGCAGGACGATGTGCCGCGCGAAGATGTGGGGCCGCGCCTGGTAGCCGATTCGCAGCGCGTCGCCGAAGCCGCGGGTGATCGCCAGCGCCACCCGGTCGCCCTTGCGCTCGAGAAGCGCGTTGGTGGCGACCGTCGTCCCCATGCGCACCGATGCCGCTTCGTCGCCGCCGTGGCGGTCGAGCACCCGCCGGATCGCCTCCAGCGCGGCGTCTTCGTACCGGCCCGGGTTTTCGGACAGCAGTTTCTCGACGACGATTTGGCCCGATGGCGAGCGGGCGATCACGTCGGTGAAAGTGCCGCCGCGATCGATCGCGAATGTCCACCCGCTGGCCACGTGGCCTTCAAGCATTTGCCGGCGCGCCGCTCAAGAAGCCGACACGATCCTCGGGCAGAGAATTGCGGCAGCAGCGCGAGGGAAGGCTCAGCCCTGCATCTGCTCGAGTTCCTTGCCGCGCGTTTCATGGATGAAGCGCTGGACGAGGAAATAGGAGACGAGGGCAGAGGCCGCGTAGAACCCGTAGGTGACCGGCAGGCCAATGTTCTGGAGCAACCAGGGAAAGCTGACGACGATTGCGAAATTGGCGATCCACTGGGCGAAGCCCGCGACGGCGAGCGCCGAGCCGCGGATCTGGTTCGGGAACATCTCGCCGAGCATCACCCACATGACCGGGCCCCAACTGAAGTTGAACAGGGCCGCGTAGGCAATCGCGCTGACCAGCGCGATGCGGCCCATTACCGTCGACATCTGCAGAGTCCCTGCCTGGTCGAGGCTGCCAGTCGAAAAGGCATAGGCCATCAGCCCCAGCGTCACGACCATACCGGCCGAGCCGATCAGCAGGATCGGCTTGCGCCCGATCTTGTCGATGAGCGCGATCGACAGCAGGCAGGCGAGAATCGAGACCGATCCGGTGATGATGTTGGTCATCAGCGCGTCGGCTTCGGTGAAACCGACCGCGCGCCACAGCACCGCGCCGTAATAGAAGACGATGTTGATCCCGACGAGCTGCTGGAAGACGGCGAGCATGATCCCGGCCCAGACGATCGGCCGCATGCCGCCGCCGGGCGCCTTGAGGTCGCTAAGCCGGGGCTGATGGTCCTTTGCTAGCGAGGCGCGGATCTCGGCGACCTTGGCGGTCGCGACATCCTCGCCGAACAGGCGAGAGAGCACCGCGTGGGCGCGCTCCTCGCGATTTTTCGAGACGAGGTAACGCGGGCTTTCGGGGATGAACAGCAAGGCGACGAGGAAGATCGTCGCCGGCAGGAGTTGCATCCAGAACATCCAGCGCCAGGCGGGGTAGCCGAGCCAGAACTCGCCGGTCGAACCCTGCGCCCATTGCGCGAGCAAATAGTTGGCGAGGAAGGCGGCGGTGAGGCCGATGATGATCATGATCTGCTGCACGCTGGACAGCCGCCCGCGGATCGCCGCCGGCGTGACCTCGCTGATATAGGCGGGCGA
>DASTDZ010000068.1:0-11826 GCA_035710105.1 Sphingomicrobium sp. | reverse complement strand
CAAGCCATTGTCGGATCGGGCTTCTTCGGCCATTTCGAGCACGGCCATGCCCAATCTCCATCTGACGAAGGTCGCCTTCAGTTGCGCCAGCCTCGAGACTCTACAGCGGCGGGTCGCCGCGCGCGCGCGTCACGGCGAACTGCGCGTCGCGACCAGGATGCGTCCGCGAAGGGCGGAGGAGCTGATCGGCGGCAACCTCTACTGGATCGTCCGCCACCGGATTGTCGGCTGCAATACGATCCTACGCTTAGAGGACCGGAAGGACGGGCGAATCGACATCGTCCTGTCGGCCGTTCTTGAACTGGTTCCGCCCACTCCCAGGCGGGCGCATCAGGGGTGGCGCTACCTTTCGGACGAGGATGCGCCGTCCGCGGCCGACGACGGCAGCGACCTTTCGGCCCTGCCGCCACGCCTTTACGGGCGCCTGTCGGCCCTTGCCCTCGTCTAGAAAGCGCTCGTCCTAGAACAGGATGATGAGGATGATGATCAGCAGGATGAGTCCGCCAAGACCGATGTACATCGCTTTCGCTCCCTTGTTTCCGGTTCGGCGAGTCAACGATCCGTCTTGAAATCGGTTGCCCCGCGCAGGCCCCGCTTGTCGGCACTTGCGCCGGGCCTTATTGGCACGATCAACAGCATCAGGAGGCGCGGAAATGACGGACTTGCCGGTTTCAAGGGCGATCGATTCGAAGGTTTCGGAGCGGGCGATGCTCAGCCATCCCTTCTATCAGGCTTGGACGGAAGGCCGGCTGCCGCTCGATACGCTGCGCGCCTATGCCCGCCAGTATTTCCATCATGTCGAGGCCTTCCCGCGCGCAGTGAGCGCGGTCCACAGCGCCTGCCCCGACCGCGACGGCCGGCGAATGCTGGCCGAAAATCTCGCCGAAGAGGAGGGGATCGAGGCCGGCAAGCAGGACCATGCGACGCTCTGGCTGATGTTCGCCTGCGGCCTCGGGGAGGACGAACGCGCGGTCCGCGACCAGCAGCTCAATCCCGAAACCGCGGCCCTGATCGACACGTTCCGCACGCTCTCGCGCCGCTCCTACGCCGCAGGGCTCGGCGCGCTCTACGCCTATGAAAGCCAGTTCCCGGGCGTCGCCTCGGCCAAGATCGAGGGGCTGGTCGACCGTTACGGGATCGAGGACGAGGAGACGTTGCGCTTCTTCCGGGTGCACGAGAGCGCCGACGTCGAGCATAGCGCGGTGTGCCGCGCGCTTCTCGATCGCCTTCCCGACACCGAGAAGGCCGAAGCGATCGCCGCCGGCGAAGAGCTGGCCGGCGCGCTTTGGAACTTCCTGTCGGGAGTGGAAGCGAGCGCTTCGCTGAACTGAAGCGAAGTCGCTAGCGGCAGCCGCTGACGACCGCCGAGCCGTTCGCACGTACCGTGCAGGCCGGGCGGCCGGACAGCTCGACCAGCGCCGTGCCCTGGGCGTCGACCTTGGCTGTCCCCGTCGCCGTCAATCGGACGACGGCCGTGCCTTCCGCGCCGAGGGTCGCATCCTTGGCGCTGAGCGCCGCACCCTCGAACGAGGAGGTGCCGCGGATGACCGCCTTCACCTCGGCTGCCGCGCCGCCAATCTTGGCCGAACCGCTTCCGGACAGGCCGGCGCGAAGCCGGTCAGCTGTGAGTCTTCCGATTTCTATCGATCCCGGCCCCTGGATCGACAGGTCGAAGACCTGTGCCTTGACCGTGTCGATCGAAAGGCTGCCAGCGCCATTCACCCAGGCGGCGTTGAGGTCGTGCGTGCCCAGTCTGATTTCCACCGGACCCGGCGATTCCCCGGGATAGGCCGATGACGCGGAGGGGTTGCGCCTGACGACAAGCGTCTGGCCCTGGACGTCGATGGCAATGCCGTTGAGCGCCGCTGGCGACCCGGTCGCTTTGGCGAACGGCGCCACACCGGTCTTGAGCGAAACCCGGAAGGGGCCGTCGAGCCGGATCCTGTCGAACCCGGTGACGGTGAAATTGCGGCTGGCTGCGGACGCCGGCTGGGCGAGCGCGACCGTCGCGAGGAGGAAAAGCGGCAAGCGAAGGCTCATGGCCTCCGCTTGTCGCCGCTGATGGTTAACAGCGTCCTAAGAGCAGCGGACGTTGCCCGACCCCGCCTTGCTGACGCTGCACTTGGCGCCGCCCGTGAGCTCGACATCGCCCGAGCCCATGATGCTGACGTCGGCCGTGCCCGTTGCCTGTGCGCTGACGCTACCCGAACCGGCGATCGACACGTCGGCGGTCTCGCTGCGCACGCCGCGGGCATCGATCCCGCCCGACCCGGCGATGCTGTAATCGACGGAGCGCGCCTGGCCCGAGCGGGCGCGGACGTCGCCGGAACCGGCAACGGAGACGGACAGCTCCTGGACTTCGAGCGATTCAATGGCGAGGTCGCCCGACCCGGCAACGCTGGCGTCGAAGCTCGCGCCCCTGACCTGGTCGATCGCGATCCCGCCCGAACCGGCGATGGCCGCGGCCTTGAGCATCGGAACAGTCACCTGGACGGTCGCCTTCCCGTGGCTTCCGCCCAAATTGCCCCACCATTTCTTCTCGCTTCGCGGATGGATGAGAAGCTTGCCGCCCTTCACCTCGACGACTAGCCGCTCGATCATCTTCTCCGGCCCGCTTGCCGACACGCTCGGGTTGGAGCCGGTGCGGACCTGAACCTCATAGGAGCCGGCGACCTCGATCTCCTCGAACGCGCCGACCGGGAAATTGCGCTGCACCGTCGGCCCGCCGTTTTCGGCGCGGTTCTTTCCGCAGCCCGCCGTTGCGGTCGCTGCCGCCGACACCGTCGCAATGATGAGCAAGGCCTTGCGCATGGCAAATCTCCCAATGTGTATTACTGGCGCAATACAGCAGGACGGCCCGTCCGGCAAGATCAAAGAAAAAGGGCGCGGCCCTCACGGCCGCGCCCTTTTGAAACCGGTCCAGTCGCCGGGGCCTTAAGCCTCGACGGCTTCCTTGGGCTTGTGGTGAATCACTGCGGCCTTGTTGAGGATGTCGAGGATCTTCGCGAGCGCCGACTTCTCGTCGGTCTGCTCCATCGCCGCCAGCTCGCGCGCCAGCCGCGACGAGGCAGCCTCGAAAATCTGCCGCTCGGAATAGCTCTGCTCGGGCGCGTCTTCCGGACGGAAGAGGTCACGCACGACCTCGGCGATCGAGGTCAGGTCGCCCGAATTGATCTTTGCTTCATATTCCTGGGCGCGGCGCGACCACATGGTCCGCTTCACCTTCGGCTTGCCCTTGAGGGTCTCGAGCGCGTCCTTCATCGTCTTGTCCGACGACAGCTTGCGCATTCCAACCGAGTCCGCCTTGTTGACGGGCACCCGCAAAGTCATTTTCTCCTTCTCGAAGCGAAGAACATAGAGGTCGAGACGGGTCCCGGCGATTTCCGTGCTCTGCAGTTCAACGACGCGGCCGACACCGTGCTTGGGGTAAACAACATAATCACCGACGTCGAAGCTCAAAGCCTTGGCAGCCATTCGCACACCTTTCTGTTTAAACGGCGGACAAAGCCGACGCGATCACGCACCGCCCCCCAAAACGACAGTTCGTCGCGGCTCACCGCCCTGATTTAAGGTTCCTGCTAGCGGGCCGATGCGGAGAGCAGCGGCCTCTATGACAATTTTATATCACAACTGGTCCGAAGATTCCAGACCCGGTCCCAGCGAGAGCCGTGACATGGCTCCTGCCGGACGCAGCGCAAGGAGAAGTGCGAAGAGCTTAGGGGAGCCTACGGTCGAGCGCTTCGACGAAGCGATGCGCCGGCAGGGCCATGCCCTTCGGGTGGGACGAAAAAGCGCCCTGGCGCGCTCACTCGATTGCCGGATAGGCCCCGCTATCCGGCTTCGCTCGCTCACTGCCAGGGCGCTTTTTCGTCACCATCACGACCTCGTTGGGACCTGGCCTGGAATCTAAATTGCGAGTCCGAGCTGGCGCGGCTGTTCGAACCTGTCGCCCAGGTTGTGGAGGCCAAGCCCGAGCAGCCGGATTCCTTTCGCAACGGGAACCAGCGCGGCCAGCAGCGTCTGCCCGGCCGCAGCGAACGCCGCCTGGTCGGGCACCTGGCCGGCAAAGCTCTTCGAGCGCGTGATGATGGTGAAGTCGCCATATTTGACCTTGAGCGTGACGGTCCGGCCTGCAACCGCGGCCCGTTCGACCCGCGCCCAGGCATAGCCTGCGATCCGCTCGAGCTCGGCCGCAAGCCGGGCGGGATCGGTCAGATCCTGGTCGAAGGTGCGCTCGGCGCTGACCGATTTGTAGGGCCGGTCCGGCCGCACTTCGCGTTCATCGATTCCGCGGGCGATCGACCAATACCACCTGCCGCTGCTTCCGAACCGCGCCTCGAGCTCGGCAAGGCTCCATGCGCGAAGGTCGGCACCCGTGAAGATCCCGAGCGATTCCATCTTGCGCGCGGTCACCGGCCCAATGCCGTGGAACCGCGCCACGGGAAGCGAAGCGACGAAGTCCGGCCCCTGGTCGGGACGGATTACGGTCAGCCCGTCCGGCTTGCGATAGTCGGACGCGAGCTTGGCGATGAACTTGCAATAGGAAACGCCGGCCGAAGCGGTCAGCCCGGTCTCCTTGGCGATTCGGCGGCGGATGTCCTCGGCGATGGCGCGCGCGGATCCGAGCCCGCACCGGTCTTCGGTGACGTCGAGATAGGCCTCGTCGAGGCTCAGCGGCTCGACGAGGTCGGTGTAATCGGCAAAGATCGCGCGAACCTGGTTGGACACCTCGCGATAGACGTCGAACCGGGGCTTGACGAACAGCAGGTCGGGGCACCGCCTTCTGGCGGTGACCGAGGGCATCGCCGAGCGCACGCCGAACGCCCGGGCTTCGTAGGAAGCGGCGGCGACGACTCCGCGATGGCCGCCGCCGACGGCGACGGGCTTCCCCTTTAGCGCCGGATCGTCTCGCTGCTCGACCGACGCGTAGAAGGCGTCCATGTCGACGTGCAGGATCTTGCGCTGCGGTCGTGCGTCTCTTTGCATCGCGGCAATGTTCTGATTAAGGCCGCGCCGCATGAACATCCACGAATATCAGGCCAAGGAGCTGCTGGCGAAGCATGGCGTCCCGGTCCCGGCCGGCCATGCGGCGATGAGCGTCGAGGAAGCGGTCGAGGCGGCCAGGAAGCTCCCCGGGCCGCTGTGGGTCGTCAAGTCGCAGATCCACGCGGGCGGCCGCGGCAAGGGCAAATTCAAGGAACTCGGGCCGGACGCCAAGGGCGGGGTTCGCCTCGCGCGCTCGATCGAGGAAGTGAAAGCGCATTCGGCCGAGATGCACGGCAAGACCCTGGTCACCGCCCAGACCGGGCACCACGGCAAGCAGGTGCAGCGGCTCTACATCACCGAGGGCGTCGACATCGAACGCGAGTTCTATCTCGCCCTCCTCGTCGACCGCGAGACGAGCCGCATCGCGGTGGTCGCCTCGACCGAAGGCGGGATGGACATCGAGCAGGTCGCCCACGACACGCCCGACAAGATCGCCACCTTCACCGTCGACCCGACGACCGGGCTGATGCCGCACCACGGGCGCGCGCTCGCCGCCGCTCTCGGGCTCGAGGGCGACCTCGCCACGCAGGCCGCGGAGATTCTCGCTCGGCTCTACGACGCCTTCATTTCCACCGACGCCTCGCAGATCGAAATCAACCCGCTGGCGATCACCGGCGGCAACAAGCTGATGGTGCTCGACGCAAAGGTCGGCTTCGACAGCAACGCCGCATTCCGGCATCCCGAGCTCGACGCGCTGCGCGACCTTTCGGAAGAGGACCCGATGGAGATCGAAGCGTCGAAGCACGACCTCGCCTACATCAAACTCGACGGCAATATCGGCTGCATGGTCAACGGCGCCGGCCTTGCCATGGCGACGATGGACATCATCAAGCTCGAAGGCGGCGAGCCCGCCAATTTCTGCGACGTCGGCGGCGGTGCTTCCAAGGAGAAAGTGACGGCCGCCTTCAAGATCATCCTGTCGGACCCGGCGGTCAAAGGCATCCTCGTCAACATATTCGGCGGGATCATGCGCTGCGACATCATCGCCGAGGGAATCGTTGCCGCCGCGCGCGAGGTCGAGCTCGAGGACCCGCTCGTCGTCCGGCTGGAAGGCACGAACGTCCAGCAGGGCAAGGACATACTCGCGCAAAGCGGGCTGGCGATCATCCCGGCCGACGATCTCGGTGACGCAGCGCGCAAGATCGTCGCCGAGGTCAAGCAGGCCGTACCGGTCTAAGTTTCGGGAGCAAGGCAATGAAACTCCTCGTCGCGGTCAAGCGCGTGATCGACTTCAACGTGAAGCCCCGGGTCAAGATGGACGGTTCCGGGGTCGACCTCGCCAACGTCAAGATGAGCATGAACCCGTTCGACGAGATCGCCGTCGAGGAAGCGATCCGCCTCAAGGAAAAAGGCGCCGCCACCGAGATCGTCGCCGTCTCGATCGGCCCGGCCAAGGCGCAGGAGACGCTTCGCACCGCGCTTGCCATGGGCGCCGACCGGGCCATCCTGATCCAGACTGACGAAGAGGTCGAGCCGCTCGCCGTCGCCAAGATCCTCGCGAGGATCGCGGAAGAGGAGAAGCCGGAGATCATCCTGCTCGGGAAGCAGGCGATCGACGACGACAACAACGCGACCGGGCAGATGCTCGCCGCGCTGCTCGGCTGGCCGCAGGGCACGTTCGCCTCGAAGGTCGAGCCTGCTGGCGGCAAGGTCAAGGTGACCCGGGAAGTGGACGGCGGGCTCGAGACCGAGGAGTTCAACGTCCCGGCCGTAATCACCACCGACCTCCGCCTGAACGAGCCGCGCTACGCGTCCCTGCCCAACATCATGAAGGCCAAGTCGAAGCCGCTGGCGACCAAGTCTCCGGACGAGCTTGGAGTCGACATTGCCCGCCGGCTTGAGACGCTGAAAGTGGTTGAGCCGCCGAGGCGACAGGCGGGGATCAAGGTCGGCTCGGTCGACGAACTGGTCGGCAAATTGAAGGCGCTGGGGGTGGCGAAATGAGCGTTCTGGTCCTGGTCGAACATGACGGGAAGAGCATCAAGGATGCGACGCTCGCAACCGTCACTGCCGCGTCCCAGCTGGGCGAGGTCCATGCGCTGGTCGCGGGATCGGGGATTGGGCCGCTCGCGGATGCCGCGGCGAAGATTCCGGGCGTCGCGAAAGTCCTCGCCGCCGACGCGCCGCATCTTGCCCACGACCTTGCCGAGGAGGTGGCGCCGCTCGCCGCCAGGTTGATGGACGGCCACGACGCGTTCGTCGCGCCGGCGACGACGTTCGGCAAGAACATTGCGCCGAGGGTCGCCGCTTTGCTCGACGTCATGCAGATCAGCGACATCTTGTCGGTCGAGGCACCCGACACCTTCACCCGGCCGATTTACGCCGGCAACGCCATCGCCACCGTCCGCTCGAAGGATCCGAAGAAGGTCATCACCGTCCGAACGACGGCCTTCGACAAGGCTGGCCGCGAGGGCGGCAGCGCGAGTGTCGTGCAGGTGGACGCAGGCCAGCCGGCGGGGCTGAGCAGCTTTGTCGGCCTCGAGGCCTCGAAAAGCGAGCGGCCCGAGCTGACCAGCGCCAAGGTCATCGTTTCGGGCGGCCGCGCCTTCGGATCGAACGAGCAGTTCCACGCGCTTCTCGACCCGCTCGCCGACAAGCTCGGCGCCGCGGTTGGCGCGTCGCGCGCGGCGGTCGACGCCGGCTATGCGCCTAACGATTACCAGGTCGGCCAGACCGGCAAAATCGTCGCCCCGCAAGTCTATATCGCAATCGGTATTTCCGGCGCGATCCAGCACCTGGCGGGGATGAAGGATTCCAAGGTGATCGTCGCCATCAACAAGGACGAGGAAGCGCCCATTTTCCAGGTCGCGGACATCGGCCTGGTGGGCGACCTGTTCAAGATCGTCCCGGAGCTGACCGAGAAGCTTTAGCCTTGGGCACTGACCTCGCCACGACGTTCGCCGCCATTCGTCCGCTTTTCGCCCGGCACGCCGATAAAGGCGTCGTTCTTCAGGACGAACCTGGGCGCTATTTCCTCGGCACGAACGAAGTCCGGGCAAAGGACGGCTACCGGACAGCCTTTGGCGGGGTGGAGATCAAGCAAAGCTACGTGTCGGCGCACTTGATGCCGGTCTATGTCTATCCCGACCTGCTGGACGGCGTTGATCCGGTGCTTCTCAAGCGGATGCAGGGAAAATCCTGCTTCAACTTCAAGCAGCCGGACAGCGCACTGCTGGAGCGGCTGGAGGCGCTGATCGAAGCCGGCGTCAAGCGGTTCCAGAGGGACGGACGGCTCGTCGCTTAGACCTCTCCCTGGACTCCGCGGCGTGCACGAAGCCTCAGTCCTTCGTCCTGCGCATGCCGGGTTCGCCGGCCGCCATTTCCTCCGATAGCGTCGGCTGCAACGGGGCGGTCTCGGCCTGGTCCTCGCCGAAGATTTCCTTCGCTTCGGAAATCTCCTCCTCGCTGAAGGCGACCGGCCTCGTCAGGCGAAGCACGGCGAATCCGGCGATCGCCGACAGGAATGAGCCCGCGAGCGTACCCAGCTTCGCCGCCGCGATCGCCTCGGGAGAATCCGGGAAAGCAAGCGCGCCGATGAAAAGGCTCATGGTGAAACCGACCCCGCACAGCAGCGAGGCGCCATAAAGCTCCAGCCAGCGCGCGTAGGCCGGGCGAGGCGCGACGCCCAGCCTGTCGGCCAGCCAGATCGCACCGAACACGCCCGCCTGTTTGCCGATAAACAGGCCGGCGATGATCGCCAGCGCCACCGGTTCGAAAAGCTCGTCAGTCCCGGATATATGGACGCCGGCGCTCGCGAATCCGAACAGCGGCATCACTCCGAACATCACCCACGGGTGGAGCCGGTGCTCGAGCAGTTTGAGCGGCGAGCGCGCTTCGCCCTTGCCGAGCGGCACCACGAGTGCGGCGAGCACGCCCGCGATCGTCGCGTGGATTCCGCTTGCCAGCATCGCCAGCCACAACAACGGGAAGGCGAGCAAATAGGGCCACAGCCGCCGGACCCCGAACTGGTTGAGCATCGCCATTGCGGCAAGGACCGCGAGCGCGAGCGCGATTGCGACGCCGTTGAGGCTGGCCGTGTAGACGAGCGCGATGATGGCGACCGCCCCGACGTCGTCAACGATGGCGATGGTGACGAGCAGGAGCTTGACGGTGGGGTTGGCCCGCGGTCCCAGCAAAGCCAGGATCCCGATCGCAAAAGCGATGTCGGTTGCCGAGGGAATCGCCCAGCCGCGAACGAGCGCCGCGTCGAATCCGGTGACTGCGAGATAGACGAGCGCGGGCACGGCCATTCCCGCCGCCGCGGCGATGAACGGAAGCCGCCGCTCGGCCGGGGTCGACAGCCGCCCGTCATACCATTCGCGCTTCACCTCGAGACCGACCAGCAGGAAGAAGACCGCCATCAGCCCGTCGGCGACCCACTGGTGAACCGAAAGCATTCCATAGCGCGGAAGCGCTGGCCCGGGCTTTGTCTCAAGCAGGTGATGGTATGAGTCTGCGAACCCGCTGTTGGCGGCGAACAAGGCGAGCGCGGCCGCGGCAATCAGGGCGAGCCCGGCAAGCTTTTCGCTGCGCTGTGTGTCGCTGTGCGGCGCGGCCATGCCTTCCTTTAGCGGGCGCCGCCACCAGTGGAAGCACGACCCGCCACTTTCCGAACGGCAAGTTGGTCTGTTAGGGCAGCCGCCGATGGCCAAGGTGACGCGTAAAGACTGGGAAGACCGTGCGGCGAAGGAAAGCCGCGGCGTCGACCTGTCGCGCGAGACCCCGGAAGGCATTCGCCTGGCGACCGTCTATGGGCCCGACGATCTTGGCGGGATCGACAGCGGCTGGCCCGGAGTGCCGCCGTTCACGCGCGGCCCCTATGCGACGATGTACGCGGGCCGGCCGTGGACGATCCGCCAGTATGCCGGCTTCTCGACTGCCGAGGAATCCAACGCCTTCTATCGCCGCAACCTCAAGGCCGGGCAGAAGGGCCTCTCGGTCGCCTTCGACCTCGCCACCCACCGCGGCTACGACAGCGACAATCCGCGCGTCGCCGGCGACGTCGGCATGGCGGGCGTCGCCATCGATACCGTCGAGGACATGAAGGCGCTGTTCGACGGCATCCCGCTCGACAAGATGAGCGTGTCGATGACGATGAACGGGGCGGTGCTCCCGGTCATGGCCTTCTTCATCGTCGCCGGCGAGGAGCAGGGCGTCCCGCACGACAAGCTCACCGGAACGATTCAGAACGACATTTTGAAGGAGTTCGCGGTCCGCAACACCTACATCTACCCGCCCGAGCCGTCGATGCGGATCGTAGCCGACGTGATCGCTTTTTGCGCGGCGGAGATGCCCAGGTTCAACTCGATCTCGATCAGCGGCTATCACATGCACGAGGCCGGGGCGACGGCGGTGCAGGAGCTCGCCTACACGCTCGCCGACGGCATGGACTATGTGCGCGTGGCGATGAAACGCGGCCTGAAGATCGACGATTTCGCGCCGCGCCTCTCCTTCTTCTTCGGCATCGGCATGAACCTGTTCATGGAGGTCGCCAAGCTGCGCGCGGCGCGCACTTTGTGGCACCGGATCATGACCGACCTCGGCGCGAAGAACGACGAATCGAAGCGGCTGCGCACTCACTGCCAGACGAGCGGGGTCAGCCTGACCGAGCAGGACGCCTACAACAACATCATTCGCACCACGATCGAGGCGCTCGCCGCGGTGCTCGGCGGCACGCAATCGCTGCACACCAACAGCTTCGACGAGGCGATCGCCCTGCCGACCGATTTCAGCGCGCGCATCGCCCGTAACACGCAGCTGATTCTTGCCGAGGAAAGCGGCGTGACCGCGGTAGCCGATCCCCTGGGCGGAAGCTGGTACGTCGAGAAGCTGACCCGCGAGCTCGAGGACAAGGCCTGGGCGCTGATCGAGGAAGTCGAGGCGCACGGCGGGATGACCAAGGCTGTCGCCGAAGGGCTTCCCAAGCACCGTATCGAGGAAGCCGCAGCCGAGAGGGCGGCGAAGGTCGACACCGGCGAAACGGTGATCGTCGGGGTCAACCGCTACCAGCCCGAAGAGGAGGAAGAGCACGACATCCTCGAGGTCGACAATGCGCGGGTCCGCGCCGGCCAGATCGCGCGGCTGGAAAAGGTTCGCAGCGAACGCGACGAAACCAAGGTCCGCGCGGCGCTCGATGCACTGGAAGCGGGCGCGCGCGGCGATGAAAATCTGTTGGCGCTCTCGGTCGAAGCCGCCCGCGCCCGCGCGACGCTCGGCGAGATTTCCGACGCGCTCGAACGCGCGTTCGGCCGCTATCACACCAGGCCCGAGCCGGTGCGCGGAATCTACGGCAAGGCACGGCGCGATGGGCGCTGGAAGGCCGCCGAGGAGGGCACGCGTTCGGTCGCCGAGCGCCTTGGCCGCAAGCCGCGGATCCTTGTTGCCAAGATGGGCCAGGACGGCCACGACCGCGGCGCCAACCTCGTCTCCTCGGCCTTCACCGACCTCGGGTTCGAGGTGATCCCCGGGCCCTTGTTCCAGACCCCGCGCGAAACGGCGGAAATGGCGGTCGAACAAGACGTCGACGTGGTCGGCGCGAGCTCGCTCGCCGCCGGCCACCGGACTCTGATCCCCGAGATGATCGAGGCACTTAAGGACATGGGCCGCGCCGACATCAAGGTCGTCGCCGGCGGGGTCATCCCGCCGCAGGATTATGCCGACCTTCGCGCCGCGGGCGTGCAGGCGATCTTCGGCCCTGGCACCAACCTCGCCGACGCCGCCGACGAGGTTCTGCGCCTGCTCGGCCACAATCGCCCGCCAATGGATGAGGCCGCCGAATGA
>DASTDZ010000067.1:0-19882 GCA_035710105.1 Sphingomicrobium sp. | reverse complement strand
AATGTCGAGTTCGACGTGCTTGCCCGCTATATTGCCCGGATGATCGCGGCGCGCGCACAGTAGGAACAGCAATGTTCCCGCTTTCAATCACATTGCAATGTGATAATGGGCGCCCATGTCCACGACCCTGATCGAGCGGCTCACAGCCATCATCGACACCGGCGAGGTCAGCCGGGCAGCGCTGGCGCGCGCCGCCGGGCTTCACCCCAACAGCCTGCGCAAGCTCGGCTCTCCCGACTGGAACCCGACCGCCGACACGCTGAAGCGGCTCGAAAAGCTGATTCAGCGCGGCACCACCGACGTTCTGGTCGGCACCCAGGCGATCATCGACGAGGCGCGCAACGGACGCATGTTCATCCTCGTCGACGACGACGACCGCGAAAATGAGGGCGATCTCGTCATCCCCGCCCAGATGGCGACCCCGGACGCGATCAACTTCATGGCCCGGCACGGCCGCGGCCTCATCTGCCTGGCCTTGACCCGTGAGCGCGCTGACCAGCTCGGACTCGAGCCAATGGCGCGCACCAACCGCAGCCGCAATGAGACCGCCTTCACCGTCTCGATCGAGGCCAAGGAGGGGATTTCGACCGGGATCAGCGCCGCCGACCGGGCGCGGACCATCGCGGTCGCCATCGATTCGTCGAACGGGCCCGAGGAGCTGGTTTCCCCGGGCCATATCTTCCCGCTCGTGGCCCGGCCCGGCGGCGTGCTTGTGCGGACCGGCCATACCGAGGCCGCGGTCGACGTCGCGCGCCTCGCCGGTCTCAATCCGAGCGCCGTCATCTGCGAGATCATGCGCGACGACGGCTCGATGGCGCGGCTCGACGATCTGATGGACTTCGCGCGCGCGCACGGGCTGAAGATCGGCACGATCCGCGACCTCATCGCCTACCGGCTCAAGAAGGACCATCTGGTCGAGCGCACCGCCGCAAGCCTGTTCCGCGCCGAAAGCGGCGCCCAATGGGAGGCGCAGGTGTTCCGCGACAAATCAAGCGGCGAAGAGCAGCTGGCCCTGGTCTACGGGACTCCCGACACCAGCAAGCCGGTGCTGGTCAGGATGCACAGCCTCGACCTGTTCGCCGACGTGCTCGGCGAGGCCGGGCCGCGCTCGGGCGTTCTCAAAGGCGCGATGCGGATGATCGAGAAGGAGGGCGCGGGCGTGGTCGTCGCGCTCCACGCGGCCGCGCCGGGCTCGCTGTCGCGCGCGATCGACCTTCGCGCCGGCAAGCCGGTCGAAGGCGGCGACGCGGTGCGCGGCTACGGCATCGGCGCCCAGATCCTTGCCGCGCTCGGAATTCACGACATGATCCTGCTGTCCAACACGCGCCACTCGCCGGTCGCGCTTGCCGGCTATGGCCTCGCCATCGTCGACGAACGGCCGATCGAAAGCGAAAGCTGACGTCATGGCGACGATCCTGATCGCCGAGGCGCGCTTCTATCCGCATCTCAACGACATGCTCTTGGAAGGCGCGCGGGCGGCGATCGAGGCGGCCGGGCACAGGCACGAGACGATCACCGTCCCAGGCGCGCTCGAGCTTCCGGCCGCGATCAGCCTGACGGCGCGAAGCGGGCGCTTCTGCGCCTTCGTCGCGCTGGGCGTGGTCATTCGCGGCGAAACCTATCATTTCGAGATCGTCGCCGAGGAGAGCGCCCGGGCGCTGATGGAGCTGACCCTGCAGGGCTTCGCGATCGGCAACGGCATCCTCACGGTCGAGAATGAGGAACAGGCGCGGGTTCGGGCCGACCCGGCTCGGGGCGACAAGGGCGGCGACGCCGCGCGCGCGGCGCTGGCGCTCTACGAGCTTCGTGAAAAGTACGGCGCTTGACCGCCTCGGAACGGCCGCACCACCCGCTTGCATTCCCCGCGCTTCTGCTCGGCAACGCCGCGCTCGCTTTCGGGCCCTGGCTGGTGCGCCTGTCGGACGTGGGGCCGGTCGCCGTCGGCTTCTGGCGGCTCCTGCTCGCGCTTCCGTTCCTGTGGCTGCTGGTGCGCGTGGCCCGTCAGCCGGTCCGCGTCCCGAAGCGCGCGCTCGCCATCGTGCTCGCCGCCGCCGCCATCTTCTACGCGCTCGACCTTGCCGCCTGGAACGCGGGAATCCTGATGACCAAGCTGGGCAACGCGACCCTGTTCGGCAACAGCGGCAGCTTCGTGTTCGCGCTTTACGGGCTGGTGCTCGCCAGGCGGCTGCCGTCGCGCAACCAGTCGGGGGCGCTGGCGCTGGCGCTAGGCGGCGCGGTGCTGCTGATGAGCAGCAGCTACGAGCTCAGTCCGCAAAACCTCGCCGGCGACCTTCTCACGCTCGTCGCCGGCCTGCTCTACGGCGGCTATCTGATCGCGGTCGAGCGCGCGCGCTCGTCGCTGCAGCCGCTGCCGCTGCTGCTGATCGTCACGCTGCTTTCCGCGCCGGTGCTGCTGGCGATCAGCATCGGTGCCGGCGAACGGCTGTGGCCGAGCGACTGGACCCCGCTTCTCATCTTCGCGCTGTCCAGCCAAGTGCTCGGCCAGGGGCTCCTGGTCTGGTCGATCGGCGTGTTCCCGCCGCTGGTCGTCGGGCTCGCGCTCCTGACGCAGCCGGCGCTCGCGGCGCTGATCGGCTGGCTCGTTTATGGCGAGGCCTTGTCGGCTGCCGACTGGGCCGGCGCGGCCGCCATTGCCGCCGCGCTGGTGCTCGTCCGGCTTCCCCAACGGGGCTTGCGCGCGGGCGCTCCGCAGCCCAGTTGAGCGGCGATGGCCGGGCCGACTCCGCTGCAGACAATTCGCCAGCGCCTGGCGCTCGCCGTCGGCGAGAATGCGGTGTTCGACGGCTGGACCGCGGCCGCGGTCGATTCGGCGTCGGCGCAGCTCGGCATCGACAGGGCGCAGGCGCGGCTCGCCTTCCCGAAGGGCCAGGCGGCGATGATCGACGCCTATGTCGAAGCGGTTGATCGCGAGATGGAGCGCCGGCTGCCGCCGAGAAAGCTCAAGGGGATGAAGATCCGCGAGAAGATCCGGGCGCTGGTATGGACCCGGCTCGAGATCATGGGTTCCGCGCGCGAGGCGGTGCGCCAGGCGCTGGCCATCCTGGCGATGCCGCACAACGCGCCGGCGGGGATGCGGCTCGGCTGGCGCTCGGCCGACCTCATGTGGCGGCTGGCCGGCGACACGAGCACCGATTTCAACCATTACACCAAGCGCATGACCCTGGGCGCCGTTTACGGTTCGACCCTGCTCGCCTGGCTCGACGACGACAGTGAGGGTTGGGTAGAGACTGCGGCCTTCCTCGACCGTCGCATCGACAATGTCATGGAGTTCGAACGCTGGAAGGCCGGCTGGCGCGGCCAGGAGCGGTTCAGCGTCGCGCGATTCCTCGGCCGTTTGCGCTATCCTCCGCGCTGAGATTGTTATTGATAATCATTCGCAGAATGATAGAGCGCGGGCCATGCGAGCCGTCCTTGCGCGCCTGACCGGCCTCTGCGCCTTCCTTGCGGTCGCGCTCGTCCTGGCCGCCCCGGCGCGGGCTGAAACCGCCGTCGAGCAGGTCCAGACCAGCTGGCGGCTGCTCGATTACATCGCCGTTGACTATCGTGAGGCGGTCGCCGGCGGGCGGGTGGTTAACAGCTTCGAATATGACGAGATGGTCGAATTCTCGGGGTCGGTCTCAAAACGGCTGGAGAGCCTTCCCGACAACCCGCAGCGCGCCGGCCTGGTCGCGGAGGCGCGCGCGCTCGAGGCGGCGATCGCGGCCAAGGCAGAGCCCGAAGCGATCGCAGGTAAGGCCAAGGCCCTGGCGGCGCGGCTGCTTGCGGCTTACCCGGTCCCGCTTGCCCCGGCCAAAGCACCGGATCTCCGTCGGGGGGCGGCACTCTATGCGCAAAATTGCGCGTCCTGCCACGGCGCAAAGGGCGAAGGACCGACCGCCGCCTTCGCGGAGCTGGACCCGGCGCCGATCGCCTTCGCCGACCGCGCCCGGGCGCGCGAGCGGAGCCTGTTCGGCCTCTACCAGGTGATCGGCCAGGGCCTCGAAGGCACGGCGATGCAGAGCTTCGCTTCGCTCCCCGAGGAGGATCGCTGGGCGCTCGCCTTCCACACGGGCACCCTCGCTTATGGCAACTCTGCCGAGGGGGAGCGCATCTGGAAATCGGAGCCGACGGTGCGGGCGTTGATCCCTGATCTCGCGGCGCTCGCCGCGATCACCCCGGCCGAGCTCGAGGCGAAGATCGGCGCGGAGAAGGCCGCCGCCGTCATGGCCTATCTGCGGGCCAATCCCGGGGCGCTCGAAAGGGCGGGCACCGATTCGACTGGCTCGCTGGACCTTGCCCGGACCAGGCTCCGCGAAAGCCTCGCCGCCTACGAGCGGGGCGACAGGGCCGATGCCGACCGTCTGGCACTGTCCGCCTATCTCGACGGCTTCGAACCGGTCGAGGCGATGCTGTCGATGCGCGACGGGGCGCTGATGCGCGAAGTCGAGCTTGCGATGGCGGGCTTCCGCCAGTCGGTCCGCGCGGGGGAGAGCCCGGAGAGTATCCGCCAGCGGCTTGACGAGGTCGAAGCGCTTCTCGACAGGACCGAAACCGCGCTTGCGCCGGAAGCCTCGAACGGCCTTGCAACCTTCCTCGCGGCCTTCGCCATCCTGCTTCGCGAGGGGCTCGAGGCGCTGCTCGTGGTGATCGCGATGATCGCTTTCCTCCGGCGCGCCGAGCGGACAGACGCCTTGCGCTATGTCCACGGTGGCTGGGTCGCAGCGCTCGTCGCCGGGGCGGCGACCTGGGCGCTCGCCACCTATGCGCTGAGCATCAGCGGCAGGAGCCGCGAGCTGACCGAAGGATTCGGCGCTCTACTCGCCGCGCTCGTCCTGCTTTCGGTCGGCGTGTGGATGCACGGCAAGGCGCAGGCCGACGAATGGCGGCGCTACATCGCCGAAAAGATGCAGGGCGCGCTGTCGCGCGGCTCGGCCTGGTTCCTGTTCGGACTCGCCTTCATCGTCGTCTATCGCGAGGTGTTCGAGACGATCCTGTTCTACGCGGCTCTGTGGAGCGCCGGGAACGGGCCGAGCCTGCTCGCCGGCGCTCTGGTCGCGATCGTGCTCTTGGGGCTGATCGCCTGGGTGATGCTGCGGCTGAGCCGCTCACTGCCGATCGCGCAATTCTTCCGCTACAGCGCGATCCTGATCGCGGTGCTCGCTGTCGTGCTCGCGGGCAAGGGCGTCGCCGCGCTGCAGGAGGCGGGGCTGATCGGAATCACGTCGCTCGCCTGGGTCCCTCGGATCGAGCTGATCGGGCTGTTTCCCACTCTGGAGGCCATTGGCGCGCAGCTGGCGATGGCGGCTGCGCTCGCAATCGGTTTCCGGGCGGCCGCGAAACCGCGTCCGGCCGCCCCCGCGCCCGCCGAATGACGCTTGGCTTTCGCGGCCTCCCGGGCTTAGGTGGACTCGAAGATTTTCTGGGAGGATTGAAGCGATGGCGGGCGTCAACAAGGTCATTCTGGTCGGCAATCTCGGCGCCGACCCTGAGGCGCGGTCGCTCAACAGCGGCGGCGAGGTCGTCAACATGCGGGTGGCGACGTCGGAAAGCTGGAAGGACCGCGACGGCAACCGCCAGGAGCGGACCGAGTGGCACAATGTCGTGATTTTCAACGAGAACCTTGGGCGGGTCGCGAAGAGCTATTTGCGCAAGGGCTCGAAAGTCTATCTCGAAGGCCAGATCCAGACCCGCAAGTGGCAGGGGCAGGACGGCAACGACCGCTACACGACCGAAATCGTGCTGCAGCGATTCCGCGGCGAGCTGGTGCTGCTCGATTCCGCGCCCGGCGGCAGCCGCAGTGATTTTTCAGATCAGGATTTCGCCGGCGCTTCGGGCGGCGGCCAGCGCCAGCAGTCGCGTCCGCAACCCGCGACCTTCGACAACGACCTCGACGACGACGTTCCGTTCTGAGTGTGAAAGGCGGCCGGCCTAGGCTTGGCCGTCGCCTTTTTTCAGCTTCGCGAGCACCGCGAACGGGCCTGCCTGCTCCTCGCTGAGGACTCCGGCCTGCTTGAGCACCGCCTCGGCGCCGGGAGTCCTCGGATAAGGGTCGATGGCCAGCGCCAGCGTGTCGGCGATGGCGCTCCCGAGATCGATCGCCCCGCCCGAGTAGAAGACGGTGTCGCACTCCTCCCCGCTGAGCTCGATTTCCTCGTCCGGCGCTGGGGTCGCAGGCTCGGGCACGAAGACGAGCTCGAACGGCTCGTCGACAATCTCGCGGACGGGTTCGCCGGTCGCGACACAGCTCTGCTCGAGCTCCGCGCGAATTCGGCCGAGCGCCCGGATCCGGGGACCGTCGCGCTCGAGCGTCGCAGCGGCCTCGAGCCGGTTGAGCGAGAGGAGGCCGAAGCGCTTGGCGATCGCTCGGCGCTCCTCCTCGCCCGCGACGAGCTCGAGCCGTTCGCCGTCGCAAATCCGGTCGATCGCAAGCCGATGGCAAAAAGGGTCGGTCATCAGAATCGTCCGTGAACGAGGTCGTCCTCGGAGAGCAGCGACAGGCGTTGCCAGAACTCCTGCAGGCCACGGGCGCCCCGCTCAAGCGCGGGTTCTTCGGCCTCGCGGCCGCGATAGATGCTCTCGTGGACGGCGCCGGCCCATTCGCTCCTTCCGGCCGCGGCCTGCCGCCACAGGTCGACCCGTCGCTCGAGCGCTCCAACGAGCTTGCGGACCTTGCGGCCGAGGCCCGGGTCGTTGAGGCCGAGCTCGCGGTGCTCGGAGTCCATCGCCTCGATGAAACGCTCGGTGAGCGCGGCCGAGGCCGCCTCACCCTTCGCCGAGCCCGATTCGAGTCGGACGATGACGAGCGCGCAGATCGTCGCCAGCATCGCGAACCGCCCGTCGATCGTGTCTGGCACTTGCGCCTCCGCGTACCAGAACGGTCGCCGGGCCTGGGCAACGGCACGGTCGAACAGCGTCTGGCCGCGCTTTGAGTCGCTCGTTAATCCGGGGAACAGGAATCGCAGCATAGGTCTCGCTTAGCACGGGCGTGGGGTTGCGCCTTTGCCGTTCGCGCGGATATTGGCGCAAGCCTGTTCGCTGCAAGCGGCGATTTGTCCCCCGGGGAGTGACGTTGGAAATGATGGCTGCGATGGCAAGGATTGCGACTGCGCTGGCCGGCGCTGCTCTGCTGGCGGGTTGCGTCGGCACGCGAGACCACCGCGGCGCGGTGATCGACCAGGAGCTGGTGACGGCGGTCCAGGTCGGAGTCGACAACAAGCAGTCGGTCGAGCGCACGCTCGGCCGGCCGAGCTTCGTCGGCACCTTCACCCCCAACGACTGGTATTACGTGTCCCAGGACACCAACACCTTCGCCTTCCGCAACCCGCGGGTGGTCAAGCAAACCGTGCTTCGAATCCGCTTCGACCAGGCGGGCAATGTCATCGCCGTCGAGCAGACCGGCAAGGAGCTGCTCGCAAGCATCAATCCGTCGCGCGACAGGACCCCCACGCTCGGGCGCAAGCGCACCATCTTCGATGACATCTTCGGCAATATCGGCACGGTGAACTCGCCCTCGGTTCCCAACCAATAGCGTTCGCGCGGCGCTTTTGCGCGTGCGCCGATTGGCCTAAGGGCCTGCCATGACAGCCACGCCAGCCGGCATGACCTATGCCGATTATCTGAAGCTCGACTCGCTGCTCGACGCGCAACAGCCGCTGTCGGACCTGCACGACGAGATGCTCTTCATCGTCATCCACCAGACCAAGGAGCTGTGGCTCAAGCAGATGCTGCACGAGCTCGGCCTGGCGATCCGCCTGGTCGCCCAGGACCGCTTCGCGGAGGCCTACAAGGCGCTGTCGCGGGTGAGCCGGATCCAGTCTGTGATGACGCTGTCGTGGGACGTGCTCTCGACCCTCACCCCGGTCGATTACCTCGCCTTCCGCGACGTGCTCGGAACCTCGTCGGGGTTCCAGTCGGCGCAGTTCCGCGAGCTGGAATACCGGCTCGGGATCAAGGACGAGCGCTATCTGAAACATTATCCCGCCGACAGCGACGAGCACGCACGCCTGCGCACCGCGCTCGAGGAACCGAGCCTTCGCGAGGCCGCGCACGCAGCGCTCGAGCGGTCCGGGTTCGACCTCGGCGACCGCTCCGACGAGGCGCTCGCCCGCGCCTGGCTCCAGGTCTATCGCGATTCGGAGCGCTGGTTCGACCTCTACCAGCTCGCCGAAAAGCTGATGGACATCGACGACGCGCTCGCCGGATGGCGGCACAAGCACGTGCTCACCGTCGAGCGGATCATCGGCAACAGGCCCGGCACCGGCGGGTCGGCCGGCGCGCCCTATCTGCGCTCGACGCTGGAAAAGCGCGCGTTTCCCGAGCTCTGGGCGCTCAGGACCGAGCTTTGAACTTCAAGCCCTTGTTCTCCAAGAGCCTGGAAGCGGCGCCCGAGCGGCTGCACATGGCCGCCCACAGCCATCATCTCTGGCCCGACGCCAGCTACGACGGGCAGGTCGAATGCTGGAACGATGCCGCCCGCCTTGCCGACCGCAAGTGGGACCGAATCATGGGCGAGGTCTGGCCGCAAGCGCAGCGCCACGTCGCCGACGAGCTCGGCACGGAAGAGCTTGAGGCCATCGTCTTCGCGCCCAACACGCACGAGCTGCTGGTGCGCCTCTTCGCGGCTGCGTCGGAGCGCTGGCCCGTGCGGGTGCTGACCAGCGACGGCGAGTTTCACAGCGCCCGGCGGCAGTTCGCGCGCTGGGAAGAAGCCGGCGCGGCGACGGTCGAGCGGGTCGCCTGCGAGCCGTTCGCGGATTTCTCGGACCGCTTCCTTGAGCGCGCCTGCTCGGGCGAGCACGACTTCATCTTTGTCAGCCATGTGCTGTTCGGCAGCGGGCGGATGTTCGGCAAGGGTGCCGAGCTCGCCGCGCTGGGCACGCCGGACGGGCCGTGGGTGGTGATCGACGGCTACCATGCGTTCATGGCGCTCGAACAGCCGTTCGCCGGCGCTGCGGGCAAGAGCGCCTTCTACCTTGGCGGCGGCTATAAATATGCGATGGCCGGCGAAGGCTGCGCCTTCCTCCACGCGCCGGCCGGCTTCGGGCCGCGGCCGCCAATCACCGGCTGGTTCGCGGAGTTCGAGGACTTGACGCTGCCGCCGGGATCGGTCGGCTATGCGAAGGACGCGATGCGCTTCATGGGCGCGACCTTCGACCCCTCGGGCCTCTACCGCTTCAACGCGGTTCGGCGGATGCTCGCCGATCATGGGCTAACCACCGCGCGCATCTCCGCCCATGTCGCTGCCCTGCAGCAGCGGCTGATCGAGCGGCTCGAGGGAAGCCCGCTGGGCTCGGCCGAGCTGCTCAACCCGCTCGACGGCAGCGCCCACGCCCGCTTCCTCGCCTTCCGCTCGCCGTCCGCGCAGCGCTGGTGTGCCGAGCTTCTCGAACAGGGCTGCATCGTCGATGTTCGCGGCGACGTCCTCAGGGTCGGGCTCGGCCTCTACCACGACGAAGGCGACATCGACCGCTTCGCCGCCCTGGCGTCGGCGCTTTCCTCCTAGGGCTCAAGCCCGCGCCGGATCAGCCGGTTGGCGAGGCGCGCGACCTCGCCCGGCTTCTCCCGGCCCCAGACGGCGAAGCGCAGGCCGAGGAAGACGTTCATTCCCATGATTGCCCAGGCTTCGACCTCGCTCGCCAGGCGCGAATGCGACGCCAGAACTTCGCCTTTCTTCTTGCCGGCATCGAGGCGCGCGGCGATTCGCGCGGCGGTCGTGCGGTAATGCTTCTCGAACCCCTCGGGGTCGGCGAACTCGGCCTCGTCGATGATCCGGTAAACCTGCTTGTGGCTGCGCGCGAACTCCAGATAGGATTCCAGCGCACGGCCCTCGCCGTCGAGCGTGTCCGACGCTTCCTTCAGGACTGGCGCGACATGGTCGCGAACGCGCGCGGACATGTCCGAGACCAGCGCCTTGAACACATCTTCCTTGCTGTCGAAGTAGGTGTAGAAGGTGCCGAGCGCGACCTTGGCGCGGCTGGTGATGCCGACGATCGAGCCTTCGGAAAAGCCGCGCTCGCCGAATTCGTCGAGAGCCGCGTCGAGGATCTTTCGGAGCGTTCGCTCGCCGCGCGCGGTCCGCGGCGCCTTGCCGTCGCTGGCGGGGCTCGATTCCTGTCCCGGTTCAGCCTGTGTCCGCATTGATCGCCCCCACGCCGGCAAGTCGGACAATTCCAAAGTTGAAAGCCGGTTCACCTTTCAGTATAGCTTGCCTGTTCTGTTGCGCAATCCGTCCCCGGCGGAACCGCGCGTGGAGGGGGATTTCCAGACAATGCAACCACTTGCCCGCATCATCCTGCTCGCTTCGGCGGCAGTTCCGGCCCTGATCGCCGCGCCGGCGGCAGCGCAGGAAAATCCGGCGACCAGCCCGGAGCTTGTCGTCAACCAGGAAACCGAAGTCGAAGCCGCCGAGGCGAGCGACACGGAAATCGTCGTCACCGCCCGCCGCCGCGACGAGGTCCTGCTCGACGTGCCGATCGCGGTCACCGCCTACTCGGGCGAACAGCTTGACCGCCAGGGCGCGCTCGACATCACCGACATCGGCGACACCACCCCGAACGTCACGCTCGAGACCTCGCGCGGCACCAACACGACGCTGACCGCCTTCATTCGCGGGGTCGGACAGCAGGACCCGGTCGCAGGCTTCGAGCAGGGCGTCGGGATCTATCTCGACGACGTCTATCTCAACCGCCCCCAGGCGGCGGTGCTCGACATTTACGAGGTCGAGCGGATCGAGGTTCTGCGTGGGCCGCAGGGAACGCTCTATGGCCGCAACACGATCGGCGGCGCGATCAAATATGTGACCCGCCGGCTGTCCGACGATCCGCGGCTCACTGCCCGAGCCAACCTCGGCACGCATGAGCTGGCGGACCTCATCCTCACCGGCTCGACTCCGATCGGCTCGGCCCTGAAGATCGGCGCCTCGGCGGCGCGCCTGAGCCGCGGCGGCTTCGGCAAGAACCTCACCACCGGCGCGGACAATTACAACAAGGACGTGTGGGCGACCCGCGGGACGATCGAGCTTGATCCGTCCCCCACCGCCTGGTTCCGGCTGTCAGGCGATTACATCTGGGACAACAGCAATGCGCGCGGCGGCCACCGACTGATCCCCAGCCTGGCGAGCGGCGCGCCGGTCCTGGACGACGTGTTCGACAGCCGCGGCGGGCTCGTCGACCCCGAGCAGAAAGTGAAGGGCGGCGGGCTCGCGCTTCACGGCGAGGTCGGCCTCAACGACTGGCTCAAGTTCCGCACCATCACCGCCTATCGCAAGGACCGCAGCGAGACTCCGATCGACTTCGACGCGCTTCCCGCCGTCGACCTCGACGTGCCCGCGATCTACAAGAACCGGCAGTTCAGCCAGGAGCTGCAGCTGGTCGTCGAGCGTGGCCCGCTGGCCGGGGTGGTCGGCGCCTATTATTTGAACGCCAACGCGCAAAACGTCTTTGACGTCCGGCTCTACACGACGCTTCCCGCGGTGCTTCCCGGCCTGACGGCGTCGACCGAAGGCGACGTCGACACCAAGACCTGGGCGGTCTTCGGCGACTTCACTTATGACATCACGCCGCAGTGGGCCGTCTCGCTCGGCGGCCGCTACACCAATGACAAGCGCGAGGCTCGGGTCCTTCGCCAAACCCGGATCCTCGGCGGCCATCCGCTCCTGGGCGGATCGCAGGGCTTTGGAGTCGGGACGGTCATCGCGACGACTTCGAACTTCGACGGGAAGCGGACCGATACGGCCTTCTCACCCAGGGCGTCGGTCAGCTTCCGGCCGACCAAGGACCACAATATCTACCTTAGCTACGCGCGCGGCTTCAAAGGCGGCGGGTTCGACCCGCGCGGCCAATCGAGCCAGGCGCCGAGTCAATCGCCAGAGGACGTGTTCGAATTCATGGCCTTCGATCCGGAAACGGTCGACAGCCTCGAGCTCGGCTGGAAGGCGTCGCTGTTCGCCAATCGGCTGCAGATCGCGACTGCGCTGTTCAACGCCGATTACAAGGACGTCCAGGTTCCCGGATCTGCCGGCTGCATCGTCGGCGGCGTGTCGACATTCTGCGGAATCACCACCAACGCCGGCAAGGCGCGGTTCCGCGGCTTCGAGTTCGAGGGCAATGCCCGGCTGGCCGAGGACATGGCGATCGCCGGAGACCGGCTCAACCTGGCGGCGATGCTTGGTTACCTCGACGCCAATTACCGGGAATTCATCACCAACATCCCCGGGCAGGGACCGGTCGACGTCGCCGACTTCCGCAAGATCCAGAACACACCCAAGTGGACCGCGAGCGGTTCGCTCGATTATTCGACCCCGGCCTGGGGCGGCCGGCTCTACGCCAACACAACCCTGTCCTACCGCAGCAAGACCCAACAGTTCGAGCTGAGGACGCCGATGCTCGACCAGCCGGGCTTCGCGCTGTGGGACGCCAACCTGCTCTGGCGCTCGGCTTCCGGACGGTGGGAAATCGGGCTTCACGGCAAGAACCTGACCGACAAGGAATATATCGTTGCCGGCTACAACTTCCTTGCGCAAAACCCGCTGACCGGCGATTTCATTCTCAACAGCAGCGGGAATCCGATCCCGACGCTGGGCAGGGAGGGAACCTTGACGGCCTATTATGGCGCTCCGCGGCAGGTGTTCGTGTCGCTCGGGATCAACTTCTGACCGGCGCAGCCGCGGCAGGACGGCGCGCGCCGAGCGCCCGTGTCGTCCTGGCGCTGCTGCTGCTCGCCTATATCTTCAATTTCCTCGACCGGCAGATCCTCGGCATTCTCGCCGGCCCGATTATCGCCGACTTGAAGCTGACCGACGCCGAATTCGGGGCGATCGGCGGGATCGCCTTCGCAATTCTCTACTCCGTGCTCGGCGTGCCGCTGGCGCTGATCGCCGACCGCACGAGCCGAAGCCGGGTGATCGCCGGCGCACTCGCCGTGTGGAGCGGCTTTACCGCCTTGTGCGGGACCGCAACGGGCTTCTGGCAATTGTTCGTTTTTCGCCTCGGGGTCGGGGTCGGCGAGGCGGGCGGAGTGGCGCCATCCTACGCGCTGATCGCCGACTATTTTCCGCCCAGGCGCCGGGCACGTGCGCTTGCCATCTTCTCGCTCGGGATCCCGCTCGGCCTCGCGCTCGGAACCTTGATTGGCGCCTATCTCGCGCACTGGATCGACTGGCGCGCGGCGTTCCTCTTCATGGGGGTCGCCGGCC
Source organism: Sphingomicrobium sp. (assembly GCA_035710105.1). GTDB lineage: Bacteria > Pseudomonadota > Alphaproteobacteria > Sphingomonadales > Sphingomonadaceae > Sphingomicrobium. The sequence continues at coordinate 6,690 of DASTDZ010000067.1, read as the reverse complement.
TGCTGCTGGCCCCGGTGATGCTGATTTTCGTCCGCGACCCGCCGCGCGCGGGTGGCAAGCCGGCCGACCTGCGGGCGCTGACTCGGGCCTTCCCAACGATCGCTGCAAAGCCCGCCTTCTGGCTGATGGCCGCCGCCGCTTCCTCGAGCTCGCTTGCCGGCTACGGGCTTGCCTTGTGGACGCCCTCGGTGCTCGAACGGAGCTTCGGGCTCGGTCTCATCGAGCGCGGCCAGTTCCTCGCCGCGATCTTCCTCATCGGCGGAACCGCGGGCGTGTTCGCCGGCGGCTGGCTCGCCGACCGGCTCGGCCAGGCCGACCGCTCCTGGTACGCAAAGCTCCCGGCGATTGCCTGGCTGGTCACCGCGCCACTGTTCGTCGCCGGGCTGATGGCGCCGAGCGCCGGTCTCGCCTGGATCCTGCTTTTGCTTCCCAATGCGCTCAACATCCTGTGGCTTGGCCCGGTGACGACGGCGGTCCAGCACCTCGTCGCCCGGCCGATGCGCTCGACCGCCTCGGCGAGCTTCCTTCTGATCAACAACCTGATCGGCCTCGGCGTCGGCCCGACATTTATCGGCGCGCTGTCAGAGCTGTTCAAGGAACGGTTTGGGACCGAGGCGCTGCGCTACGCGGCGGTGAGCGTCGTCGGCTTCTACCTGCTCGCCGCGCTGCTCATGGCCTTTGCCGTTTCGAGGCTGCGCAAGGACTGGGTCGAGGACTCGGCCGAAGTCTGAACGGCTTCGACATGCGCGGTTCATCCTAGTGCGCCAAGGTGCGGCTGAGCGCCGATAAGGCGCGCCTCGCCGCAGGAACGCGGCCTCATCGACTTCGTTGATACATCCGAAACGAAGGGAGTTTCGTTATGACCAGGTTTATTCTCGCCGCCGGCGTTGCCGCGCTGGCTATTACTGCGCCCGCCGCTTCGGCGCCGGGCGACGACCGCGGCAAGACTCGCGCCGAGACCTCGAAAGTCGAACGCGCCGGCAAGGCGCGCGCGCAGCGGAGCGAAACACGCGCTGTGCGCAGCGACACCCGCGCCAGGCGCGTCGAGGCCCGCTCGGACCGGGTCGAGACCCGCCGCGCCGGCGCCGAGAGGCGCTTCGCTTCGGTTCAGGAACGGCGGGCGGATCGTGCCGATCGGCCGCGCGAGCTGCGCGCCGAGCGGGTTCGTGAACAGCGCGCCGATCGCATCCGCGACCGGGTCGATGCCCGCGAGCGCGTCGTCGAGCAGCGGCTCGAGACCCGCGGTCGTATTGCAGAGCAGCGCCTCGATGTCCGCGACCGCCGGGCCGACCGCATCGAACTGCGCGACGGGCGCCGCTTCAAGGGCGCCGCCGCGCGCAATGAGGGCCAGCTTCGCGCCCTCGCCCAGCGCGACGTGATTCCGCTGCGCGAATGGGATGACCTCGTCCGCGGCGGGATCTGGCTCAACGGCTGCCCGCCGGGGCTCGCCAAGAAGCCGGTCGCCTGCATGCCTCCGGGCCAGGTCAAGAACCTGATCGGCCAGCCGGTGAGCGTGCTGAGCAGCCAGGTCGCGCTTCAGCCACTGCCGGTGCGACTGAGCGCCCTCTACCCGGACACCGATGATTATTATTACCGCTACGGCAACGGCTACATGTACCAGGTCAACCGCAGCAACGACCTGGTGAGTTCGCTTTTGCCGCTGTTCGGGCTTGGCCTTCTCACCGGCCAGCCGTTCCCGACGGCCTATTCGAACTATTATCTGCCGACGGGGCTGCAGCCCTTCTACGCCAACTCGCCCTATGATTGCCCCCGCTATGTTAACGGCTACGTCTATGAAATCGATTGCGTAACCGGGGTGATCGAGGACGTCGATCCGCTGCTGGGCTACGGCTACGGCTATGGACAGATGATGCCGCTGACCTATTCGGCCTACAACGTGCCCTACCAGTACCGGCCGCTCTATTTCGACACGGCGGATTCTTATTACCGCTACGCGCCTGGGGCGATCTATCAGGTCGACCCGACCACCAGCCTGATCACGGCGGTCGCGGCGCTCCTGACGGGCGGGCTGAATGTCGGCCAGCCGCTGCCGATGGGCTACAGCGCGTACAACGTGCCGTACCAGTATCGGGCAACCTATTACGACACGCCGGACGCCTGGTACCGTTACTCGAACGGCTACGTCTATCAGGTCGACCCGGCGACGATGCTGGTGACGGCGATCGTCGCTTCGGCGCTCACCTAAACCGGAATGGATCGGAAACGGCCCCGCAAGCGTTGCGGGGCCGTACCTTTTTCTCGAACCTGCAATTGATGGAGTAAGCGCATGAAGACGACGCTTCCCCTTTCCCTGTGCGCCGCCGCCCTCGCGCTTGCCGGCTGCGGCCAGGGCGATTCGAACAATGCCGCCACTGCCCAGCCCGACGCGGCGCAGGAAGCGGCTGGCGACAAGACGATCGCCGCGTCGCTCGACCAGAACGGGCGTTTCGTCCAGGCGGCCAAGGCGGTCGGGCTCGACGCGACCCTCGCCGGCCCGGGCCCCTATACGGTCCTCGTCCCGACCGATGAGGCTTTCGGCAAGGTCCAGGGCGCGCTCGCCGACCCGGCCAACCCGGAGAACCGCGCCGAGATCACGCGCGTTCTCACCTATCACATCCTGCCGGGCGTGGTCCTCGCCGAGGACATCTCCAAGGCCATCGACAATGGCGACGGCAAGGCCATTCTCGCCACCATGGGCGGCGAGACTTTGACCGCGACCAAGGAAGGGGATGCGATCGTGCTCACCGATTCCGCGGGCGGCAAGGCGAAAGTCGCTCAGGCGGACGTGAAGGCGACCAACGGCGTCGTTCACCACGTCGACGCCGTGCTCGCTCCGCCGACGGGCAGCGGCGACAAGCCCGCCGGCTAAGCCACCGGGCAAAGCGGACCGCCTCTAGTGGTGGCGGCGCCCATGCCGGCGCCGCCACCCTTCTCGCATCATTGTTCTGGCCCATCATTGCTCTGGCACCGCCAATCAGGCTCGCTATAACGAGCCGGAGCTCAGGATTTTGACGGGGGCAAGAGGCGCGCAATGAAGGCGACGATCGAACGGGCGACACTTCTCAAGAGCCTCGGCCACGTTCAGTCGGTGGTGGAGCGGCGCAACACCATCCCGATCTTGTCCAACGTCCTCATCGAGGCGCGCGACGACAACAGCATCCGGCTGATGGCGACCGACCTCGACCTGCAGGTCGATGAGAGCGTGCCCGCCAATGTCGAGCAGGCGGGCGCGACCACCGTGTCGGCGCACACGCTGTTCGACATCGTCCGCAAGCTCCCGGAGGGAAGCCACGTCGAGCTGAACGTCGCCGAGGGCAAGATGCACCTGTCGGCAGGGCGCTCGCGGTTCCACCTGTCGACGCTCCCGCGCGACGATTTCCCTGTGATTTCCGAAGGCGAGCTGCCGACGCGCTTCGAGCTTCCGGCGGCGACACTCAGGCAGATCATCGACAAGACCCGCTTCGCCATCTCCAGCGAGGAAACCCGCTACTATCTGATGGGCATATTCCTCCATGTCGCCGACGACCAGCTCAAGGCCGCGGCGACCGACGGGCACCGGCTCGCGCGGGTCGTCCTTCCCAAGCCCGACGGCGCCGACGGGATGCCCGACATCATCATCCCCAGGAAATGCGTGGCCGAATTGAGGAAGCTGCTCGAGGAGGTCGAAGGCACGGTCGAAATTTCGCTGTCGGCAAGCAAGATCCGCTTCGGGCTCGGCAGCGCGGTCCTGACCAGCAAGCTGATCGACGGCACCTTCCCCGACTACAACCGGGTGATCCCGACCGCCAACGACAAGCTCTTGAAGCTCGACCCCAAGACCTTCGCCTCGGGCGTCGACCGCGTCTCGACCATCGCTTCGGAGAAGACTCGCGCGGTGAAGATGAGCGTCGACCGCGACAAGGTGACGCTGTCGGTGACCAGCCCCGAAAGCGGCACCGCGACCGAGGAGATTCCCGCCGACTATGGCTCGGACGGGCTCGAGATCGGTTTCAACGCCCGCTATCTGCTCGACATCCTCGGAGAGATCGACGGCGACACGGTCGAGGTGCACCTGGCCGACGCCGCCGCGCCGACCCTGCTTCGCGAGAATGACAAGTCGAACGCGCTCTACGTGCTCATGCCGATGAGGGTGTAAGTTGATCTGCCGTCTGTGGCGGGGCTGGACGACGCCCGACAATGCCAAGGCCTATGAACGGATCGTCCGCGGCGAGGTAATCCCGGAGATCGAAGCGCGGCAAATCCCCGGCTTCCGCCACATCGACCTGATGAAGCGCGAACTTGGCGACGAAGTCGAATTCCAGACCTTGATGTGGTTCGACAGCCGCGAGACCATCAGGGCATTCATGGGCGAGGATTACAGCGTCAGCCACGTCCCCGATGCGGCCCGCGCGGTGCTCAAGCGCTTCGACAGCCACGCCGCCCATTACGAAGTCATCGACCGGCGGGCGCAGTAGCGGCTAAGCCGCCGCACGTGCACGTCTCCCGCCTCGTCCTGACCGATTTCCGATCCTACGCGGACGCGCTTGTGGCGCCTGGGCCGGGCTTCGTCCTGCTCCACGGCGACAATGGCGCCGGCAAGACCAATTTGCTCGAGGCCGTGTCGCTGCTTTCGCCGGGGCGAGGGCTTCGCGGCGCAGCGCTTCCGGAAATGGCGCGCAAGGGCGGCAGCGGCGGCTTCGCGGTCGCCGCGCGGCTCGACGACACGGACATCGGCACCGGCACCGAGCCGTCCGCGCCCGAACGGCGCCAGGTACGGATCAACGGCGCCCCGGCCTCGGCCAATTCGCTCGGGCAATGGCTGGCGGTGCTGTGGCTGACCCCGGCGATGGACCGGCTGTTTACCGGCCCGGCGGGGCAGCGGCGGCGCTTCCTCGACCGGCTGGTGCTGGCGCTGGAGCCCGGCCATGCCCACCATTCCTCGCGCTACGAGGCGGCGATGCGCGCGCGCAACAAGCTGCTGGCCGAGGAAGGGCCGCCCGACCCGGCCTGGCTCGATGCGCTGGAGGCGCAGATGGCCGAGCATGGCGCGGCGATCGCCGAGGCGCGTGCGCGTGCCGTCGCCGCGCTCGACGAGCGAACCGCCGGCGCTCCGGACGACGCCTTCGCGCGCGCCGGGATCGCGCTCGAGGGCTGGGAGCTAGGCGACCTGGCCGGGCAGCTAAGGCAAGGCCGGTCGCGCGATGCCGCCGCCGGTCGGGCGCTCGCCGGCCCGCACCGGCAGGACCTTGCCGTCACCCACCGGGCGAAGGCGATGCCGGCCGCCCAGTCCTCGACCGGCGAGCAGAAGGCGTTGCTACTCGGCCTGGTGCTGGCCCATGCCGAGCTGGTCGCCGAAAAGCGCGGCCAGCCGCCCGTGCTGCTTCTCGACGAGGTCGCCGCCCACCTCGACCCGAAGCGCCGATCGGCCTTGTTCGCGCGGCTCGAGGGCCGCGGCCAGGTGTGGATGACCGCCACGGAAGCCGCGCTGTTCGACGGCATCGGTGCCGCCACGCGCTTCCATGTCGAACCGGGAATCGTCCGCCTGGATTGACCGCAGGTGGACTTTTTAACTTCTGCCCCTATATTGCACTGCAACACGAGGCGCTTTCTGCAAGCGGCGTGAACGGTCCCGGCAATGTCCGGGGACCCGGCCCGCGTCTCGATCGACTTGCTCTCCAATTCACGCGGGGCGCTCTTGACCCCTTTTTCGGACCGCGTTCGCGCGGCCCGCCTCATATTGGAATTATCATAATGTCATTCATGTCCTTGGGGCTTTCCAAGCCCCTTCTCGACGCGCTCGCGGCGAAAGATTACGCCCAGGCGACGCCGATCCAGCTGCAGGCCATTCCGACGGTCCTGACCGGCCGCGACCTTCTGGGCATCGCCCAGACCGGCACCGGCAAGACCGCGGCCTTCATGCTGCCTTCGCTGCAGCGGCTCGCCGCCGCCAACCGCAGGCCCCGGCCGGGCCACGCGCGGATGCTGGTGCTCGCGCCGACCCGCGAGCTTGCCTCGCAGATCGCCGCCAGCGCCCAGGCCTACGGCCGGTTCATGCACCTGTCGGCGGGCGTCGTCTTCGGCGGCGTCCCCAACTCGAAGAGCGTCCGCACGGTTTCGCGCGGGCTCGACGTGCTCGTCGCCACGCCGGGCCGGCTGCTCGATTTGATCGACCAGCGCGCGCTCAGCCTGTCCGAGCTCGAGATCCTCGTCCTCGACGAGGCAGACCAGATGCTCGACCTCGGCTTCATCCACGCATTGAAGCGCATCGTCAGCCTGATCCCGAAAAAGCGGCAGACCCTGTTCTTCTCGGCGACCATGCCCAAGGCGATCAAGGACCTGGCCGACCGTTACCTGACCGACCCGGCCGAAGTCTCGGTCACTCCGACCGCGACCACGGTCGACCGCGTCGATCAGCGCGTGACGATGGTCAACCAGGCGGAGAAGGCGGCGCTGCTCGCCACCTATCTGAAGGCGCAGCCGATCGAGCGCGCGTTGGTGTTCAGCCGTACCAAGCACGGCGCCGACAAGATCGTCCGCCTGCTCGAGGCGGCGGGAATCCCCGCTGGCGCGATCCACGGCAACAAGAGCCAGGCGCAGCGCGAGCGGGCGCTCGCGGCGTTCAAGTCGGGTGACATGCGGGTGCTGGTGGCGACCGACATCGCCGCGCGCGGGATCGACATCCCGGGCGTCAGCCACGTCGTCAACTTCGAC
>DASTDZ010000066.1:0-10958 GCA_035710105.1 Sphingomicrobium sp. | reverse complement strand
ATAATTGCCCAAGCCTTGCCACAGCGGCAAAGTTGTAGGACAGAGGAAAAACCAGGTTGGTTCAGGAGCTCGGTCGATGATCACCCGGATTCGCGAAGTTCGAAAAGCCCGCGGGCTGACTCTCGACGAGGTCGCGCAGCGTTGCGACCCGCCGACGACGCCGCAGACGATCGGGCGGCTTGAGACCGGCACGAGGACAGTGTCGCTGGCCTGGCTGAACCGGATTGCCGACGCGCTTGGGGTGGACGCAGGCGACCTTGTCGCCAGCGGCGAGGGCGGGGCCGAGCTTCCTGTCGCGGCGATCCTCGGGGCGCGCGGCGCAACGGCACCGAGGCGGACCGCGATCCTGGTCCCGCCGCGTCCCGGCCCGGGGGCCGTCGGAGTCACCGTTGCGGCGAGCGTCGGCGACTACCGCGCCGGCGACGAGCTGTGGTGCCGGACGTTGCAGCCGGGGGAGTTCGCCCAGGCCCTCAACCGCGATGTCCTCGTCCCCCGCCCCGCCGGCCGTTTCCTCTTTGGCCGGCTGATCAACCGCGACGAGGACAAGCTCCAGTTGCTGCCGCTCGAAGCCGGCGGCCGCCAGCAGGTCGTCGCCAACCCCCCGTGGATCGCTATGGCGGTGAAGCTGGTGCGGAGCCTTTAAGGGAACTCAGTCATTGCAGTCATTGGGCCGTCAATGTTCCTGTTCTTCTCGAACCGCACCGGCTGCTTACTCTCGCTGGTGATCAGCGCCGCGGGGACCTTGCTGCTCCTCGTGCTTCTGGGCTGGATCCGCTTCTAGCCCGCTTGACCTGGCGCGCGGCCATCCCCAGTGAAACGGGCACGGGCGGTTAGCTCAGCTGGTAGAGCATCTCGTTTACACCGAGAGGGTCGGCGGTTCGAGCCCGTCACCGCCCACCAGCGACCCGCTGCGCAGCATCGTCCCCCTCCCACGGCATCGCGCAGGGAGGAACTCAAGCCACAGCGGTCCTTCCAACCTCGGCGAAATAGCGGCGCATGGCGAGGCTCGACTCGCGCGACAGCTCGACGAACACCCGCCGCCCGTCATGGGGATCGGCGCGGCGAACGAAAATGCCCTTGTCGGTCATGCTCTTGAGCCAGCGCAGCGCAGTCGTCGCCGGGACCGCGGCCGCGATGCATAGGCTCGACACCGGCACCCGAAGCTGCGCGATCTCCGCCTGGAGCAGGTCGAGAAGCATGTCCCATGCGGGGTCGGCGAACAGATCCTCGGAGAAGTAGCGGCCGCGAAGCCTGCGCGCGCGGATGACCGAGCGCACAAGCTCGACGGGAACTTCGGGGGCGGTGTCCACCTCGGGCTTCACTTTTTCAGGCTCCGGCCCGACCGGCACCGTCGACAGGCGCGCGAGCGTCGCGGCGATCCTGCCGACCTCGTCACTGAGCTGGCGAAGGCGCTCGGCGCCAGGATCGCGGAAAACATCGTTCGCCCGCTCCGGAGCCCTTGCAAGCGCGGTCGCAGTCGCCAGGGAAGCCGCGCGCTCGACCGGGTCCGCGTCGATGACGACCTGGGCCATGCCGTCGAACAGCCGCGGCCCGAGGCGGTCGATCATGTCCGTGCTCAGCGACAGAACCGCCCCGAACCGGCGTCCGGAAACAGCCTCGTCGACCTCGTCCAGAAGCGATTCGAGCTCGGGCCCGCATTCGCCGTCGACCTCGATCCAGATCGCCGAGGCGGCAGCCTGTTGCGCAAGCCGAGACGCGGCCGCCCCTATGTCGAGCTCGGCACCGATTCTGAGCCCCGAAGATTGTGCGGTTAGTCGCGCCCGGCGCATCGCGGAATCGCTGCTCGCCGCAAGTAGCAGCGGCGGTGGGCCTCCGTACGATAGCGAGGGCTCGGTCAACAAAGCGTCCATGGGCGACCCCCAAAAAAGCAAAACCGAGCAATGACGGGCTTAACGCGCAATTCGGAGAAAAGTCAGCCGGTTTCGGCTCCATAATGAACCAATCTCTCACCATCACCGGCTTGCGACCTGCTATGAAGGGAATCGGGGAGGAAAGGCTGGCAGCCTTCGGGGGTCAGGATGAAGCAGAGTATCGCATCGCGCGCGGAGTGGCTTGCGCGCCTCTCCGACGCCATTGATGGAGCGCAGGCCGTCGCCTGGAGTCTCCGCACCCATGAAGCCGTTTCACTGGAGGCGCGCCAGCTTTACGACCGGCTGGAAGTGGCGCGGCAGCAGCTCGAGCTGCTGCAGGGTCTTTCGAAGCCGGAGCGTTCGCCGGCCGATTCCGAATGGCTCGGCCGGCTAGGCTGGAGAAGTGCGCTCCTGGACCCAGCTGACTGACAACCGGCTCAGGTTCCGGCGGGAAGCTCGCCGCCGCCCGAAAAGGGCTCGAGGAACGGCCCGATCGGCGGTGCTTTCCAGCCCGCGGTCGCGACGAAGCCGCGGTTGAGGAAGGCGCGCTTGCCATATCGCAACGCGTCCCCGTCCGGCCCGTCGACCCGGCCGCCGGCGGCAAGAAGCACCGCGTGCCCCGCCGCAGTATCCCATTCGCTGGTCGGAGCCAGCCGCGGGTAGATGTCTGCCCTGCCTTCGGCGACGATGCAGAATTTGAGGCTCGATCCAATGCCGACATAGTCGCATTCGCCGACCGCTTCGACGAGATAATCGGCGGTCGGCTGATTGAAGTGCGACTTGGAGGCGACGGCGGTGATCGCCGGACCGCGTTCGCGCACCTGTATCGCCCGGCGGCCTTCGCCATCCTGGAGCCACGCGCCCTCGCCCGCCAGTCCTGCATAAATTGTGCCCCGGGCCGGTGCGAACACCGCCCCGAGCAGGGGGCTGCCCCCGGCGATCAGCCCGATGTTGACGGTGTAATCGTCGCCGCCGCGAATGAATTCCTTGGTGCCGTCAAGCGGATCGACGAGGAAATAGGTGTCATCGAAGGCCGGGATCCGCCCAGCGGCAACTTCCTCCTCGGCCACCACCGGAACGCCGGGCGCCGCCTTGGCAAGCGCGGCAAGGATGATGAGCTCGGCCGCCCGGTCGGCGATCGTCACGGGAGACAGATCATCCTTGGATTCGACCTCGAAACCGCCCTCGACGATCTTGAGGATCGCCTCGCCCGCTTCCGCGGCGGCAACGGCAATGTCTTCGAGAAGCTGCTTGTGATTCAAGCCTCACCGTCACCCCAGCGAAGGCTGGGGTCCATGCTAAAGTTTCAAGCCGGCGCGAAGTGAATTCGCGCCGTCGCTCCTCCTTAAGGAGGGCGGCCGGGGTTCGCCATCTCTCGCCCAGTTCGGGCGGCGCTTCACGCCGGCCTCACTGCGCTTGGTGGCTCTCACCTCGGCGCCATGCGGATGCCGCCGTCGAGCCGCACGCTTTCCGCGTTCATGTACGGATTTTCGACCATGAAACACGCGAGCCGCGCATATTCCTCGGGCTGGCCGAGCCGCTTGGGGAATGGGACCTGCGCGGCGAGCGCTTCCTGGACGCCCTGCGGCATCATCGCCACCATCGGCGTCTTGAACACCCCTGGAAGGATGGTGTTGACGCGGATGCCCTCGTTCATCAGGTCGCGAGCGATCGGCAGCGCCATCGCCAGAACGCCGCCCTTGGAGGCCGAATAGGCGGCCTGGCCGATCTGGCCATCCTGGGCCGCGACCGAGGCCGTGTTGATGATAACGCCGCGTTCGCCGTCGGCTAGTGGGTTCAGGCCGACCATCCCGAACGCCGAATGGGCGATGCAGCGGAACGTGCCGATGAGATTGATCTGAATGGCGAGCTCGAACTGTACCATCGGGTAGAATTTCGGCTCCTTGGTTTCCTTGTCGCGCCCCACCGTCTTCGCCGCGTTGGCGACTCCCGCGCAATTGACAAGCACGCGCTCCTGACCGTGCGCCTCGCGGGCTTTTTCGAAGGCCGCCCTGACCTTGTCGTCGCTGGTGACATCGACTTCGCAGAAGATGCCGCCGATCTCGGCCGCGACCTTTTCGCCCTTGTCGGCGTCGCGGTCGAACACCGCGACCTTTGCGCCGCGCTTGGCGAGCTCACGCGCCGTCGCCTCGCCGAGCCCTGATGCGGCGCCCGTCACAACCGCGCTGATACCGTTGATGTCCATTCTTCCTCCTTGTTCCCAGGCGAAGGCCGGGGCCCAGCTTCTCTCTTTTCGGATCTAAACTCCGGCCTACGCCGCAGCGCTGGTCGGTTCAATCTTGGCCAGCACCGCGCCTTCGCTCACCTGCGCGCCGGCTTTCGCAGCAAGCTCGGCAACCACGCCGTCGAACGGAGAGACGAGCCCATGCTCCATTTTCATCGCTTCCAAGGTCAACAACCTTTGTCCCTTGGCAACCTTTTCGCCCTTCGAAACCTCCACCGCCGTCACCTTGCCGGGCATCGGCGCAGCTATGACCCCGTCGGCGAGGCCATGGCCGCCGACGCTTCCCCGGCATGTCAGGTCGAATTCGAATGCCTGGCCTTCGTGGAAGACGACCACCCGCTCGTCGTCGCGGAAGCCTGAAACGGCGGCCACGGGTTCGTCGCCATCGAGCGAAATGGTCCTGAACTCGCCATCATGGGCAAGCGCGATCCTGTGGGCCGGATCGGCATTCAGCCGGAAGCCGGCCAGCCCCGCTAGTTCCTCCTCGTCTTCGGGAATCGCGGTCGCGATTGAGGCGGCGGCGCGCCAGATCGCTTCGCCCGGCTCGGCCCCCGGCACCAGCTCGTCGAGGTGCCGCTCGATGAAATGAGTATCGATCACGCCGCTCGCGAAAGCGGGGTGGAGGATCGCGTTGAACAGGAATGCCGCATTCGTCCGGACCGGCCACACCTCGACGTTGTCGAGGATCGCGGCCAGCTCGTCGATCGCCTCCTCCCGCGTCTCGCCGCAAGCGACCAGTTTGGCGATCATCGGGTCGTAGAAGGGGGAGATGGCGTCGCCCTCCTCGACTCCGGTTTCGATCCGGCCTTCGTCCCCCAGGTCGAAATGCTCGAGCCTGCCGACGCTCGGCAGGAAGCCCTTGGCGGGGTCCTCGGCATAGAGCCGCGCCTCGATCGCGTGGCCCTTGATCGACAGCTCGTCCTGCTTCCTGGGCACCTTCTCGCCGCTCGCGACGCGCAGCTGCCATTCGACCAGGTCCTCGCCGGTGATCTGCTCCGTGACGGGATGTTCGACCTGAAGGCGCGTGTTCATTTCCATGAACCAGATGCGGTCGGCGCGAAGCCCGTCAGACGCGTCGGCGATAAACTCGACGGTTCCCGCGCCCTCGTAGTTCACTGCCTTCGCGGCGCGGACGGCCGCCGAACAGACCGCTTCGCGTGTCGCTTCGTCCATTCCCGGAGCCGGCGCTTCCTCGATGACCTTCTGATGGCGGCGCTGGAGCGAGCAATCGCGTTCGAACAGATGAACGACGTTCCCCTTGCTGTCGCCGAACACCTGCACCTCAATGTGCCGCGGCGAGAGGATGTATTTCTCGATGAGGACGCGGTCGTCACCGAAGCTGGAGGCCGCCTCCCGCTTGGCGCTTTCGAGCGCGTCGTCGAAGCCCTTCGCATCGTCAACGCGGCGCATGCCCTTGCCGCCGCCTCCCGCGACCGCCTTGATCAGCACCGGCCAGCCGACCGCTTCGGCCTCCTTCTTGAGCCGCTTCGGATCCTGGTTCTCGCCGAGATAGCCCGGAGTCACCGGCACACCCGCCTCGGCCATGATTGTCTTGGCCGCGTCCTTGAGGCCCATGGCGCGAATGGAATCCGGCTTCGGTCCGACCCAAATCAGCCCCGCGCCGATCACGGCCTCGGCGAAGTCGGCATTTTCGGAAAGAAAGCCATAGCCTGGATGGATCGCCTGCGCTTTCGTAGCCTTGGCAGCGGCGATGATCTTTTCGCCGACCAGATAGGATTCCCGCGCCGGACTCGGGCCGATGTGCACGGCCTCGTCGGCCATCCGCACGTGGAGCGCGTCGCGATCCGCATCCGAATAGACCGCGACCGTGCGGATGCCGAGCCGCCGCGCGGTCCGGATCACCCGGCACGCGATTTCCCCGCGATTGGCGACGAGCAGCGACTTCATCAATCGGGCAGGCAGCGTCCGCTCTCCTCCTGCTCGGCCTCGGTCGCGCCAACGACGCGGCAGTAGATCGCTTCTTCCAGCTCTTCGGCTGGCGGAACGTGCGTTTTCCCGTCCGTGGTGACGAAATAATATTCGAGCAGAATCTGGCCGTTATCGGCGGTGTAGATGCTCGCGACGTTCGCCTCGGGAGCGTTCAGGAGATAAAGCCGCCCGCGCGCCTCATCGGGAAGCAGCGATTCCGACTTGAGAATGCCCTTGGCGCAGGCCTTCGCATAGGCTTGGGAGAAACTGGCTTTCACCTGTTTCAGGAGTGCCGGTCCGAAGCTCGCGGGCATGCCCTTGTCCACCACCAGTTCGACGGGTGGGCATTGCGGCGGCGGCGTTGCAATGGCCAGGAGTAAAGCGAGCAGCATCAATCGCGCTCCCCGATGTTGGCGATGAAATGGGGTTTCATCACGGCTTCGACTCACCAAGCTCGGCGCAACGCTCCAGCGGCTCGACCGTCCACGACATGTTGGTCAGCTTCCATTCGCCCTCGACACGGACAAGGCTGAAACTGTCGATCCCGCAATGCGAGCGCTTGCCGTCGACATCGAAGGAGTAAGGCGCCCAGAAGTGCGCGATATCGCGGTGCACGAGCACCGTTGGGTTCCAGTAGCGTTCGACGAATCGGCTCGTGCCACCGGTAATGCCCTCGACCGTCTGCTTGTTGGGGCGCAGCCGAAGCCCGTGCCGGCCCTCGACATAGCCATGAATGAAGGCGATTCCGTCCGGGTGAAGCACGCGCTCGAAGGCGGTCCGGTCGCCGCTCCTGATCGCTTCCATGAAGGAATCGACCGCGGCGATCACCTGCCCACGGTCGTCGACCGGCGCGGCGGCAAGCACAAGGGCGGTCAACAGCATCGTCACATCCTGAACACGCCGAAGCGTGGCCGCTCGGGGATCGGCGCGTTGAGGCAGGCGGCGAAGGCGAGCCCGAGGACGTCGCGGGTCTGCGCCGGGTCGATGATGCCGTCGTCCCACAGCCGCGCGGTCGCGTGCCACGGGTTGCCTTCGTCCTCATACTTCTGGCGGATCGGCGCCTTGAACGCCTCGGCTTCGCGCTCGTCCCACTTGTCGGCGTCGCGGTGGACGGTGGCGAGCACGGACGCGGCCTGCTCGCCGCCCATCACGCTGATGCGGCTGTTGGGCCAGGTGAACAGGAAGCGCGGGGAATAGGCGCGGCCCGCCATCCCATAATTGCCGGCGCCGAAGCTGCCGCCGATCAGCAAGGTGATCTTTGGCACCTGCACAGTCGCCACCGCCGTCACCAGCTTGGCGCCATGCTTGGCAATCCCTTCGGCCTCATATTTGCCGCCGACCATGAACCCCGAAATGTTCTGAAGGAACAGCAGGGGCGTCCGGCGCATCGCCGCGAGCTCGATGAAATGCGCGCCCTTGACCGCGCTTTCGCTGAACAGGATCCCGTTATTGGCGAGGATCGCGACCGGCATTCCCCAGATGTGCGCGAAGCCGGTGACGAGCGTCGCTCCGTATAGCGGCTTGAACTCGTGGAACTCGCTGCCGTCGACGATCCGCGCGATCACTTCATGCACGTCATAAGGCGCGCGCACGTCCTCCGGGATGATGCCGTACAATTCCTCCGGGTCGAAGGCCGGCGGCCGCGGCTCCCGCAATTCGATGTCGGCTGCCGGGCCGGGCTGGAGAGTCGATACGATGTCGCGGACGATGGTCAGCGCATGCTCATCGTTCTCCGCCAAATGATCGACGACGCCGCTCTTGCGCGCGTGTAAATCGCCGCCGCCCAAATCCTCGGCGCTGATCTCCTCGCCGGTCGCAGCCTTTACCAGTGGCGGGCCGCCGAGGAAGATGGTCCCCTGCTCCTTCACGATGACGCTCTCGTCGCTCATCGCCGGAACGTAGGCGCCGCCGGCGGTACAGCTGCCCATCACGCAGGCGATCTGGGCTATGCCCTTCGCGCTCATCTGCGCCTGGTTGTAGAAAATCCGCCCGAAATGGTCGCGGTCGGGGAAGACCTCGGCCTGGTGCGGCAGGTTGGCGCCGCCGCTGTCGACCAGATAGACGCACGGCAGCCGGTTCGCTTCCGCGATCTCCTGCGCGCGCAAATGCTTCTTGACGGTGACCGGATAATAAGTGCCGCCTTTGACCGTCGCGTCGTTGCACACGATCATAACCTGGCGGCGCGACACCCGCCCGATTCCGGCGATGATCCCGGCGCCCGGCACCTCCCCGGCGTACATGTCGCAGGCGGCGAGTTGGCCGATCTCGAGGAACGGCGAGCCGGGGTCGAGCAGCCGCTCGACTCGCTCGCGGGGAAGCAATTTGCCGCGCTCGACGTGGCGCTTGCGATGCTTTTCGGGACCGCCCTTCGCCGCTTCGGCGACGTCGGAGCGAAGCTTTTCGACGAGCTTGCGGTTGTGCTCTAGCCGCGCGCGATATCCCTCGCTGCCGGTGTCTATCTTCGTGTCGAGGCGGAGCGCGCTCATGCGCCTATGAGCTCCCGCCCGATCAGCATCCGCCGGATCTCGTTGGTGCCGGCGCCGATGTCGAGCAGCTTGGCGTCGCGGTAATAGCGCTCGACCGGCCAGTCCTTGGTGTAGCCCGCGCCGCCAAGCGCCTGCACTGCCTCGCTCGCCACCTTCACCGCATTGTCGGATGCCAGCAGGATCGCTCCGGCCGCGTCGAAGCGCGTGGTCTTTCCCGCGTCGCAGGCCTTCGCGACCTGATAGGCGTAAGCGCGCGCGCTGTTCAAAGCGACATACATGTCGGCGATCTTAGCCTGCATCAGCTGGAAGCTGCCGATCGGCTTTCCGAACTGCTTCCTCTCGCGGACGTAGGGCAGGACGACGTCGAGACAGGCCTGCATGATCCCGATCTGGATTCCGGCGAGCACCGTGCGCTCATAGTCGAGGCCGCTCATCAGCACGGCGACGCCCTCATTCTCCTCGCCGAGCAAATTCTCCGGCGGGACGAAACAATTGTCGAACACCAGTTCGCTGGTCGGGGAACCGCGCATCCCGAGCTTGTCGATCTTCTGCCCGGGCGAGAAGCCCTCCATCCCTTTCTCGATGAGGAAGGCCGTGATCCCGCGGCTGCCCTCGCCCGTCTTGGCATAGACGACCAGCGTGTCGGCCTGGTGCCCGTTGGTGATCCAGAACTTGGTGCCGTTGAGCCGGTAGCCGTTGCCGCTCTTTTCGGCCTTCAGCTTCATCCCGACGACGTCGCTTCCGGCACCGGACTCGCTCATTGCCAGGGCGCCGACATGCTCGCCGCTGATCAGCTTGGGCAGATATTTGCGCTTCTGCTCGTCATTGCCCCAGCGGCGGATCTGGTTGACGCACAGGTTCGAGTGGGCGCCGTAGCTCAGTCCGACCGAGGCCGACGCGCGCGCCACCTCTTCCTGCGCGACGACATGCTCGAGATAGCCGAGCCCGAGGCCACCATATTCCTCCTCGACGGTGATGCCGTGCAGGCCGAGCTCGCCCATCTGCGGCCACAGATGGATCGGGAATTCGTCGGTCTCGTCGATCTTCGCGGCGATCGGCGCAATTCTGTCGGCGGCGAAGCGCCGCGTCGTCTCGCGGATCGTGTCGGCCATCTCGCCGAGGTCGAAATCAAGTCCGGGCTCGGACATTCGTGCAGCCTCCCTATTGCGAGGGGCGCTAGCATCCCCGCCAAGACTTGGACAAGGCGCGACCACTGACTATGTGCGGCGCAACAACTTGGAGCATTTCATGGCCACGACACCCGATACCGACCCGATCGTCATCCTCTCTTATGCCCGCACACCGATGGGCAGCTTCCAGGGCGCGCTGTCGCCGCTCTCCGCCACCGAGCTCGGCGCGACCGCGGTCAAAGCGGCGGTCGAGCGCGCCGGGATCTCCGGCGAGCAGGTCGACAAGGTGTTCATGGGCAACGTCCTTCCCGCCGGCCTCGGCCAGGCTCCCGCGCGCCAGGCGGCCCTGGGCGCCGGCCTCCCCCGCTCCGCCGAGGCGGTCACCGTCAACAAGGTCTGCGGGTCGGGCATGCAGGCGGCGATCTTCGCTCACGACATGCTGAAGGTCGGTTCGGCCGACGTCATCGTCGCCGGCGGCATGGAGAGCATGTCGAACGCGCCCTATTTGTCGATGAAATATCGCGGCGGCGCGCGCATCGGCCACGACACCTTCTACGACCATATGATGCTCGACGGGCTCGAGGACGCCTATGATAAGGGCCGGGCGATGGGCACGTTCGCCGAGGATGCGGCGCGCGAATATCAGTTCACCCGCGAAAGCATGGACAATTACGCGATCGAGAGCCTCCGCCGCGCCAACGAGGCGATCGAGACCGGGAGGTTCAAGAAAGAGGTCGTCCCGGTCACGGTCACCACCCGCAAGGGCGAAGTCACGGTCGACACCGACGAGCAGCCGGGCAAGGGCAATCCCGAGAAGATCCCGCAATTGAAGGCCGCCTTCGCCAAGGATGGGACGATTACCGCCGCAACCTCGAGCTCGATCAGCGACGGCGCCGCCGCCCTGGTGTTGACCCGGCAGAGCGTCGCCGAGAAGCTGGGCAAGGCGCCGATCGCCCGGGTCGTTGCCCACGCCGCGCACGCGCAGGAGCCCGCCAAGTTCACCTCCGCGCCGGTGCCGGCGATCCAGAAGGTGCTCGAGAAAGCCGGCTGGAGCGTCGAGGACGTTGACCTGTTCGAGGTCAACGAGGCATTCGCCTGCGTCGCGATGATCGCCATGCGCGACATCGGCATCCCCCACGAGAAGATCAACGTCAACGGCGGCGCGACTGCTCTCGGCCACCCGATCGGGGCGAGCGGCGCGCGCATCCTGACGACTCTCGTCGCGGCGCTCCAGGACCGCGGGCTCAAGCGCGGCGTTGCCTCGCTGTGCATCGGCGGGGGCGAAGCGACGGCGGTG